>NZ_LOWC01000021.1:0-84261 GCF_001522845.1 Burkholderia sp. BDU5 | reverse complement strand
ACGGCTGGCTTCATGCCGCACCCAAAAACCGGACAGATTACGTGCTACAGACCCGGACAATTCATTTGCTCGCGACAAAATGCACGAAAACACTTGTCAAGACGAAAAGAGCTCCATATAATTTCAGCTTCTTCAGGCTCGTAGCTCAGTTGGTTAGAGCACCACCTTGACATGGTGGGGGTCGTTGGTTCGAATCCAATCGAGCCTACCAACGACATTGGCTGGAGCTCGGTTCGCCGGGCTTCGGCGGCAGTAGGAAATTCTACGCAAAAGGCGAATACGGTTATGACACCGCGAACGTTGACCGAAACCTATTCGGAGCGACGCTAGTCGAGGAACGTTTTCGCCTTGTGGTTTTGAAGCATCGGAATGCGGCCCCTCGAAAGCGGGGCCGCATTTTTTTTGTCGCGCGCTTTTGCTGCCGGTTCGCGCGCTGTTAGTCTGCCGCTCACTGACGGCATCACGGAGATTGCTATATGGTTTCGATACGCTTGCCCGACGGCTCGGTTCGCCAATACGAGCATCCGGTGACGGTCGCCGAAGTGGCGGCGTCGATCGGCCCTGGTCTTGCGAAGGCCGCGCTCGGCGGCAAGCTCGACGGCGAGCTCGTCGATACGTCCACGCTGATCGATCGCGACGTGTCGCTCGCGATCGTCACGGACAAGGATGCCGACGGCCTCGACATCATCCGTCACTCGACTGCCCATTTGCTCGCGTACGCTGTGAAGGAGCTGTATCCGGACGCGCAGGTGACGATCGGGCCCGTGATCGACAACGGCTTCTATTACGACTTTTCGTACCACCGTCCCTTCACGCCCGAAGATCTCGAGAAGATCGAAAAGCGCATGCAGGAGCTCGCGAAGAAAGACGAGCCCGTCACGCGCCGCGTCGTGTCGCGCGATGAGGCGGTTTCGTACTTCCGCAGCATCGGCGAGAAGTACAAGGCCGAGATCATCGAATCGATTCCCGCGAGCGACGAGATCAAGCTGTACGCGCACGGCGGCTTCACCGACCTGTGCCGCGGCCCGCACGTGCCGTCGACGGGCAAGCTGAAGGTCTTCAAGCTGATGAAGGTCGCGGGCGCGTACTGGCGCGGCGACTCGAAGAACGAGCAGCTTCAGCGCATCTACGGCACTGCCTGGACGAAGAAGGAAGACCAGGACGCGTACCTGCACATGCTCGAAGAAGCGGAAAAGCGCGACCACCGCAAGCTCGGCAAGCAGCTCGATCTGTTCCACATCCAGGAAGAGTCGCCCGGCATGGTGTTCTGGCACCCGAAGGGCTGGACGCTATGGCAGCAGGTCGAGCAGTACATGCGCCGCCGTCTCGACGCGGCCGGCTACCTCGAGATCAAGACGCCGATGATCATGGACCGCTCGTTGTGGGAGGCGTCCGGCCACTGGCAGAACTATCGCGAGAACATGTTCACGACCGAGTCGGAGAAGCGCGACTACGCGGTCAAGCCGATGAACTGCCCGGGCCACGTGCAGGTATTCAAGCACGGCTTGCGCTCGTATCGCGATCTGCCGCTGCGCTACGCGGAATTCGGCTCGTGCCACCGCAACGAGGCGTCGGGCGCGTTGCACGGCCTGATGCGTGTGCGCGGCTTCGTGCAAGACGACGCGCACATCTTCTGCACGGAAGAGCAGATCAACTCCGAGGCGATCGCGTTCAACAAGCTCGCGATGAGCGTCTACGAGGATTTCGGCTTCGACCGCATCGACATCAAGCTGTCGCTGCGCCCGGAGCAGCGGATGGGTTCGGATGAGACGTGGGATCACGCCGAGGATGGCCTGCGCAAGGCGCTGAAGGCGTGCGGCGTGGAGTGGGAGGAGTTGCCGGGCGAGGGCGCGTTCTACGGCCCGAAGATCGAGTACCACATCAAGGATGCGCTCGGCCGCTCGTGGCAGTGCGGCACGCTGCAGCTCGACATGATGCTGCCGGAGCGGCTCGGTGCCGAGTACGTCGCCGAGGACAATAGCCGCCGCCGGCCGGTAATGCTGCACAGGGCGATCGTCGGCTCGATGGAGCGCTTCCTCGGGATTCTGATCGAGCACCACGCCGGTGCGATGCCCGCCTGGCTCGCGCCCGTCCACGCAGTTGTGCTGAATATCGCCGAAAGTCAGGTGGAATATGCGCAGACTGTTGCTCAATCGTTGCAAAAACAAGGGCTTAGGGTGTCAGCCGATTTGCGCAACGAGAAAATTAGCTATAAAATACGCGAGCACACGCTCGAAAAAGTTCCCTACTTGCTCGTCGTAGGCGATAAAGAGCGTGAAGCACAAACGGTAGCCGTGCGTGCCCGTGGCGGCGTCGATCTGGGTGTCATGCCCGTCGAAGCCTTCGTTGAGCGTCTGCGTGAGGACATCCAGGCGTTCAAGTAACCGCCCTGGCAGCGCGGCTCGTTTTTTTAATTTTTAGAGGAAACGTAACATCGCTACTGATAAGTCGTCGCATCGCATCAACGGTGAAATTACTGCACCGGAAGTGCGTCTGGTCGGGGTCGATGGCGAGCCCATCGGCATCGTGAAACTCGTCGAGGCTTTCCGTAAATCGGAAGAACTGGATGTTGACCTGGTGGAGATCGCGCCGCAAGCGGCTCCGCCGGTTTGCCGTCTGATGGATTACGGCAAGTTCAAGTACCAGGAAGCCAAGAAGCAGCACGAGGCGAAGCTCAAGCAAAAGGTCATCCAGGTCAAGGAAGTGAAGTTCCGCCCGGGGACCGATGACGGCGATTACAACGTCAAGCTGCGCAACCTGGTGCGCTTCCTCGAGGAAGGCGACAAGACGAAGATCACGTTGCGTTTCCGCGGCCGGGAAATGGCTCACCAGGAAATCGGCATGCGAATGCTCGAGCGTTTGCGTACCGACCTCGACGAAGTCGGCCAGGTCGAGCAGATGCCGAAGATGGAAGGGCGCCAGATGATCATGGTGCTCTCGCCGAAAAAGAAGAAGTAACGAGCATGCCGCGCAGGCGCGCGGCGGTTCGGTGAAGTAGTTCGGCGCGTCGCCCGGTCAGGGCGGCGCGCCTGAAACAACGGTGGTCGCGCAAGCGTCGCGCCGTACACAAGTGGACTGGGTTCCGAAGGGCGGGTTGAGGGCGCGAGCCAACCGCACACCCACCTCCATCAAATAAACTGGAGTTGTTCGTCATGCCTAAGATGAAGACCAAGAAGAGCGCTGCAAAGCGCTTCGTGGTGCGTCCGGGCGGTACCGTCAAGCGCGGTCAAGCCTTCAAGCGCCACATCCTGACCAAGAAAACCACGAAGAACAAGCGTCACCTGCGCGGCGCCACGGCAGTTCACGATTCCGATCTGAACTCCGTCCGCGCGATGCTTCCGTTCGCGTAACCCCTCAACCGATACTCACAGGAGAGAATCATGCCTCGAGTCAAACGTGGGGTAACCGCACGGGCCCGTCACAAGAAGATCATCAACCTGGCCAAGGGTTATCGCGGCCGCCGCAACAACGTCTACCGCATCGCCAAGCAGGCGGTGATGCGCGCAGGCCAGTATGCGTACCGCGACCGCCGTAACAAGAAGCGTGTGTTCCGCGCACTGTGGATCACGCGTATCAACGCGGCAGTGCGTCAGCACGACATGACCTACAGCGTGTTCATCAACGGCCTGAAGAAGGCGTCGATCGAACTCGACCGCAAGGTGCTGGCCGACATGGCGGTGTTCGACAAGGCTGCTTTTGCCGCGATCGTGAAGCAGGTGAAGGCCGCCGTTGCAGCCTAATTGCGAAATTAGCACTGCGTGGTGAGTTGCAGCGATGTTCCGGTAGTCGCGGCCGCTGCAGCGAAAACGGGGCTCTTCCGAGCCCCTTTTTTGTTGGGTCGGGCGTTTCGCTCGACGAGCACAACTGACGTTGGAAGTGATGGGATCAATGGATCTGGACCAGATTGTCGCCGACGCGCAGCAGTCGTTCGAAGGGGCTGCGGATATCACCACGCTCGAGAACGAGAAGGCGCGGTTTCTCGGTAAGTCGGGCGCGCTGACCGAGCTGCTGAAGGGCCTCGGCAAGCTCGATCCCGAAACGCGCAAGACGGAAGGCGCGCGCATCAATGTCGCGAAGCAGCAGGTCGAAGCCGCGCTCAATGCGCGCCGCCAGGCGCTCGCCGACGCGCTCCTGAACCAGCGCCTCGCCGCCGAGGCGATCGACGTCACGCTGCCGGGCCGCGGCACGGGCACGGGCAGCCTGCATCCGGTGATGCGCACGTGGGAGCGCGTCGAACAGATTTTCCGGTCGATCGGTTTCGACGTGGCCGACGGCCCCGAGATCGAAACCGATTGGTACAACTTCACCGCATTGAACAGCCCGGAGAACCATCCGGCGCGCTCGATGCAGGACACGTTCTACGTCGACGGCAAGGATGCCGACGGTCGTCCGCTGCTGTTGCGCACGCACACGAGCCCGATGCAGGTCCGCTACGCGCGGATGAACCGGCCGCCCGTCAAGGTGATCGCCCCCGGCCGCACGTACCGCGTCGACAGCGACGCGACGCACTCGCCGATGTTCAACCAGGTCGAAGGCCTGTGGATCGACGAGAACGTCAGCTTTGCCGACCTGAAGGGCGTCTACACCGATTTCCTGAAGAAATTCTTCGAGCGCGACGACATCCTCGTGCGCTTCCGTCCGTCGTACTTCCCGTTTACCGAGCCGTCGGCCGAGATCGACATGATGTTCGAGCACGGCAAGAACGCGGGCAAATGGCTCGAGATCTCCGGCTCCGGCCAGGTGCATCCGACGGTGATCCGCAACATGGGCCTCGACCCCGAGCGCTATATCGGCTTCGCGTTTGGCAGCGGCCTCGAGCGGCTGACGATGCTGCGCTACGGCGTGCAGGATCTGCGTCTCTTCTTCGAGAACGACCTGCGCTTCCTGCGGCAGTTCGCGTAACGGCGCGACCGTCTCGCTCCGCGCCCGGCCGGCCTACCGAGGCGGCGCGCCGGGCCTCGATCTAACTGTTTCGAACGTGGATATCCATGCAATTCCCTGAATCCTGGTTGAGAACCTTTGTCGATCCGCAACTGACGACGGACGAGCTGTCGCATGCGCTGACGATGGCGGGGCTCGAGGTCGAGTCGCTGCGCCCGGCTGCGCCGCCGACCGAGAAGATCGTCGTGGGCCGCGTGCTCGATGTGGTCAAGCATCCGGATGCCGACAAGCTCAACGTCTGCCAGGTCGACGCCGGCACGGGCGCGACGCTCCAGATCGTCTGCGGCGCGCCGAACGTCGCGCCGGGCATCAAGGTGCCGGTCGCGCTCGTCGGCGCGAAGCTGCCGCCGGTCGAAGAAGGCGCCGCGCCGTTTGCGATCAAGCTGTCGAAGCTGCGCGGCGTCGAGAGTCAGGGGATGCTCTGCTCGGCGCGCGAGCTGAAGCTGTCCGACGACCACAGCGGCCTCATGATCCTGCCCGAGGACACGCTCGTCGGGCAGGACATCCGGGATACGCTGAGCCTCGACGACACGGTCTTCGAAATCAAGCTGACGCCGAACAAGGCGGACTGCCTGTCCGTGTTCGGCATCGCGCGCGAGACGGCCGCGATCACGGGGGCGCCGCTCACGGCGCCCGACATCCGCCCGGTCCTCACCGAACTGGCCGAGACGCTGCCCGTCAAGATCTCCGCGCCGGATCTGTGCGGCCGCTTCTCCGGCCGCGTGATTCGCGGGGTGAACGCGCGCGCGAAGACGCCGCAATGGATGGTCGAGCGCCTCGAGCGCGCGGGCCAGCGCAGCGTGTCGGCGCTCGTCGACATCTCGAACTACGTGATGTTCGAACTGGGCCGTCCGTCGCACGTGTTCGATCTCGACAAGATCCACGGCGGCATCGACGTCCGCTGGGGCCGGCGCGGCGAATCGCTGAAGCTCCTGAACGGCGGCACGGTCGAGCTCGACGAGACGGTCGGCGTGATCGCCGACGACGCCCAAGTCGAGAGTCTCGCGGGCATCATGGGCGGCGACAGCACGGCCGTGACGCTCGACACGACGAACATCTACCTCGAAGCGGCGTTCTGGTGGCCGGACAGCATCCGCGGCCGCGCGCGCAAGTACAACTTCTCGACCGATGCGGCGCACCGCTTCGAGCGCGGCGTCGATTACTCGACGACCGTCGAGCACGTCGAGCGGATCACGCAACTGATCCTCGACATCTGCGGCGGCCAGGCGGGCCCCGTCGACGACCAGATCGCAAACCTGCCGCAGCGCGCGCCGGTGGCGATGCGCGCGTCGCGCGCAAACCGGATCATCGGCGTCGAGATCGGCGAGGACGAAGTCGCACGGATCTTCACGCGTCTCGGCCTCGCATTCGAGCGCGACGGCGACGTGTTCAGCGTGACGCCGCCGCCGCACCGATTCGACATCGAGATCGAAGAGGACCTGATCGAGGAAGTCGCCCGGATCTATGGCTTCGAGAAGATTCCCGCCCGTCCGCCCGTCGCGACGAGCGAGATGCGCGCGACCGACGAGACGCGCCGCTCGATCCACGCGATTCGTCACGCGCTCGCCGCGCGCGACTACGCGGAAACGGTCAACTTCAGCTTCGTCGATGCCGAGTGGGAGCGCGACTTCGCCGGCAACGACAATCCGGTGCGTCTGCTGAACCCGATCGCGAGCCAGTTGTCGGTGATGCGCACGACGCTGTTCGGCAGCCTCGCCGGCGTGCTGCGCCACAACCTGAACCGCCGCGCCGATCGCGTGCGCGTGTTCGAGACGGGCCGCGTGTTCATCGCCGATCCGTCGGTGAAGGCGGGCGAGCTCGCGGTCGAGGGCTATGCGCAGCCGAAGCGCGTCGGCGCGCTCGCGTACGGCCCGGTCGTCGAAGAGCAATGGGGCGCGGCGACGCGCCAGGTCGACTACTTCGACGTGAAGGGCGATCTCGAGGCGCTGCTCGCGCCCGTCGTCGCGCGTTTCGTGAAGGCCGAGCATCCGGCGCTGCATCCGGGCCGCAGCGCGCAGATCGAAGTCGACGGCCGCGCGGTCGGCTGGATCGGCGAGTTGCATCCTCGCCTGATGCAGAAGTACGAACTGCCGCATGCGCCCGTGATGTTCGAGATCGACGCGGACGCGCTCGTCGCGCGAGCGCTGCCGACGCCGTCAGAGGTGTCGAAGTTCCCGCCGGTGCGTCGCGACATCGCGGTCGTCGTCGATCAGAAGGTCGAAGTGCAGGCGCTTTTCGACGAAATGAAGAAGGCGCTCGCGGAAGACGCATGCAAGTTCGTCCAGAAAGTTGCGCTCTTCGACGAATTTCGTGCAAAATCAAATACTTCCAGTGGGCTGTCAGCCCACGAGAAAAGCCTTGCGTTCCGCGTCACGCTGCAGGACCCGGCCGGAACCCTGCAGGATGAGATGGTCGAGCAAGCGATTCAGACCCTCGTGGACCGCATGGCTCGAGTCTATGGCGCGCGTTTGCGCGGATAGGGCGCGAAAGTGGCGGAAACCGCCGCTTTCGTCAGTGTTTTTGTCCAAGGTTGACGCGCTAGTTTTGCAGATATGAACGACATGAACTCGAGTGAATTTGAAGCCCTCCTGACGGCGCAACGCAGCGCCATGTCCCGCGACGTTCCGGCGTCGCCGTCCGTCGGCGATACGCCGACGCTGACGAAGGCCGAGTTGGCCGAGCTGCTGTTCGACAGCGTCGGCCTCAACAAGCGCGAGGCGAAGGACATGGTCGAGGCGTTTTTCGAGGTGATTCGCGATGCCCTCGAAAACGGCGAGAGCGTGAAGTTGTCGGGCTTCGGCAATTTCCAGCTGCGCGACAAGCCGCAGCGGCCGGGGCGCAATCCGAAGACGGGCGAGGCGATTCCGATCGCCGCGCGCCGTGTCGTGACATTCCACGCGAGCCAGAAGCTGAAGGCGCTCGTCGAAAACGGCGCCGAATCGGATCTCGTGCGTTAAACCGGCGCTTCGCCCCTGCGCGCGGCGCCCGCGCCCCTTACCGACGGTTAACTGACGATGACGTCGACGGTTGAGAAAGTCGTGTTGCCCCCGATCCCCGCGAAGCGCTACTTCACGATCGGGGAAGTGAGCGAATTGTGCGGTGTGAAGCCTCATGTGCTGCGGTATTGGGAACAGGAGTTCACGCAGCTGCGCCCGGTGAAACGGCGAGGGAACCGCCGTTACTACCAGCACCACGAGGTGCTGCTGATCCGGCGGATTCGCGAGCTGCTGTACGAGCAGGGGTTCACGATCAACGGCGCTCGCAACCGGCTCGACGCGGTCGGCAGCGAGCGGGGCGCGCCTCCGACGGCCGATGAGCTCGAACCGCGCGCAGAGGAGGCGGTGTCGAGCGAGACGGTGGATGTCGCGCAGTTGCGCGGGGCGCTTCTCGACGTGATCGACGGCCTCAAGCGTCGCTGAACGCAGAGCTCCGGGCCGCGCCGAGCCGCGCGCTTTCCGAGGGCACACGGTCGAAAAACGAAAAAAGCCCGTGCGAACGCTGGTTCGCACGGGTTTTTTTGGGGGGTTGTGCCTTCCGCCGCGGCGGCCGTGCTGCGCGCACGGCGCGGATCACGGCGCGAGCGGGTCCTTCTTGCCGACGTCGACGTACAGCGTGCCGTCGTGCACCATCCGCACCGAGCCGCGCGCGACCACGTCGCGGTAGTCGTAGAGATCGAAACGCACCCGCTGCTTCGTCGTGTCTTGAACAAGAATGCGCATGTTCAGCACGAGCACGTTGAACATCTTCGTGTCGCCGCTTTCGAGCCACAGGTAGCTCTTCGGCACGTTTGCGGGCGGCCGCGACACGGGCGCGTTCGATGCCGAGCGGAACGTCAGGCGCAGACCGTCCGGCTCGACCGTCGCTTGCGACATGCGGCCGATCAGCATGGGCGGTGGGAACACCGTGTACTGGTCGAGCACGATCGCATTGCCGCGCAGCTCGGCGCCGCGGCGCTTGAGCGATGCGAGCGACGACAGCTCGATGCCGAGCGCGCGAAGCAGCTTTGCCTGCGGCACGCCGAGCACCGACACCTTCGTCGGCGTGAACGCGAGATGGCGTTCGTCGAGCAGCGTCAGTGTGCCTTTCATGTCGGCCGGCAGCCAGACGCCGGGCGGCACCTGGTTCCACAGTTTGAGGCCGCCCTGCACATGCAGCTGGTTGCCGTCGGCGCTCAGCTTCAGGTCGTTCAGCGAGCGCGGCGAATAGTCGAGCAGATGCCGGTTGAAGAGATCAGACATCGCGTCCCACGGCGCGAGCACCGAGCCGCTCAGGATGCGGATGTCGTACTGATTCGGATCGTCGAGGTCGACGGGCTCGCCCGCGTGCTTCGCGACGAGCTGAACGACGAGATCGTCGACGCGAAAGCCGATGTTGCCGGCGATGTAGAAGTCCGCGTTGTGCAGGTGGATCGTCGTCGTGCCGTTCGATATGTGGCGCGGGCCGAACGCCGTCACGTCGCCGCCGTGCTTCATGGCCACCTTGCGGAAGTCGGACTGCGGCGCGCCGTCGTTCGGCGCGATCGCAAACGCCTCCCACTCGCGGCGTGCTTCGTTCAGGCTCGACTGCTGCGCCGCAATCAGGCTGTTGTTCATTCGCGCGGACGCGCTGCCGACGCCCGGCGCGGCGGGGCGCGCGACCTGCGAATATGACGGCATCAGAATCGACAGCGCGCCGCTCGGCTCGAAGTTGAAATAGCCGGCGACGAGCTGGTCGCGATAGTGATACATGTCGAACACGAACGCGTCATCCGGCGCGGACTCGCGCGGCGGATGGATCACGATGTCCGCGTTCATCGGCATCGTGCGCATGAACTTCACGTCGCCGCCGCGCAGATACATCGCGCGCTTCGGCGCGTTCTCGGGCATCGTGAAGCCCGCCTTCGTGCCGTCGTCGAGCACGAGGTCGAGACCGGCGGACGTCAACTTCAGTGCGACGATGTTGATCTTCAGATGAGGGGGCGGCAGCAGCTTGTCGACATTCAGCACGAGATCGTTGCCGTTCAGCCGCACGATCGGCGTGTCGATCTTCAGCAGATCCGACACCTGCACTTTCGCGGCCCGCATCACGGGGCCCGCATCGATGCCCGATACGTGCACGTCGACTGGACGGAAGACGAGCGTCGAGCCGTCGCGAACCTCCAGCTTGCCCTTCAGCGAGAAGGGCACCCAGCCGTCGCGCTGCATATCGCCGTGGATGTCGAGGACGCCGTCGCCCGCCGTCACGCGCACGTGCCGCAGCGGCGCGTTGTGGTAGCCGAAGATGTAGCCGCCGAAGAGCGCGTTGAGTTTCGTGTCGTCGAGCGTCACGGTGCCGTGGTGCACGGCGATGTCGAAGCTCGTCGGGTCGTCGAAGACGGCGGGCGCGCCGGGATGCGTCGGCACGAGCGTCGCTGATAGCTCATGAACGAGGAAGCCGAGGTCGCCGACGATACGGAAGTCGACTTCGCGCAGGAACGCGAGCGTGCCGTTCTGCCCCGAGTCGCGCAGCGTAAGCGGGCGCCGCTGCGTGAGCTTGATCGACGCGAGCGCCGGCACGGTCCGCGCAATCTGCTGCTCGCGCGCGAGGCGGTCGGCCTTCGTGCGTTCGATCGTCGTCGAGGCGGCGGCGTCGCTGCCGGTCTTCGGCGTCGATTCCGCGCATCCCGCACTCAGGATGGCGAGCGTGACCGCCGTTCCTGCGCACGAGCGCAGGAACCAGCGCGAAGCCGAAACGGCGGTGCGTAGGGCGCGCCATGCGCCAGGCGCGCGGTGAAATGGCGTGCGATGGACGCGCTGGACCGGTGTCCGCATCGTTGATGTCTCCCTATCTTTGTCGTGACTGGCGCGCGAGCGTGCGCGTTGGCTGGCGCCGATGGTTTGGCGCAGTGTGGCATAGCCTCGCTAGAGGGGCCGCACCAAACATCGGCGCGTCGTGCTGCGCTGCAAGGAGGCGCGTTGCAGCGGGAAGGGCGCAATGACGATGATATGAATCAAACGCTCGTATGACGTTCGCATGATGCGCGCATGACGGTGCGGTTGGCGAGAAGCGACGCGCGAGTTCGCCGAGAAGCGGTCGTTTTAGGGGTACCCGGCTATCTGGCGGATCGTGTGCGCAGCGGCAAACGCTCGGCAGGCGCGGGATTGGGGCGGAACGGCGCCGCTGTCTGCGACGTCCGGATCGCGTGCCGTTCACTGGGCGGGCACGCGATGCGATCGACGTTCGAGCACTCGGATCGCGGCGGAAACGGGCGATGCGCACTCGGCGACCCGTCGCGGCGCGGGCCGGGCGAGACACCTGCCGGCTCCGTCGTCGGCAACTGCGTAGTCCGTGTGATCAGTTTCTACAATGGCGCACTTGACTTGCGCGGATCGATCGGCGAGGCGCTACGATCGTCCTGTTGCTCGTCTCGATCGATCGGAGAGTTCGCATGACAATGCACGCATCTGGCAAAAGGGTCGCGCTCGTGACGGGCGCTTCGTCGGGGATGGGCAAGGCGCTCGCAAAGGCGTTGCTCGCCGAGGGGATGACTGTCTATGCGGCGGCTCGCCGGGTCGAGCAGATGGCCGATCTGGTCGCGCTCGGCGCAACCGTACTGAAGATGGACGTCACGCGCGAAGCGGACTTGCGGGCGGCCGTCGAGCGAATCGAGCGAGAGACGGACGGCGCCGACGTGTTGATCAACAACGCCGGATTCGGAATGTTCGGCGCGATGGAAGAGACGAGGATCGACGACGCGCGCTACCAGTTCGAAGTCAACCTGTTCGGCATGGCGCGGCTGACGCAGCTCGTGCTGCCGTCGATGCGTGCGAAGCGCGCGGGGCGCATCATCAATATCTCGTCGATGGGCGGCAAGATTTATTCGCCGCTCGGTAGCTGGTATCACGCGACGAAGCACGCGGTCGAGGGCTGGTCCGATTGTCTGCGGCTCGAACTGCAGCCGTTCGGCATCGACGTCGTGATCGTCGAGCCGGGCGCGATCGTCACCGAGTTCGGCGACGTGATGCTTGCGCCGATGCTCGAGCGTTCGGGCAATGGTCCGTACGCGAAGATGGCAGCAGCGGTTGCCGCTGCGACGAAGATGCTCTATCAGGACGGTCGCGGTTCCGATCCGCAAGTGATCGTCGATCTGATCGTTCGCGCGGTGCGCGCCCGTCGACCGAGGACGCGCTACGTCGCCGGCAGGTTCGCGAGGCCGACGATGTTTGCGCGCAAGTGGCTCGGCGATCGCATCTTCGACAAGCTGGTGATGCTGGCGATGAAGCAGGCGTGAGCAATGAGCGAATACGAATGCATCGGTGCATGATTCGTGGCGACATTGCATCGAATGGAATTTGCATCTCGACAGTTCTATTTGATCAAAGTGTCTGTTATACTTTCACGCTTTCGGGGCGTAGCGCAGCCTGGTAGCGTACCTGCATGGGGTGCAGGTGGTCGGAGGTTCAAATCCTCTCGCCCCGACCAGATCAAAACCCGCACAGCGTAAGGCCGTGCGGGTTTTTCTTTTGCACGTGAGTTTTAGAGCAAGCTGGGTGTCGTCGATGTCGCGATATCGCGTGACGACGTGATTCAAATGCAGCTCGTCGAATGCGGCGCAACGTGTCTTGTAAAAGCCGGGCGGAATGTCATGAATCGGAGGGGGCGCGTCGTTCCAATCGAGCGCCGTCGTTCAGAACTTTCATGCGATTTTTCAGTTTCCGGCCCTGCGCGATGTGAGCGCAAGCCCGGCGCGACGAGCAGCGTGACGGGAAATGCTCATGCGCGAGCGCCCGCGCTAGAACGCATAGTATGGCCCGGGCCCCGCAGGCGTCGGCCGTGTTTCGATCGCGGTATAGACGCTGCGTCCATAGAAGAACGGCAGTCCCAGGTCGACGACGTTGCCGATCGGACCGGCAAGATCGTCGAACGCTAAGTTGACCGTCGAGAATAGCACTTGCGAGCTGGCGACCTGGAATGTCGTCGCTTTCGCCGTCGTGCCGTTTCCGCTGCCGAGCGCGATGCCGAAAGTCTGCGTGCTGCCCGGACAAAACCACGATCCGCATTGCGGCAGCGACGCATCCGCGAAGAAGATTCCGTTCGAGCCGCTGTCGAAGAACGTGCGCATGTTGGTGTTGCCGTTCAGTACGCTCGTCACGTAGGCGCCCGACGAGGTCGTCGCGAGCGGCGTCGCCGAGCCGAGTCCGTTGTCCGCTTGCGTGCCGATGCCGAAGATCAGCGAGCCGTTGACCGTCGCTGAGCCCGTTGCCGGAATCGCCGGCAGCACGATCACCGAGCCGTTGTTGTCGCTTGCGAACGCGCCGACCGGATTCGCGATCTGCTGCGCAATCGGCTGCGCCGCGCTCGCGCATGCGCCGCTCGCCGTGCACGCGTAATACCAGCCGGACAACGCGGTACTCGCACACGCGGCGCCGCAGTCGGTGACGAAAAGGCCGATGCCGAGAATGCCGTTCGCGCGCAGCGTTCCTTGCGTTTGCATCGGCCCGGCGCTTTGCGTGCAGTCTGCAGGCGTGTTCGGCGTGCTTGGATCGGCGATCACCTGGATCGGAACGTTCGACGCGACTTCGCCTGCGATCTTCACGTCGGCGCGGCGCACGGCGCCCCACGTAAAGCCCGTGCCGAACACCGCGCATGCGCCCGTGATCGGCGTGCCAGCGGTCGGCATGATCGGCAGCGCGACGCTCGACGGCAGCGCAGACGCGAGGATGCGCAAGCCATCCGAACCGGTGTCGACCTGCACGTTGTCGATCGTTTGGCATTGGCTCGTGTTCGGCACGCAGATGGTGACGGTCGTCATCAGTATGTTCGCGGCGCCCGTGACGCCCGCCGACACGGTGACGGGCTGCACGTTCGCCGCGGTGGACGGCGCGACACTGGTTCCGTTCGTGTTCGACGCCGTCGAGCCGCCGCCACCGCATCCGGCGAGCATTGTCGCGAGTGCGGCGATGCACCACGCGATTTTGATGGTCATGGCCGCCTCCTTACTGCAGATCGTCGATCGATATGCCGGACGGCACCGCGCCGGGCAGCCACGCACGGCCGACGTACGCGCGCATGCGACCGCCGGTTTCGACGACGAAATCCGATTGCGCGATTCGCCCGGCATGGAGCCCCGTGCGGGCGCGCGCGTCCGTCGAGACAGCGTGGCTTTGGTAAGTCGCGAAGCGGTCGCCGAGAAGCTGCCGCAGGTTAGGCGACGTCGGGCCGTCCCACGTGTACGCGAAGACCAGTCCGGCGCGCGTCGCGTACTCGCGAATCGTCGTGCCACCTGTGTCGACGTAGCTGCGCATCGTGACGGCGCCGCCGAACAGCGGGGTCGAAGTTTGCGCGAACGTGCGGGCGGACGGGTTCGGGGCAGTGCTGCCGAGTTGCGATTGCGCTGCGGCGGGCGCGAGTGCTATGGCGGCGGCAACGAGAAGGACGCTCGCTGGGCGGCGGCGCGTTGGGGGCAACGACCTTTTGTTGTTCATGCGACTACCCTCCGCAAGTGGATACGGTTGGGGTCACTGTCCCATCAATGATAGTGAGTCCCGGCGCGCGCATCGGCTCGATTTTCGGAAATCGGATGCTCGTTATCCCTAGGCGGCAACGTGAATCGTTGCACATCGATTCGATGTCGGCATGCCCGCCAGGGCGCGCGCGAGCCAAGAAAGAACGCAGTCGTGTGAATAAGACTGTGTAAGATTGTGCGCTTTTTGCACGGTTCGCCGCCGGATCGGTAAAATAGAAAATTAACTCACGGAAAAGTCGCCGTGACCTAGTGGAAGGATTTCCTGAACATGACTGATCTTCGTCTTACCAAGCGGTTCGCAGCACTGCTTGCAACCGGCGTGCTCGTTGCCGGCTGCAGTTCGCCGTCGCCTACGAAAATCGACTACAAAAGCGATTCGAAATCGAAGGAGGTGTCGCTCGCGGTGCCGCCCAACATGCTCGACGAGACGCCGGATCAGCGTTCGCTGCCGCCGCAGGGCGGGGCGACCTCGCTTTCCAGCCTGCAGCAGGTCCAGCAGGCCGCGCCGCCCGCCGAGGCGGTCGCGCCCGCCGTGCCCGGCATGCGCATCCAGCGCGACGGCACCGAAAGCTGGCTCGTGATCGACGACAAGGTGCCTGCGCAAGTCTGGCCCCAGGTGCGTCGTTTCTGGCAGGAGCAGGGCTTTCTGCTCGTCGTCGAGCAGCGCGACAAGGGGGTGATGGAAACCGACTGGAACGAAACGCATCCGCAGATCAACGACGGCCTGATCCGCGACGTGATTTCGAAGGCGATGGGCAACTCGTACGTGACGGCAGAGCGCAACAAGTATCGCACGCGCCTCGACGCGGCGCCGAATGGCGGTACGTACATCTTCATCAGCCAGAAGGGAATGCGCGAGGCGCTGACGGGCTCGAACAACGATTCGAGCAAGTGGGAGCCGAAGCCGAACGATCCCGGTCTCGAAACCGAATACCTGAAGCGCCTGATGGCCGTGCTTGCGCAGAACGATGCGCGCGTGAAGGCGGGCGGCGTGCCGATCACGGACGATGCGGCGCCAGCAAGCGGCACGAAGACGTCGAGCAGCAAGAGCAAGGACGCTGCGGCGGCGATCGCCGCGCAGAACGTCGCGAGCGCGTCGACGTCGCGCGGTCCGAGCGAAGCGGCGGTGCCGGACGTGCCGCCCGAAGTGACGCTCGCCGAGCCGTACGACCGTTCGTGGCTGCACGTCGGCCTCGCGCTCGATCGCGCGAACTTCACGGTCGACGACCGCGATCGCACGAAAGGCCTGTACTACGTCCGCTACGTCGATCCGAAGGATCTGAGCGTTGAGGAGCAGGGTTTCTGGAGCCAGTTGTTCCACGGCAAGAAGGAAAAGAAGGCGAAGCAGTACCTCGTCAACGTAAAGGCGGTGACCGAGGATCAGACGCGCGTCGCGATCGTCGACGACAAGGGCGACGTCGACGCGTCAGCGCCCGCGCGGCAGATCATGTCGCTCCTCGTCAATCAGCTGCGCTGACGCTGCTGCCTGCGGCATTCGCCGCGAAGCTTGCGAAGCTCGCCTTTCGGCGGGCTTTTTTTGGTGCGCCCAGCATGGGCGCACTTATATGGACGCCTCCCGGTTTGCCAGGTGATATTCATGTTCGGCGGACAGGATCAGGCTGCAGACTTATATCCGGCCTACGGTGCGGATGTCGGTCCGCTGACCCTGATGGAATTTGCTGGGGAAGGCCTCAACTCCGGGAAGTCCTCGAAGGACCTACGCCCATTCAGGCTTGCTTCCCCACGGTCCGACCTGTTTTGCCATCACACGTACATCAACCTGCGCAACCTATTGGCGATCCACCTCGTTCAGCAGCACATTGGCCAGTAGCGGCGATAGCGGCCCGCCTTGCGGCGTACCTTCGTACCGCCCACTGACCACACCGCCATCCATGATGCCGACCACAAGGTAATGTCGGACCCGCCGCAACACGGCTTTGTCCGCGATCGGTCAGACCACCTGACCGCCCCTATCCCGATCGTCCGCGCTGGCAGTTGCTGCGGATTCGAGCATACGTGTGCGAACCTGCCGCACGCCCGGCGTGTTACGTAACGTCACCCCGTAACGAACAGAAGGAATGCGCATTTTCGCTGAACGTTTGAGAATTAATCGTTAAAAATCAAACGATTGCGAATTCGTTCTCGGTTGGCACGGAAGCTGCTCCTTCTATCGTCAACCAAGCAATCAGGGAGGACGCCAGAAAACGGCCCGGTTCGACTACGCGTGCCTCCCACCTAGTGCGGATGTCGACGTTTCGGGCAGTCGCCGTTACTGGTGAACTGCCGTATTGGACGATGACCCGCGTATTCGCGCGGGTCTCGGTGGCCCCGTCGCCTATCCTCGTAGGGCGACGGTTTTGCCCGCGCTTCTTGTGAAGCGCGGGCTATTTTTTTGGGGGAGCGGCCGAGCGTGGTTCCGCAGAAGTCCGCCTGCGCCGATTCGCGTATGCTGAGTCCTTTGTCACACAGCAAAGGAGATCTGCATGTCCGAAGTCGCCGTCGTCGCGCTCATCGTCGCAAAGCCGGGTGCGGAAGCGAAGCTGTTGGAACAACTCGAGGGAATCGTCGGGCCGACGCGCAAAGAAGAGGGCGCGTTGCAGTACGATCTGCACCGCGATCTTCAGGAGCCGCGCCGTTTCATCTTCATCGAGCGCTGGGCGAGCGAAGCTGCGCTCGCGGCCCATGCGCGATCCGCGCATATCGACGCGTACAAGCGTGCTGCGTCGGATTGGATCGAGAGTGCGGAGATCCGCGTCGCATCGAAGATCGCGTAGCGAAGAGAACGGGCCGCGCGGCGCGCGGCACAGTGACAAGCATCGGCGATCAGTGCGATGGGTTCGGGACGTCGAGGATCAGGACGATCGTCCAGTCGGCGTCGCCGTCGTGGTGGTACTGCCGCTCTGCGACGATGAACGGCTGCTGCTTGCCTTGCGGACCGAGGAAGAGCACGTCGCCCTCCATCGGCAGGCATTCGATCGGCGGCAGCGCGAGGAACGCATCATCGGAGCCGCGCGGCATCAATTGCTTGATCTTGCGGGTCGCGGCCTCAGTCCATTCGATGTCCAGTTGTATGTTGCTCATTCAGTCCTCCGCACCGGAGTGCGCACGGTTGGAAAAGTTCGGTGCGCGACTTTAGCATAATGCGCGGCGCGCTCATTCCGGCGCGCCAATGAAAAAGCCGAACCCGGCAGATCCGGATTCGGCTTTTGCGCAAAAGGGGCGTACTGTGCTTATTCGCTGGCAGCGCTTGCCGAAGCTGCCTTGGCCGCCTTCTTCGCGCCCTTGTGAGCGGCCTTCTTCGGGTGATGCTTGTGTTCGTGCATCGGCTTCGCTTCGGCGGCTGGCTCGGCAGCCTGTTGCTGCTGCAGCGCTTGTGCGCGTTGCTCGATTTCGGCGATCTTCGCCGGATCGGTGATCGTCTTGATTTCCGTGCTTTCTTGCGCATGGGCTGCGCCAGCCAGAGCCGACACCGAAACCAGGATAGCCATGGTCATCTTCTTCATTGCTTACCTCCGCTAAGTGGTGATAGACCCGAGTGTTGCCGATTTGTCTGGCGTCTGCAATCGAGTGAGCCGAGTTTATCAAAAGTGACGGATCAGTGCATTCGATTGCGTCATGGCGGTTGACTGCGTGGATCGAGCGCAACAGTGAGGCAATCCGTCATCCCTGCGCAATCCACTCACACGGAATCGGTATCGGCGGCGGGGAGGCCGCGACGATCGGGCGCGTCGAAACCTGCGTGCGCCGCTAGTACCAGCCGAGACGGCGATATACATGGAATTGCGCGATGCCGAGGATTTCGTGCAGCGCTCGCTCGGCGTTGACGAGGTTGCCGGTGCGCGGCAGCCAGCCGAGCTGCGCGTCCCGGTGGTTCGCGTAGACGGGCTGCGGTGCGATCCCGAACCGCTCGAAATCGAGGAGCGCGCGCCGCATCTGGTAAGACGAAGTGACGAGAATCAGATCATCGTAATGTTGGGCGCGTAATATGGCAGCCGTGAAGCGCGCGTTTTCGTAAGTCGTGTGGCTGTGCTGCTCGCGGATCAGGTCGCCGTTTGCGACGCCGCGCGCGAGCAGATAGGGCGCATACGTGTCTGCTTCGGTGATGCCACGGAACTGCGGATCGCCGCCCGACACGATGACCCTGCAGCGCGTCGCCGTTCGTTGGCATGCCGAATAGAGTTCGGCGGTCTTGTCGATGCGGGCGAGCGCGTCGCGTGGCGGCGCCGCGATGCCGTTGGGGCGCTTGATACCCGCGCCGAGCATCACGATCGCGGTGTCGCCCGTCATCGTCGGACGGGCGACCGGCTGTACGCCCGATTCCGCGAGCGCGATGAGCGGCGCGGCGAGCCAGCCGGACGCGAGCAGCCACAAGAGCGCGATGCCCGCGACGAGTATCGCGATCGCGCCGGGGTGTTTGCGGCAGAGCAGAAAAACGACGAAGAGAAGTCCAAATGTGGTAAACAGAATCAATTTGATTGGGGTAAGGTAGTTTTTTAGGCACGGTTGGTGATCTGTCCCCGCGTTGCGCGAACGAAGCGTCGGGGAGCGGGTCGGAAGAAGTGAGGGGATTATAAGGATCCCTCTTGAGCTGCGTGGCGGCGCCGGCGGGCGGAGACCCGGGCCGGCGGGGCCGCTTTGCAATGTCGCTGCACTTTAAGAAAGAATCGAGATGGCCACGTATTCCAACGAAGCAGTGCTCGACGCGCTGAGGCGTGTCCAGTACCGTCAGGTTCCTTGGGCGAGGCGTCCGGGTGTGTTCGAATACCTGCGTGCGCTCGGCTTGATGGATACGGTTCGGCAGAAGACTGTCGCGCCTGCGCCCGGTTTCCACGCGCCCGTCGATATCGCCGTTTTGACGGACAACGGCCGGGTTGAATTCGCACGGCTCGAGCGAGACGAAAGGCAGCCCGATTGGGATGCGCGCCGGACCGAAGATTACGCGCTCAGCGAAGCGAGCGCCGTGTCGATTCTCGAAAGTCGCTTGTAGCGCCGCGCACGGCGCCGCATCATCCGCACGAAAAAAAGCCCGTATCGCGAGGATACGGGCGGTACCGGGTACATAGCTGCTGCCACGCTGTGCTCATGGCAAGGTTGAGACTCGGCGAGTGCCGAGCAGTTCCCGAGCATGCGGTTTTTTCCCTTTGCTGCTTCAATGATGGTTCGAGGAGCTCGGCGGACGTTGCGCGTCATTGCGCGCGCGTGCATTGCTGGCGATGTCGCCGCGCAGATCGCCACGCGGCGCGTTCGGCCGTGCGCCGGGTGCGGCTGCATCCGCTTGCGAACGGGCGACTCGTTCCCGCTGTCCATGCTGCTTCGGAGGAAATTGGTCGGCGTGCGAAGGAGCAACGAGCGCCAGCGAAACGACAATGCCGCATGCCTTGAGAAGTGACATGGGTTTCATCGTTGGGAGCCCCCTTTTCAAGCCGTCGGACGGCTCATTGATATATACCGCTAAGGTAAGCGGGGGAGCGAAGGCGCGTTGTAAATATTAGTAAATAGATGTATCGCTTGATCGCATTGTCAGGAGTCCGTGCGAAAAGGCGGCAGCGCGCCGCAGCAGCGGGCGCCGAAAACGATTCTGGGCGGTCGGTGCCGCCCAGAAATTGAATTCATGCCATCTTGACGGGAGCGCGCCAGGATTCCGGATTGGTCCAGAACGCGCCGCGCAGACGATCGCGGCTCGGCGGCGCGGGCGGTTTCACCGCGCTCGCGCCGATGCGCCCGCGCAGCGAGATCTGGCGGCCGCTCGAACCGAGGCGTTTCACCACTTCGGCGAGCGTGCCGTCGGCCTGCCATTCGTCGAAGCGTCGACGGCAGGTCGGCGGCGACGGATAGCGGCCGGGCAGCTTCGACCAGCCTTCGCCCGTCGACAGCACCCAAAGAACGGCGTTCACCACCGAGCGCGCTTCCACGCGGGGACGACCGCGGCGCTCACTGCGTGCAGGCTCGGAGCAGAAGAGTCCCTCGAGCAGCGCCCATTCGTTGTCTCTCAAATCGTCGAACAGCATCATGTCCTCACCTCAGCGAAGCTAACTCCGGTGCGCCGCCCTGCGCGGCGCACTCGTCGGGCACTCGATGCAACGAGTGCCGGGGGAGGCATCGGCTCCATGCAGCAGCGGATGTTGCGCGATCCGCCGCGAGAAGCCCGAAAGCCCGCAGCCCTGTGCGCCTGCTAATGCACGAAGCGTGCCACGTTGGCGACGACCACCCCAAAGCCGCCTGGCAGCGAGCTGACAGCCGCGTCAGCTAGGGGCGTATAAGACGCCAAAAAGACCGTCGAGCAAATAAGGACAATCACCAATCTTGTGCAGTCTGGCCCGTGAGACGTGCGTTTCAACGCGTGCTGCACCGCACCGACACACGGCACGGCATCGCGAGGACGCAATACAATCGCGCATCGATGCGTCCGATTGATGAGGAAATCCCATGAATATCACGCTGAGGCAGTTGCGCGTGTTCATCGAGGTCGCGCGGCTCAAGAGCTTCAGCCGTGCTGGCGACGAGATCGGTCTCACGCAGTCGGCCGTGAGTCGGTCCGTGCGCGAGCTGGAGGGCGAGATCGGGCTCAAGCTGATCGACCGCACGACGCGCGACGTGCAGCTGACTGACGTCGGCACGAATTTGATCGCGAGCGTGTCGCGCCTGCTCGGCGACCTCGACGACACGCTACGCGAGATCCGCGAGATCGGCGAGCAGCGTCGCGGGCGTGTGGTCGTCGCGGCGAGCCCGACGATCGCGTGTCGGTTGATGCCGCGCGTCGTCGCCGCGTGCGAGCAGCGCTTTCCGTTCGTCACGCTCGGCCTGCGCGACGACGTGCAGAGCGACGTGCTGCGCAAGGTGAAGTCGGGTGAGGTCGATTTCGGCGTCGTGATCGGGCCGCTCGCGACGAACGATTTGATCAACGAACCGTTGATGACCGATTCGTTTTGTCTCGTCGCGCGCGCCGATCATCCGCTTGCCGCGCGCGATCGCGTGCCGTGGACGGCGCTCGCGGGCGAGCGGCTCGTGCTGCTCGACTACGCGTCGGGCAGCCGGCCGCTGATCGATGCGGCGCTCGCGACGCATCGGGTCGCGGCGAGCGTCGTGCAGGAGCTCGGCCATTCGGCGACGGTGTTCGGCCTTATCGAGGCGGGCGTCGGCGTGAGCGTGCTGCCGTGGCTGTCGTTGCCGTTGCCGGCCGGCTCGTCGCTTGTCGCGCGGCCGCTGGCGCCGCGCGCGGAGCGCACCGTCGAGCTCGTGCGGCGGCGCGACCGCTCGCTGTCGCCGGCGGCGGACGCGGTCTGGGGGCTCGTGAAGGAGATGCCGGCGCGCGTCGAGGATCTGAGCTGACAACGCGCCGCGCAGCCAACTCGGCATGTGACGCGGGGGCTGGTCGCCGCAACGTTCGCCGCTGAGTCTGGATTGGGGGCGGATCGCCGTTCGCATGAGCGGGCGCTCCATCGGCGACCATGGCGGAAGTGGCTTCGGTGACCGTTTTCGTCGCCGCCGACGCGCCGGAGATATGTCTTTTACCGTACGTTCTTTGTCTTTACGCACAGGGCAATTTTGCGTAAGATGGCGCTCAGTCACGCGGTTCCGACTTGGTTCCGCGCTGTTCCGTCCGGTTTGGGTTGGGCTTGAGAGTAGGTTCGCCGCCCCCGGTTCGTGCTCCCATCAATATGACCGATCAGAATCGGGCGAGCGCGTCTTCCGTTCCTTTCGTCTGTTCGATGATCCGGTTCGCTTGACCACAGGGTCTGACCTAGCTGCATGAATACCCAAGAGGCGAAGATCGTCCTCGAGACTGCATTGATCTGCGCGCAGGAACCGCTGAAACTCGGCGATTTGCGCAAGCTCTTTGCCGACGGCATGTCGGCGGACACAGTCCGAACACTGCTCGAAGATCTGAAACAGGAATGGACCGGGCGCGGCGTCGAACTCGTCGCGCTCGCGTCGGGCTGGCGCTTCCAGAGCAAGCCGGCGATGCGCACGTACCTCGACCGGCTGCATCCGGAGAAGCCGCCGAAGTATTCGCGGGCCGTGCTGGAGACGCTCGCGATCATCGCGTACCGGCAGCCGGTGACGCGTGGCGACATCGAGGAAATCCGCGGCGTCACGGTGAACACGCAAGTCGTCAAGCAGCTCGAGGACCGCGGCTGGATCGAGGTGATCGGCCATCGCGACGTGCCGGGCCGTCCGGCGCTCTACGCAACGACGAAGCCGTTCCTCGACGATCTCGCCCTGAAGGCGCTCGACGATCTGCCGGCGCTCGAGGAGCCGGCCGCGCATCTGGAGGCAAGCCTTCTCGCGCAGCAGGCGATCGACTTCCCCGAAGATGCGCGGGGCGACGGCGGAGCGGCGGCGGATGCATCCGATGCGGATGCTGATGCGGCCGATGCGCCGTCCGAAGGCGCTGACGGCTCGACTGCACGGATTGCCGATCCGACTGATAATGGCGAACGAGTCGATGCCGATGCGAGCGTCGGTGCGGCGCAAGCTTCCGACGAAGTCGATGCGTCGCAGCGGGTCGGCGGCGGTTGCGACGCATCCGAGCATGCTGCCGGCCGAATCGAAGCCGACGAAGCCGTCGATTTGACATCGACCGCTGACAAAGGCGCACCTGCGGAAGACGCACCCGCGTCGCACGAGCATGCGGCGGCGCACGGCAATGTGCAGGATGCAGCGGACGCCGCCACGGCGCCGCATGCCGAGTCGGCCGGCCACGCCGCCGGCGAACGCGCCGAATCGCCCGTGCCGGCGAACGAATACGCACACCCTGTCGCGCGCACGGACGCAGCTCCGGCCGACGCGGCAAATGTAGCAAACCGCGAGGCGGCCGCCGATCCGGCGGCGGCCCGAGCGACGAAGGAAGACCAACGCGCGATCGGCGGCATCCCGCACGATGCCGAGCCGGTCCCAGCGCAGGCGGAGGAGACGTTGGACGACACGTGCGACAGTCTCGCCGACGCCGTGCGCAGTGCAAGCGAGGCGGTCCCCGAGCGCGAACTGCCGGACGACGAAGCGCCAGCGAAGCGTCGCGCCTGAGACGGGCGACCGAACCCTAGCCGTGCCCGCGACGGGCGCGAGACCTGACATTTTGAGGTTGTTTTGACTGATACCCACGACATCGATTCGTCCGAATCCGCGCATGCCGTTGCGACGGCGCGCGCCGACGGCGCACCCGAGCAGTCCGCTCAGGATGCGGGCGGCGAAGACCGCCCGCGCCGCGGCTTGCGACGCGGCCCGCGCAGCTTGATCGCACGCCGCCGCGCAGCGGCGAAGTCGAAGAACGCTGACAACGCCGACAACGCGGAGAGCACCGAGGCGGTCGCGACCGGCGACGCCGATGCAGGCGCCGGTGCCGCGAAGGCGCCGACGCGCGCGCCGCGCGGCAAGGACGCCGCGGCGAAGACGCCGCGCAAGCCGGCGGCCGGCAAGCGCGAAGGCGCGGCGCGGCAAGGCCAGGCAAAGCGCGGCGCGGCAGCGCCGACGGCCGAAGCCGCTGCGCCCGCCGAGACCGGTCAGGACGATCTGTTCGCTTATGTGATTTCTCCGGCGTTCGATGCCGACAACAATGCGCCGGGCGGCGGCGTGCGCGCGCCGATGCTGCGCCGTGGCCGCCAGAGCCAGCCGAAGCGCGTGCTGTCGCCAGACGACGATGCGCCGAAGCTGCACAAGGTGCTCGCCGAAGCCGGGATGGGCTCGCGGCGCGAGATGGAGGAACTGATCATCGCCGGGCGTGTGTCGGTGAACGGCGAGCCGGCGCACATCGGCCAGCGGATCATGCCGACCGATCAGGTTCGGATCAACGGCAAGCCGGTCAAGCGCAAGCTGCCGAACAAGCCGCCGCGCGTGCTGCTGTATCACAAGCCGACGGGCGAGATCGTGAGCCACGCGGATCCGGAGGGCCGCCCGTCGGTGTTCGACCGGCTGCCGACGATGAAGACCGCGAAGTGGCTCGCGGTCGGCCGGCTCGACTTCAATACCGAGGGCCTGCTGATGCTGACGACGTCGGGCGACCTCGCGAACCGCTTCATGCATCCGCGCTATAGCGTCGAGCGCGAGTACGCAGTGCGCGTCGTCGGCGAGCTCCCCGAGGCGTCGCGTCAGAAGCTGCTGCACGGCGTCGAGCTCGACGACGGTCCGGCGAACTTCCTGCGCATCCGCGACGGCGGGGGCGAAGGCACGAATCACTGGTATCACGTTGCGCTCGCCGAAGGGCGCAACCGTGAAGTGCGGCGGATGTTCGAGGCGGTCGGCCTGATGGTGAGCCGCCTGATCCGCACGCGCCACGGTCCGATCCCACTGCCGCGCGGCCTCAAGCGCGGCCGCTGGGAGGAGCTCGACGAAGCGCAGGTGCGTCGCCTGATGGCGGCCGTCGGCCTGAAGGCGCCGACCGAGGAGAAAGGCAAGCGCGGCGGTGCGGCCGAGCGCCGCCAGCCTGATCCGATGCAGACGTCGATGGGCTTCATCAACCGCGAGCCGGTGCTGACGACCCACGGCCAGCTCGACCAGCCGCGACGCGGCCGTCGCGGTCCGGCGGGCGGTGGCTTTGGCGCCGGTGCGGGCGGCTACGCCGGCCTGCCGGGCTACGGTGGTGGCGGCGCGCGCCAGGGCGGCCGCGACGTCGACGGCAATCGCGCATCCTACGGCGCGGGCGGCAACAAGCGCGGCGCCGGCAAGGGCGGCCGCAGCGGCAATGGCAACGGCAATCGTGCCGAAGGCAACGCGGGCGGCGCACGCGGCGGCCAGCGCACGCCGCCGCAGCGCAATCGTTCGCGGGGCCGCTGAGCGACGCGAAACGGCATTCGCAACTGCGCTCGTATGTTGCGAATGCCCCGCGAAATTGCCGTTTCGGGCCGATTTCGCGGGGTGAAGCTTTGCGTTCGAGCCAAAAATCGCTATAATCGCGAAGTCGCTGGGCGTACGGATTCGATGTGTAGCTCAGGTGCGACCACCGGTAACAAGATGGGCGTTGCGCCCATTTTTTTTTGCCGAAACGGTTGGGCATCTCGGGTAGCGCTTCCTGCGCCGGCTAAGGCGCGCGTCTGCGGGTGAATCGCGAGGGGCGGGCGCGGACACCTGAGAGGACACTGTGCAACTGACGGAACTGATAGAAACTACGGTCACTGGGCTCGGATACGAGCTCGTCGATCTCGAGCGCACCGGGCGCGGTATGGTCTGCGTCTATATCGATCAGCCCGCCGGCATTACGATCGACGATTGCGAGAAGGTCACGCGTCAGCTCCAGCACGTATTGACGGTCGAAAACATCGATTACGAACGGCTCGAGGTTTCGTCACCGGGGCTCGACCGGCCGTTGAAGAAGCTGGCTGACTTTACGCGTTTCGCGGGCAGCGAGGCCGTCATCACCCTGAAAAAGCCGCTGGACGGGCGCAAGACGTACCGGGGCATTCTGCACGCGCCGAACGGCGAGACGATCGGTTTGGAATTTGAGAGGAAGAAGGGCGAGGCGGCCATGCTGGATTTCACGCTGGCTGACATCGACAAGGCCCGCCTGATTCCGCACGTTGACTTTAGGAGCCGCAAACAATGAGTCGCGAAGTGTTGATGTTGGTGGATGCGCTGGCGCGCGAGAAGAACGTCGACAAGGACGTCGTGCTGGGCGCGCTCGAAGCAGCCCTCGCGTCGGCATCCAAGAAGCTGTTCGACGAAGGCGCCGAGATCCGCGTACATATCGATCGCGAGAGCGGCGAACACGAGACGTTCCGTCGCTGGCTCGTCGTGCCCGACGAAGCCGGCCTGCAGGAGCCGGATCGCGAGATCCTGCTGTTCGAGGCGCGCGAGCAGAAGCCGGACGTCGAGGTCGGCGACTATATCGAGGAGCCGGTGCCGTCGATCGAGTTCGGCCGGATCGGCGCACAGGCGGCGAAGCAGGTGATCCTGCAGAAGGTGCGCGACGCGGAGCGCGAGCAGATCCTCAACGACTACCTCGAGCGCGGCGAGAAGATCATGACGGGCACGGTGAAGCGCCTCGACAAGGGCAACTTCATCGTCGAATCGGGTCGCGTCGAGGCGCTGCTGCGCCGCGACCAGCTGATTCCGAAAGAAAACCTGCGCGTCGGCGACCGTGTGCGCGCGTACATCGCGAAGGTCGACCGCACGGCGCGCGGCCCGCAGATCGAGCTGTCGCGCACCGCGCCCGAGTTCCTGATGAAGCTCTTCGAGATGGAAGTGCCGGAGATCGAGCAGGGCCTCCTCGAGATCAAGGCGGCGGCGCGCGATCCCGGCGTGCGCGCGAAGATCGGCGTCGTCGCTTACGACAAGCGGATCGATCCGATCGGCACCTGCGTCGGCATCCGCGGTTCGCGCGTGCAGGCCGTGCGCAACGAGCTCGGTGGCGAAAACATCGACATCGTGCTATGGTCGGAGGATCCCGCCCAGTTCGTGATCGGCGCGCTCGCGCCGGCGGCCGTTCAGTCGATCGTCGTCGATGAAGAAAAGCATTCAATGGACGTCGTCGTCGATGAGAACGAGCTGGCTGTCGCGATCGGCCGCAGTGGCCAGAACGTTCGTTTGGCCAGCGAACTGACCGGCTGGCAGATCAACATCATGACGCCGGACGAATCCGCCCTGAAGCAGAACGAAGAGCGCGATGCGCTGCGCGGTCTCTTCATTGCGCGCCTCGACGTCGACGAGGAAGTCGCGGACATCCTGATCGACGAGGGCTTCACGAGCCTCGAAGAGATTGCCTACGTGCCGCTGAACGAAATGCTCGAGATCGAGGCGTTCGACGAAGACACCGTCCATGAACTGCGCAACCGCTCGCGCGACGCGCTGCTCACGATGGCGATCGCGAACGAGGAGAAGGTCGAGACGGCCGCACTCGATCTGAAGAGCCTCGACGGCGTCACGTCCGAACTGCTCGCGAAGCTCGCGGAGCAGGGCGTGCAGACGCGCGACGATCTCGCGGAGCTTGCCGTGGACGAACTGGTCGACATGACCGGCATGGACGAGGAATCCGCGAAGGCGCTGATCATGAAGGCGCGCGAACACTGGTTCCAGTGAGAAATGACCATGGCGCAATGATTTGCTGGCGGCCGGAAGGCCTGACCCGATGCTAACCGCAAGGAATTGGTCCTTGCACTAAGAGGAATGAATGGCGAGTAACAACGTAGCCCAATTTGCCGCGGAACTGAAAATGCCTGCTGGTGTGCTGCTCGAACAGCTGCAGGCGGCGGGCGTCCAGAAAGCGAGCGAGGACGATGCGCTGTCGGAGACGGACAAGGCGCGTCTGCTCGATCATTTGCGCAAGTCGCACGGCGCGGCCGATGGCGACAAGCGCAAGATCACGCTGACTCGCCGGCACACGTCGGAGATCAAGCAGGCCGACGCGACGGGTAAGGCTCGCACCATTCAGGTCGAGGTGCGCAAGAAGCGCACGTTCGTCAAGCGTGACGACGTGAGCGAGACGGGCGCCGACCAAGCACAGGCGCAGGCCGACGAGCAAGCCGATGCGGAGCTGAAGCGACGCGAGGAAGAAGCGCGCCGCGAGGCTGAGCTGCTCGAGAAGCAGGCTCAGGAACTGCGCGAGCGTCAGGAGCGCCTCGAGCGCGAGGAAGCCGAGCGCCGTGCGCGCGAGGAGGCTGCCGAAGCCGAGCGTCGCCGCGCGGAAGAGGACGCCGCGGCGAAGCGCGCGACGGCTGCCGCACAGGCCGAGGCCGTGCAGCAGGCTGCGGCCGCCCGTGAGGAAGCGCAGCGTGCCCAGACCCAGACCGAGCAGTCGGCTCAGGAAGAAGCACGCGCGGCCGCCGAGCGTGCCGCGCAGCGCGAAGCGGCGAAGAAGGCCGAGGATGCCGCGCGCGAAGCCGCCGACAAGGCGCGCGCCGAGCAGGAAGAGATCCGCAAGCGCCGCGAAGCCGCCGAGGCGGAAGCGCGCGCGATTCGCGAAATGATGAACACGCCGCGCCGGGCGCAGGTGAAGGCGGTCGAGCCGCCGAAGCCCGCCGAGCAACCGGCTGCGAAGGCGGCCGAGGCGAAGGGCACGCTGCACAAGCCGGCGAAGCCCGCCGGCGAGGCGGCCGCGGCCCGTCCCGCGCCGAAGAAGCCGGCGGGCGCTGCACCGGCGCCCGCCGCTGCGCCCGCCGGCGATCGCGCCAAGAAGCCGGGCACCGGCAAGAGCGGCTGGCAGGACGACGCGGCGAAGCGCCGCGGGATCAAGACGCGCGGCGATTCGAGCGGCGGCGTCGATCGCGGCTGGCGCGGCGGCCCGAAGGGGCGCGGCAAGCATCAGGATAGTGCATCGTCGTTCCAGGCGCCGACCGAGCCGATCGTGCGTGAAGTGCACGTGCCGGAGACCATCTCCGTCGCGGATCTTGCGCACAAGATGGCGGTGAAGGCTTCGGAAGTCATCAAGGTGATGATGAAGCTCGGCCAGATGGTCACGATCAACCAGGTGCTCGACCAGGAAACCGCGATGATCGTCGTCGAGGAGCTCGGTCACCGTGCGGTCGCCGCGAAGCTCGACGATCCGGAAGCGCTGCTCGTCGAAGGCGAGACCGGCAGCGATGCGGAGCAACTGCCGCGTCCGCCCGTCGTCACCGTCATGGGGCACGTCGACCACGGCAAGACGTCGCTCCTCGACTATATCCGTCGTGCGAAGGTTGCAGCGGGCGAAGCGGGCGGCATTACGCAGCATATCGGCGCATACCACGTCGAAACGCCGCGCGGCGTCGTCACGTTCCTCGATACCCCGGGTCACGAGGCGTTCACGGCCATGCGTGCGCGCGGCGCGAAGGCGACCGACATCGTCATTCTGGTGGTGGCGGCCGACGACGGCGTAATGCCGCAGACGAAGGAAGCGATCTCGCACGCGAAGGCGGGCGGCGTGCCGATCGTCGTCGCGATCAACAAGATCGACAAGCCGGAAGCGAATCCGGATCGCGTCAAGCAGGAACTCGTCGCGGAAGGCGTCGTGCCGGAAGAGTACGGCGGTGATTCGCCGTTCGTGCCGGTGTCGGCGAAGACGGGCGTCGGCATCGACGACCTGCTCGAGAACGTGCTGCTGCAGGCGGAAGTGCTGGAGCTGAAGGCCCCCGTCGACGCGCCCGCGAAGGGCATCGTGATCGAAGCGAAGCTCGACAAGGGCAAGGGTCCGGTTGCGACGGTGCTCGTGCAGTCCGGTACGCTGAATCGCGGCGACGTGGTGCTCGCAGGCTCCGCCTACGGCCGCGTGCGCGCGATGCTCGACGAGAACGGCAAGCCGACGAAGGAAGCCGGCCCGTCGATCCCGGTCGAGATCCAGGGCCTGTCCGAAGTGCCGGGCGCGGGCGAGGAAGTCATCGTGCTGCCGGACGAGCGCAAGGCGCGCGAAATTGCGCTGTTCCGTCAAGGCAAGTTCCGCGATGTCAAGCTCGCGAAGCAGCAGGCAGCGAAGCTCGAAAGCATGCTCGAGCAGATGGGCGAGGGCGAAGTGCAGAACCTGCCGCTCATCATCAAGGCGGACGTGCAGGGTTCGCAGGAAGCGCTCGTGCAGTCGCTGCTCAAGCTGTCGACCGACGAAGTGCGCGTGCAGATCGTGCACAGCGCGGTGGGCGGCATCAGCGAAAGCGACGTCAACCTCGCAACCGCATCGAAGGCCGTCATCATCGGCTTCAACACGCGTGCGGATGCTCAGGCTCGCAAGCTCGCCGAATCGAACGGCATCGACATCCGCTACTACAACATCATCTACGACGCAGTGGATGAGGTGAAGGCGGCGATGTCGGGCATGCTCGCGCCGGAGAAGCGCGAAGTCGTGACGGGCATGGTCGAGGTGCGCCAGGTATTCAAGGTGCCGAAGGTCGGCGCGGTCGCGGGCTGTATGGTCACGGACGGCGTCGTCAAGCGCACGTCGTCGGTGCGCGTGCTGCGCAACAACGTCGTGATCTTCACGGGCGAGCTCGATTCGCTGAAGCGCTTCAAGGACGACGTGAAGGAAGTGAAGCAGGGCTTCGAATGCGGTATGTCGATCAAGAACTTCAACGATATCGTCGAAGGCGATCAGTTCGAAGTGTTCGAGGTCACGGAAGTCGCGCGTACGCTGTAACATCGGCGTGACGGCTTGAATGGGCGGGTCGGGCTTGGGCCCGTCCCGCCCATTTTCATGAATGGTGTCGCGCGCAGCGCCGATCAACCGGATGACGGATTTATCATGTCTAAAAAACGCAGTTCTCCCAATCGCAACGTGCAGATCGCCGATCAGATCCAGCGTGATCTGTCGGAGCTCATCATGCGCGAAGTCAAGGACCCGCGCATCGGGATCGTCACGATCCAGTCGGTCGAGCTCACGCCCGACTACGCGCACGCGAAGATCTATTTCACCGCGCTCACGGGCAATCCCGCGGACACGCAGGACGCGCTCAATCACGCGGCCGGCCATCTGCACAATCTGCTCTTCAAGCGCCTGCACATTCATACGGTGCCGACGCTCCATTTCCATTACGACCAGACGATCGAGAAGGCCGTCGCGATGTCGCGCCTCATCGAAGAGGCAAACGCGACGCGTGCGAAGGACGACTGAGCATCGCACGAGCCCTTGCGCGTAGACCACATGACGACTGTTTCGCCTCGCCCCCGGATTCCGCGCCGCGCGCTCGACGGCGTGCTGCTGCTCGACAAGCCGGTTGGGCTTTCGAGCAACGATGCGCTGATGCGCGCCAAGCGCCTGTATCTTGCGAAGAAAGCGGGCCACACGGGCACGCTCGATCCGCTGGCATCGGGACTGCTGCCGCTTTGCTTCGGCGAAGCGACGAAGTTCTCGCAGGATCTGCTCGACGCCGACAAGACCTATGAAGCGACGATGCGCCTCGGCGTCCGCACGACGACAGGCGACGCAGAAGGCGATGTGCTCGACACGCGCGACGTGGCGTGCGACGAGGCCGCGGTCGCTGCGACGCTCGCGCGTTTCATCGGCGATATCGTGCAAGTGCCGCCGATGTACTCGGCGTTGAAGCGCGATGGCAAGCCGCTATACGAATATGCGCGTGCCGGCCAGACGCTCGAGCGCGAAGGGCGCACGGTGACGATTCGCTCGCTCGAGCTCCTGTCGTGTGCGCTGCCCGACGTGACGTTTCGCGTCACGTGCAGCAAGGGCACCTATGTGCGCACGCTCGCCGAGGACATCGGCGAAGCACTCGGCTGCGGCGCGCATCTGACGATGCTGCGCCGTACCGGTGTCGGGTCGCTCTCGCTCGAGCATGCGGTGACGCTCGATGCGCTCGACGCCGCGACGCAAGACGAGCGCGACGCGCGGCTCGCGCCGGTCGACGCGCTGCTGTCGACCTTCCCGCTCGTGAAGCTCGACGCGGCGCTCACGAAGCGTTTCCTGCACGGCCAGCGCCTGAAGCTCGCCGAACTGGCCGCGCGGCCCGATACGGACGAAGGCGCGCGCGTGCGCGTTTACGACGGCGACGATCGGCTGCTTGGCGTCGCGCGTGCGGTAGAAGGGGTGCTCGCGCCGGAACGGCTCGTCGTAACGGGCGAGTAGTCGTTGAGGCGGGTAGTGGTTGGGGAGGCCAGCATCGCCCCGCACACATGCAAGTCGATGTGCGATGCCGTGGGCCGATGATGGATACGCCGTCGCGCCACGCGGCATGCAGGGACGCAGCGCGCGCGATGTCGGCGTGATCGATTCGTCATTGTCAGCTAAGCAAAACGCCCGGCTCGAAGGCCGGGCGTTTTGCTTGGTGCGGCGCAAGCGGTGCGAGGCGTCGCTCAGTGCGCGGCCGACGCCGCCGCGCCCGAATCGCCGCTTCCCGCACGCTCGGGCTTCGTGATCCAGATGAGCGCGATCAGCAGCACGAAGATCGCGGCCGAGATGTAAAACAGGTCGTTCACGCCCAACTGCGCGGCCTGCTGCGTCGCGAGGTTGTTGATGAGCCCGTGCGCCTGCTCCCGCGTGAGGCCGAGCTGGCCCATCTGCGTGACCGCTTGATTGAACGTCGGGTTGTACGGATTCGCTTGTTCGACGAGCTGCGCGTGGTGGAAGTTGTTCCGGTGGTCCCACGCGGTCTGGAAGATCGACGTCCCGATGCCGCCGCACATGATCCGCACGAAGTTGGACAGACCCGACGCCGCCGGAATCCGGTGGCCGGGCAGGCCGGACAGCGTAATCGATACGAGCGGAATGAAGAAGCCCGCCATCGCGATGCCTTGCACGAAGGTCGGCGCCATCAGCGACCATTCGTCGACGCCCGTCGTGTAGCGCGAGCGCATCCAGAAGCACAGTGCGAACGTCAGGAACGCGGCCGTCGCGATGTAGCGCGGATCGGTGCGCGACAGAAACTTGCCCGTGAGCGGCGACAGCAGGATCGCGAAAAAGCCGACGGGCGCCATCACGAGCCCCGCGTCGGTCGCCGTGTAGCCGATCTGCGTTTGCAGCCATAGTGGCAGCAGCACGAGATTGCCGAAGTAGAGCCCGTAGCCGACCGACAGCGCGATCGTGCCGCCCGTGAAGTTGCGCATCCGGAACAGCGACAGATCGACGACCGGATGCTCGGCCGTCAATTCCCAGACGACGAAGAACGCAAACGCGATCAGTGCGGTGAGCGCGAGCACGACGATCGTCGTCGACGAAAACCAGTCGAGATCCTTGCCCTTGTCGAGCATGATCTGCAGCGAGCCGACCCAGATCACGAGGAGCGCGAGCCCGACGCCATCGATCGGCGCGCGGCGGACGGCAGACTCGCGGCTGCGATAGATCATCCACGTGACGGCCGCGGCGGCGAAGCCGACCGGAATGTTCACGTAGAAGATCCATGGCCACGAGTAGTTGTCCGAGATCCAGCCGCCGAGAATCGGGCCGGCCACGGGCGCAATCAGCGTCGTCATTGACCACAGCGCGAGCGCCATCGGCGCTTTCGCGCGCGGATAGCTCGACAGCAGCAGCGCTTGCGACAGCGGGATCATCGGCCCGGCGACCGCGCCTTGCAGCACGCGCGACGCAAGCAGGAACGGCAGCGTCGGCGCAAGGCCGCACATCCACGACGAGATCACGAACAGGATGATCGACGCGAGGAAGAGGCGCACCTGGCCGAAGCGCTCGGTGAGCCAGCCCGTGAGCGGCACCGAGATCGCGTTCGCGACCGCGAACGACGTGATGACCCAAGTGCCCTGGTCGGACGACACGCCGAGGTCGCCCGAGATCGTCGGGATCGCGACGTTGGCAATCGACGTGTCGAGCACGTTCATGAACACGGCGAGCGATACCGCGATCGTGCCGAGTATGAGCTGTCCGCCGGTGAGCGGAGGAAGGGGAGCTTGTGGCTGTGCCATGCTTCGTGGTCCGGCCGAAAGGCGCTTACATCAGGTTCGACGTGCGGCCGGCGACCTTCGAGGCCGGCGTCGGCCCGCCCGAGCCGCCCGAGTTCGCCGCGATGATGCGCGCGATCTCCGCATTCGCTTCGTCGCCGTACTTCGCGAACACGTCGGTCTCGTACACGGTGTTCTGCACGTTGCCGAGCTGGTTGCCGCTTTCGTCCTTGATGTCGACGTCGACTTGCATCGACAGGCCGATCCGCAGCGGATGATCCTTCAGATCCTTCGGATCGAGCTCGACGCGCACGGGCAGACGCTGGACGACCTTGATCCAGTTGCCCGTCGCGTTCTGCGCCGGCAGCAGCGAGAACGCGGCGCCCGTGCCGGCCGAGAAGCCGATCACCTTGCCGTGGTACTTGACCGACGAGCCGTAGATGTCGGCCGTCAGCTCGACGGGCTGGCCGATCCGCATGTGCTTCAACTGCACTTCCTTGAAGTTCGCGTCGACCCACACGGCGGAGAGCGGTACGACCGACATCAGCGGCGTGCCCGGCGACACGCGCTGTCCGACCTGCACCGAGCGCTTCGCGACATAGCCGGTGACGGGCGCGGGCAGCGTGTTGCGCGCGTTGCTCAGGTACGCGTCGCGGACCTTCGCGGCGGAGGCGAGCACGTTCGGATGATCGGCGATCGTCGTGTTCGCGGTGAGCGCGCGATTCGACGCGAGCTGCTGTTCGGCGGCGTCGAGCGATGCCTGTGCGGCCTTCACCGCATCGCGCGCGTGCGAGATTTCTTCCTGCGACACGGCGCCCGTCTGCGCGACGGCGAGCCGGCGGCGCAGGTCGTCCTGTGCCTTCGACAGGTCCGACTGGCGCAGTGCGACCTGCGCGCGGTACTGGTCGTCGTTGACATAGAGGCCGCGCACCTGGCGCACCGTCTGCGCGAGGTTTGCCTCGGCCTGTTGCAGCGCGACTTGCGAATCGGCCGGGTCGAGCACGACGAGCGGGTCGCCTGCCTTCACGGTCTGCGTGTCGTCCGCCTTCACCGCGATCACGGTGCCCGTCACCTGGGGCGTGATCTGCACGACATTGCCGTTCACATAGGCGTCGTCGGTGGATTCGTGGAAGCGCGCGACGAGCAGGTAATAGAGGCCGTAGGCGATCGCGGCGATCGCGATCACCGCGACGAGCAGCGTCATCATCCGCTTGCGCTTGCCGTTGCTCTGCGGCTGCGCGGTCGCTGCGTTTTGTTGAGGGTCGCTCATGGCGAGTTTCTCCGTCTTCTATCTAAGGCGATTAAAGCGAGGGTCCGGATGGGTCCGGGAATTCAGTTCGACGCGTGCTGCGCGGAGGCGTCCGGCGTCGACGCGGGGGCGGGCGCGGCGAGCCGCGTGCCGGTCGCGTCGAAGCCGCCGCCGAGCGCTTTCACGAGGCCGATCTGCAGGTCGCGGCGGCGCATCTTCAGGTTCGTCACCATCTGCTCGGCGGCGAGCCGGTTGCTGTCCGCATTCAATACCTGCAGTTGCGGCGACAGGCCCGCCTTGTAGCGGATCACCGCGAGCTCGTATGCACGCGTCGACGCGTCGAGCGCGCGCTGCGCGTCGCCCATCTGCGTGTCGATCGAGCGGATCGACGCGACTTGCGTCGCGACGTCGTTCAGTGCATTGATCAGCGCCTGGTTGTAGTTCGCGACGGACAGATCGAAGTCGGCGTAGCGGCCCTTCAGCTGCGCGCGCAACGCGCCGCCGTCGAAGATCGGCAGATGGATCGCCGGACCGAATTGCGCCTGGCGGCTCGCGAAGTTCAGGAATTTGCCCCAGCCGAACGCATCGAAGCCGAAGCCCGCCGCGAGGTTGATGTCCGGGAAGAACTCGGCTTTCGCTTCCTTCACGTCGTGCATTGCAGCCTCGACCTGCCAGCGCGCGGCGACGATGTCCGGGCGGCGCGACACGAGATCGGCGGGCAGGTTGTCCGGCAGCGCGACCACGCTGCCCGGGCTCAGCACGGGCGCCGCGATTTTCAGCCCGCGGTCGGGGCCCTTGCCGAGCAGCGCGGCGAGCTGATAGCGCACGTTCGTGATCTGGCCGTCGAGATCGGACAGCGTCGACTGGCTCGTCGCGATGTTGCCGCGCGCGGTCTGGCGCTCGACGTTGGTGTCGAGGCCCGCGCCGACGCGGCCGTCGGTGATCTTGCCGACTGTCTGCCGGTTCGAGATCTCGTGCTCGGCGATGTCGCGCAGCGCGTAGAGCTGCGCGAGCTGGTTGTAGGTGCGCGCGACCGACGTCGCGAGCGTCACGCGCGCCTGCTGCATGTCGGCTTCGGCGGCCTTTTCCTGCGACACGGCCGAATGCAGGCGCGCGCGGTTCTTGCCCCACAGGTCGAGCTCCCAGGACGCGCTCGCGAGCGCGTTGTTCTCGCTGTACCACTGGCCGCCGTACGGCGGCGGGAAGAGGGCGTTGCCCGAGTACAGCTCGCGAGTCCACGAATACTTCGCGTCCGCCTGCGGCAGGAGCGTCGAGCGCGACGTCTCGATGTACGACGACGCCTTCGCGATTCGCGCCTGCGCTTGCGCGATCGTCGGATTGCCTTCGAGCGCTTCGTCGATCAGCTTCGGCAACTGCGGGTCGTCGAACTGGTTCGCCCAGTCGAGCGACGGCCACCGGCCGCCTTGCGCCGGCAGGCTCTGCGCGCTTTCGAACTGCGTCGCGGGGGCCATTGCCTTGTCGCTCTTGATGCCGAAATAGTTCGCGCATCCCGCGAGCGCGAGCGCGGCGACCGCGACGGCCGTGGCGGTCCGGCAGGCGGACAACGGGAAGGTTTTCATCGCTGGGTATCCTGACTCGGAATCTGACTCGGAATGAATAGTGGACACTGCAAGGATTTCCTTACATTTATCTGTCTGAATTACTTGTTGTGGCAATATTTACGACGGGCTTCCGCCCGTGCCCGGACATTCGCCCGAATTGACGAGAATGCGACGCAGCATGCTTTTGAGGAAGCCGACTTCCTCGGGCGTGAAGCCGTCGAGCACCTGATCGAGCACGCTGCGGAAGATTGCCGGCATGCGCCTCGTGAGTTCGCGTCCCTCGTCGGTCAGTTCGAGCCGCACGACGCGCCGGTCCTCGCTGCTGCGCACCCGTTGCAGCAGGCCGCGCTTCTCGACGCGGTCGAGCAGGCGCGTGATCGCGCTGGCGTCGATGCCGTACTCGCGCGCGAGCTCGGCCGCCGTCGAGCATTTGCCGACGGCGAGCATGAACAGCATGGTCGCCTGCGTGCCAGTGATGCCGAGCTCCGTCTGCGTGCGCTGCGTGACCATGTTCGTCATCAGCGATTTCACGCGCGACATCAGATAGCCGACGCTGTCGTTGATCTGGTACAGGGACAGATCCAGATCATGCTGTGAAGAAGAGGGATCCGACATAAATTCTCTGAGGCTGCAATAGTTGACTAGGCAGTCAGTATAGGCGCGATTAGTTGCTGCGGCAAATGTTAATTGAAGCTCGATTTGGATGCAGAACTGCAAAAATGGCCCTGACGCGAGTGGGCCCTTCGGCGACCGGGCGCATGGTGGCGCCGATGCCTCATCGCAACGGGCGGCTCAGCTTGCGACATCTTGACGTGCTATAATTTCAGGCTTTCCAAGCTGCAAACCGCGCGCGCATCGGGCAACGGTGCGCGCGCATTTGCGCGTTCCATCCGTTTTCAGGTTTCTATGACCCGCGCCCTTCGCAACATCGCCATCATCGCCCACGTCGACCACGGCAAGACGACGCTCGTCGACCAACTGCTTCGCCAGTCCGGCACCTTTCGCGAGAACCAGCAGGTCGCCGAGCGGGTGATGGATTCGAACGACATCGAAAAGGAGCGCGGGATCACGATTCTCGCGAAGAACTGCGCGGTCGAGTACGACGGCACGCACATCAACATCGTCGACACGCCGGGACACGCGGACTTCGGCGGTGAAGTGGAGCGCGTGCTGTCGATGGTCGACTCGGTGCTCCTCCTCGTCGACGCGGTCGAAGGCCCGATGCCGCAGACCCGCTTCGTGACGAAGAAGGCGCTCGCGCTCGGTCTCAAGCCGATCGTCGTCGTCAACAAGATCGACCGTCCGGGCGCGCGGATCGACTGGGTGATCAACCAGACGTTCGACTTGTTCGACAAGCTCGGCGCGACCGAAGAGCAGCTCGATTTTCCGATCGTCTACGCGTCGGGCCTGAACGGCTACGCATCGCTCGATCCGGCCGCGCGCGACGGCGACATGCGTCCGCTGTTCGAGGCGATCCTCGAGCACGTGCCGGTGCGTCCGGCCGATCCGGACGCGCCGCTGCAGTTGCAGATCACGTCGCTCGACTATTCGACGTACGTCGGCCGGATCGGCGTCGGCCGCATCACGCGCGGGCGCATCAAGCCCGGCATGCCGGTCGTGATGCGCTTCGGCCCGGAAGGCGACGTGCTGAGCCGCAAGATCAACCAGGTGCTGTCGTTCGAGGGTCTCGAGCGCGTGCAGGTCGAGTCGGCCGAGGCGGGCGACATCGTGCTCATCAACGGCATCGAGGACGTCGGCATCGGCGCGACGATCTGCGCGGTCGACACGCCTGAAGCGCTGCCGATGATCACTGTCGACGAGCCGACGCTGACGATGAACTTTCTCGTCAATTCGTCGCCGCTCGCGGGCCGCGAAGGCAAGTTCGTGACGAGCCGCCAGATCCGCGACCGCCTGATGAAGGAGCTGAACCACAACGTCGCGCTGCGCGTGAAGGACACGGGCGACGAAACGGTGTTCGAGGTGTCGGGCCGCGGCGAGCTGCACCTGACGATCCTGGTCGAGAACATGCGCCGCGAAGGCTACGAGCTCGCGGTGTCGCGTCCGCGCGTCGTGATGCAGGAAGTCGACGGCGTCAAGCACGAACCGTACGAACTCCTGACGGTCGATCTCGAAGACGAGCACCAGGGCGGCGTGATGGAGGAACTCGGCCGTCGCAAGGGCGAGATGCTCGACATGGTGTCGGACGGCCGCGGCCGCACGCGTCTCGAATACCGGATTCCGGCGCGCGGCCTGATTGGCTTCCAGGGCGAATTCCTCACGCTCACGCGCGGCACGGGCCTGATGAGCCACATCTTCGATGCGTACGCGCCGGTCAGGGAAGGTTCGGTCGGCGAGCGCCGCAACGGCGTGCTGATCTCGCAGGACGACGGCGCGGCGGTTGCCTATGCGCTGTGGAAGCTGCAGGATCGCGGCCGCATGTTCGTGAAGCCGGGCGACGCGCTCTATGAGGGCATGATCATCGGCATCCACAGCCGCGACAACGACCTGGTCGTGAACCCGATCAAGGGCAAGCAGCTGACCAACGTGCGCGCGTCGGGCACCGACGAAGCGGTGCGCCTCGTGCCGCCGATCCAGATGTCGCTCGAATACGCGGTCGAGTTCATCGACGACGACGAGCTCGTCGAGGTGACGCCGCAATCGATCCGCCTGCGCAAGCGTCACCTGAAGGAGCACGAGCGTCGCCGCGCGAGCCGCGAGGCCGAAGCCGGCTGAACGTTCGCCGGGCGTTGTCCGCGCGTCGCACCGCCTCCTCCGCGACGCATCGAAAGAGCCGCCTTCGGGCGGCTTTTTCGCATGCGCGGAAAGAGGGTGGGCGCGCCGTTTGAAAAACAGTGTTGCATGCCGTCGCCGGAATGATCGCGAACCGCGCGAAAGCCCGTCGGGACGGGCTTTCAGGGCGCTATCGCCGTGCTCGCCGCAGGGTTTTCTGTGATATGCTGCGCGCACGCAAGTTTTAGGTCCTTCCAAGCAAGACTTGATTCGCGCAATCCGCTAAACGGTCAGGCCGTGTCGCGGAAGGTTGAGTAACCCGCTATTTCTCGAGAAGCTCGAAGAAAGGTGAGCGTCAAATGTCAGATGTAATGAAGCAGTTCCAGCTGAACTCGTATTTGTTCGGCGGCAACGCTTCGTATGTTGAAGAACTGTACGAAGCCTATTTGGATAATCCGGCGTCGGTGCCGGAAAACTGGCGCGAATATTTCGACGCACTGCAAAATGTTCCCGCGACCGACGGTTCCAACGCGAGCGACGTGGCCCACAATCCGATCGTCGAATCGTTCGCGCAGCGCGCGAAGGCCAGTGCTTTCATCCCGCGCGAAAGCGGCGGCAACCTCGCTACCGCTCGCAAGCAAGTTCACGTTCAGTCGCTCATCAGCGCTTATCGCTTCCTCGGCTCGCAATGGGCCAATCTCGATCCCCTGAAGCGCCGCGAGCGTCCCGCGATTCCCGAGCTGGAACCCGCGTTCTACGATTTCTCCGAAGCCGACCTCGACCAGACGTTCAGCGCGAGCAACCTGTATTTCGGTTTCGAGCAGGCATCGCTGCGCGACATCGTCAAGGGTCTGCGCGACACGTACTGCGGCACGATCGGCGCGGAGTTCATGTACATCGGCGACCCTGAGCAGAAGCGCTGGTGGCAGGATCGCCTCGAGACGATCCGCGCGACGCCGAACTTCTCGGCTGACAAGAAGAAGCACATCCTGAACCGCCTGACGGCCGCCGAAGGCCTCGAGCGCTACCTGCACACGAAGTACGTCGGCCAGAAGCGCTTCTCGCTCGAAGGCGGCGAGAGCTTCATCGCGTCGATGGACGAAGTCGTTCAGCACGCGGGCTCGAAGGGCGTACAGGAAATCGTCATCGGCATGGCGCACCGCGGCCGTCTGAACGTGCTCGTGAACACGCTCGGCAAGATGCCGGCCGATCTCTTCGCCGAATTCGAAGGCAAGCACGTCGACGATCTGCCGGCAGGCGACGTGAAGTATCACAAGGGCTTCTCGTCGGACGTCTCGACGGAAGGCGGCCCGGTTCACCTGTCGCTCGCGTTCAACCCGTCGCACCTCGAAATCGTCAACCCGGTGGTCGAAGGTTCCGCGAAGGCGCGGATGGACCGCCGCGGCGACGCCGACGGTCTGCAAGTGCTGCCCGTGCAGATCCACGGCGACGCGGCGTTCGCGGGCCAGGGCGTCGTGATGGAAACGCTGAACCTCGCGCAGACGCGCGGCTACGGCACGCACGGCACGCTGCACATCGTCATCAACAACCAGATCGGCTTCACGACGTCGGACCCGCGCGATTCGCGCTCGACGCTGTACTGTACCGACGTCGTCAAGATGATCGAGGCGCCGGTGCTGCACGTGAACGGCGACGATCCGGAAGCGGTCGTGCTCGCGACGCGGATCGCGATCGACTACCGGATGCAGTTCCACAAGGATGTCGTGATCGACATCGTCTGCTTCCGCAAGCTCGGCCACAACGAGCAGGACACGCCTGCCGTCACGCAGCCGCTGATGTACAAGAAGATCGCGCAGCACCCGGGCACCCGTGCGCTGTACGCAGAGAAGCTCGTCCAGCAGGGCGTGATCACGGCTGAAGAAGGCGACGGCTTCGTGAAGGCGTACCGCAAGGCGATGGACGACGGCCATCACACGGTCGATCCGGTGCTGTCGAACTACAAGAGCAAGTACGCGGTCGACTGGATGCCGTTCCTGAACCGCAAGTGGACTGACGCGGCCGACACCGCGGTGCCGCTCGCCGAGCTGAAGCGCCTCGGCGAACGCATCACGACGGTGCCCGAGAACTTCAAGGTCCACCCGCTCGTCGAGCGCGTGATCAACGACCGTCGCGCGATGGCGCGCGGCGAGCAGCCGCTCGACTGGGGCATGGGCGAGCACCTCGCGTTCGCATCGCTCGTCGCGTCGGGCTACGCCGTGCGACTGACCGGCCAGGACTCGGGCCGCGGCACGTTCACCCACCGTCACGCGGTGCTGCACGACCAGAACCGCGAGCGCTGGAACGACGGCACCTACGTGCCGCTGCAGAACATCGCCGAAGGCCAGGCGAAGTTCACGGTGATCGACTCGGTGCTGTCGGAAGAGGCGGTGCTGGGCTTCGAATACGGCTACTCGACCGCCGAGCCGAACACGCTCGTCGCGTGGGAAGCGCAGTTCGGCGACTTCGTCAACGGCGCGCAGGTCGTGATCGACCAGTTCATCTCGTCGGGCGAAGTGAAGTGGGGCCGCGTGTCGGGTCTGACGATGCTGCTGCCGCACGGCTACGAAGGCCAGGGTCCGGAGCACTCGTCGACTCGCATCGAGCGTTTCCTGCAGCTCTGCGCGGATCACAACATGCAAGTGGTGCAGCCGACGACGCCGGCGCAGATTTTCCATCTGCTGCGCCGTCAGATGATCCGCCTGTTCCGCAAGCCGCTCGTCGTGGCGACGCCGAAGTCGCTGCTGCGCCACAAGGAAGCGGTGTCGGACCTGTCGGAGCTGGCGAAGGGCTCGTTCCAGCCGGTGCTGGGCGAAATCGACGGCGGCATCGACGCGAAGAAGGTCAAGCGCGTGCTGATCTGTTCGGGCCGCGTGTACTACGACCTCGTCGCGCATCGCCGCGAAGCGAAGGCGAACGACGTCGCGATCGTCCGGATCGAGCAGCTCTATCCGTTCGCGCACAAGCAGTTTGAAGCGGAGATGAAGAAGTTCGAGAATGCGACGGAAGTGGTCTGGGTGCAGGACGAGCCGCAAAATCAGGGGCCGTGGTTCTACGTCGAACACCACCTGAAGGAAGGTATGAAGGAAGGGCAGAAGCTCGCGTACAGCGGCCGCCCGGCTTCCGCCTCGCCGGCCGTCGGCTATTACGCGAAGCACTACGAGCAGCAGAAGGCCCTCATCGAAGGCGCATTCGGCCGCTTGAAGAGCGCATCGATCGCGAAATAAAGAGACGTAGCGAAGCGGGAAGGCGCGGTGCGCTTTCCCGCACGCTTTCGATCGCAGGCGCCGTGCGCCGCGACTCCCGACAGCGCGCGCAGACGTCTCGTCATTACCCAGATTAAGCATCCAGGAAATTCAAATGGCTATCGTAGAAGTCAAAGTCCCCCAGCTCTCCGAATCGGTTTCGGAAGCGACCATGCTGCAGTGGAAGAAGAAGCCCGGCGAAGCCGTCGCGCAAGACGAAATCCTGATCGAGCTCGAGACCGACAAGGTCGTCCTCGAAGTGCCGGCGCCCGCCGCGGGCGTGCTCGCGCAAGTGCTGCAGAACGATGGTGACACGGTCGTCGCCGACCAGCTGATCGCGACGATCGACACCGAAGCGAAGGCGGGCGCCGCCGCGGCTGCGGCAGGCGCCGCCGAAGTCCAGCCGGCAGCCGCGCCCGCTGCCGCACCGGCCGCGCAACCGGCTGCCGCCGCTGCGTCGAGCACGGCTGCCGCAGCACCGTCCGCCGCGAAGCTGATGGCCGAGAAGGGTCTCGCCGCAGGCGACGTCGCCGGCTCGGGCCGCGACGGCCGCATCACGAAGGGTGACGTGCTGTCCGCGGGCAGCGCGCCGAAGGCCGCTCCGGCCGCCGCGCGGGCGTTGGCCGCCGCGAAGCCGGCGCTGCCGGAAGTGAAGGTGCCGGCGTCGGCGACGACGTGGCTCAACGACCGTCCGGAACAGCGCGTGCCGATGTCGCGTCTGCGCGCGCGCATCGCCGAGCGTCTGCTCGAGTCGCAGCAGACGAACGCGATCCTGACGACGTTCAACGAAGTGAACATGCAGCCTGTCATGGACCTGCGTGCGAAGTACAAGGACAAGTTCGAGAAGGAACACGGCGTGAAGCTCGGCTTCATGTCGTTCTTCGTGAAGGCCGCGGTCCACGCGCTGAAGAAGTTCCCGCTCGTGAATGCGTCGATCGACGGTAACGACATCGTCTACCACGGCTACTTCGACATCGGCATCGCGGTCGGTTCGCCGCGCGGCCTCGTCGTGCCGATCCTGCGCAACGCGGATCAGCTGAGCCTCGCCGAGATCGAGAAGAAGATCGCCGAATTCGGCCAGAAGGCGAAGGACGGCAAGCTGTCGATCGACGAAATGACGGGCGGTACGTTCTCGATCTCGAACGGCGGCGTGTTCGGCTCGATGCTGTCGACCCCGATCATCAACCCGCCGCAGTCGGCAATCCTCGGCGTGCATGCGACGAAAGAGCGCCCGGTCGTCGAGAACGGCCAGATCGTGATCCGTCCGATCAACTACCTCGCGCTGTCGTACGACCACCGGATCATCGACGGCCGCGAAGCGGTGCTGTCGCTCGTCGCGATGAAGGACGCGCTCGAAGATCCGGCGCGCCTGCTGCTCGACCTGTAAGCACGCTTTTACCGCATCGAACCGCTGCGGCGAGCCGCGCGGGCGCCCCTTCCCGGGCGCCCGTTCGGCGCGCCGCAGCCAAATCAAAGGATTGTCATGTCGAAGGAATTTGACGTCGTCGTGATCGGCGCCGGCCCTGGCGGCTACATCGCGGCGATCCGCGCCGCGCAGTTGGGCAAAACGGTTGCCTGCATCGAAAAATGGAAGAACCCGGCGGGCGCGCTGAAGTTGGGCGGCACGTGCCTGAACGTTGGCTGCATCCCGTCGAAGGCGCTCCTCGCCTCGTCGGAAGAGTTCGAGAAGGCGTCGCATCACCTCGCCGACCACGGCATCAGCGTCGGCGACGTGAAGATGGACGTCGCGAAGATGATCGGCCGCAAGGATGCGATCGTCGAGAAGATGACGGGCGGAATCGAGTTCCTGTTCAAGAAGAACAAGATCACGTGGCTGAAGGGCCACGGCAAGTTCACCGGCAAGACCGACGCCGGCGTGCAGATCGAAGTGAGCGGCGAAGGCGAAACCGAAGTCGTCACCGCGAAGAACGTGATCATCGCGACGGGCTCGAAGGCGCGCCATCTGCCGAACGTGCCGGTCGACAACAAGATCGTCGCGGACAACGAAGGCGCGCTGACGTTCGATGCGGTGCCGAAGAAGCTCGCCGTGATCGGCGCGGGCGTGATCGGCCTCGAGCTCGGCTCGGTGTGGCGTCGCCTCGGCGCCGAAGTGACGGTGCTCGAAGCGCTGCCGGCATTCCTCGGCGCGGCCGACGAAGCGCTCGCCAAGGAAGCGGCGAAGCTGTTCAAGAAGCAGGGCCTCGACATCAACCTCGGCGTGAAGATCGACGAAGTGAAGGCGGGCGCGAGCGGCGTGTCGATCGCGTACACGGACAAGGACGGCAGCGCGAAGACGCTCGAAGCGGATCGCCTGATCGTGTCGATCGGCCGCGTGCCGAACACCGACAACCTCGGCCTCGAAGCGATCGGCCTGAAGGCGAACGAGCGCGGCTTCATCGACGTCGACGACCACTGCCGCACCGCGGTGCCGAACGTCTACGCGATCGGCGACGTCGTGCGCGGCCCGATGCTCGCGCACAAGGCAGAAGACGAAGGCGTGCTCGTCGCGGAAGTGATCGACGGCCAAAAGCCGCACATCGACTACAACTGCATTCCGTGGGTGATCTACACCGAGCCGGAAATCGCGTGGGTCGGCAAGACCGAGCAGCAACTGAAGGCGGAAGGCCGCGAGATCAAGTCGGGCAAGTTCCCGTTCTCGATCAACGGCCGCGCGCTCGGCATGGGCCGTTCGGACGGTTTCGTGAAGATGATCGCCGACGCGAAGACGGACGAACTGCTCGGCGTGCACGTGATCTCGCCGAACGCGTCGGACTTGATCGCCGAAGCCGTGGTCGCGATGGAATTCAAGGCGGCGTCGGAAGACATCGCCCGGATCTGCCATCCGCACCCGTCGTTGTCCGAAGTGATGCGCGAAGCGGCGCTCGCCGTCGACAAGCGCTCGCTCAACAGCTAAGCGCGAAAACGCAGCACCGCGCGCCGGCCGTCGCGGCCGGCGTCGCAGTTTCTCGGCGAAGGCGGGCGGGGTTTCCCGCTCGCCTTCGTTTTTGCCGGTTTGCATGATGAACGTCACCGAATACTACGAGCACGAGCTGAAGACGCGCGGCTATCAGTCCGATGCCGCGCAGCGCGCCGCGGTCGAACGCCTGCAGCGCTGTTATGGCGAATGGGTCGCCTACAAGGCGCGTCGCTCGAATGCGTTCAAGAAACTCGTCATTCGCCCGGATCTGCCGCGCGGCGTCTACATGTGGGGCGGCGTCGGGCGCGGCAAGAGCTTCCTGATGGACAGCTTCTATGCGGTCGTGCCGGTGCAGCGCAAGACGCGGCTGCATTTCCACGAATTCATGCGCGAAGTGCATCGCGAGCTCGAGGAGCTCAAAGGGCAGGCCGATCCGCTCGACGAGCTCGCGCGCCGCATCGCGAAGCGCTATCGGCTCATCTGCTTCGACGAATTTCACGTGTCGGACATCGCCGATGCGATGATCCTGTACCGGCTGCTCGACCGGCTGTTTTTGAATGGCGTGCAGTTCGTGATGACGTCCAATTACGATCCGGACGATCTGTACCCCGACGGATTGCATCGCGACCGCATGCTGCCGGCGATCGCGCTCTTGAAGGACAAGCTCGACGTGCTGAACGTCGACGCAGGCATCGACTACCGGCAGCGCACGCTCACGCAGGTGCGGATGTATCACACGCCGCTCGGCGCGGAAGCCGATCGCGCGCTGCGCCATGCGTTCGCGCAGCTCGCCGCGGTGCCCGACGAGAGCCCGATCCTGCACATCGAAAAGCGCGAGATCAAGGCGCTGCGCCGCGCGGACGGCGTCGTCTGGTTCGATTTCGCGACGCTCTGCGGCGGCCCGCGCTCGCAGAACGACTATCTCGAGCTCGCGAGCCGCTTCCATGCGATCGTGCTGTCCGAGGTGCCGCAGATGTCGCCGCGGATGGCGTCCGAGGCGCGCCGCTTCACGTGGCTCATCGACGTGCTGTACGACCACAAGGTCAAGCTGCTGATGTCGGCCGCGGTGCCCGCAGAGGATCTGTACATCGAAGGACCGATGGCGAACGAATTCAGCCGGACGGTCTCGCGCATCGTCGAAATGCAGTCGAAGGAGTATCTCGAGACGCCGCGACGCCTGATCGATACGTCGCTGACCTGATCCGACCCGACTGGCCGACGGTTGCATATTGCACGGCGCGAACCCCGAACGACCCGACCCGAATTCGAAAAAGCACGCCAGACGGTTAACTTCGGTTAATTCGGTATTAACTATTCTTAAATCGGCATGCGCGTCGTATCCAATGCCGATTCGTCTCGATATCGTTGCGTCATGTTCTTCACGAACGGAGAGACACATGACGCCGTATCGCGATATCAATGATGAGGAGTGGCAGCGCGTCGCTCCGTTGCTGCCCGAGCTGCGTCCGCGCAAGGAGTTGCGCGGCAGGCCGCTCGCGGATACGCGCGCGGTGCTGAACGGCGTGCTGTGGGTGATTTACAGCGGCGCGAACTGGTCGGCGATGCCGCGCCGTTTTCCCGCGTATCAGACGTGTCATCGCCGCTTCAAGGCGTGGCACGACTCAGGCGCGTTGAAGCGCGTGCTGGTCGAGCTGTTCGGCGCAGAAAGCGACGATCTGAGCGAGCTGATGGCGATGCGCATGCGGACGCATACGCGCTCGAAAGCGGCGGAAGCGCGCAGCGGCGGAGCGTCGACGACATCGACCGCGCCTCGCCGCGATCGCGCGCTCGAGCACATGATCTGACGCGACGCGCGCATGAAAAAACCGGCCTGGCGGAAATGCACAGGCCGGTTTTGTTTTGCCGCCAGCGTTCGCGAAACGCAGAACGCGAGCGTCGACAAGCCGCGCTTGTCGACGTCAAACGGGCTTATTGCGCAGCGCGCATCCAGGTCTGCGAGCGACCGAGCAGCGACACGCCGATGTAGCCGCGCACGACGAGCTTCTGGCCGCCTTCTTCGAGCTTCATCTTGCATTTGTAGACCTTGCCGTTTTCCGGGTCGAGGATGTTGCCGCCGTCCCAGCCGTCGCCTTCCTTCTTCATCGCCTTGATGATCGTCATGCCCTTGATCAGCTGATCCTTGCGTTCGTCGGTGCACGCGGTGCAGCGGCGATCCGGCGTGTCGTTCTCGCCGAGGCCCTTGAGAACCTTGCCCGACAGCTCGCCGCTCGAGTCTTCGCTGATTTGCACGAGCGCCTTCGGCTTGCCCGTGTGGTCGTCGATCGTCTGCCACGTGCCGATCGGGCTGTCCGCTTGAGCGAATGCGCTCGCAGCGCATGCGAGGAGCGCGCCTGCAACGGTGATCGAGCGCAGTGAACGGGTCATTTGAAACATGTCTTCCTCCTTGGATCGCACAATGTCATTTTCATCGGGCTCGCGGGCCGTTTGCGTCGAACGGCGATGCGTGCGAGCTTCGCGCAGAATACGTGAATCCGCGCGCCGCGTTTGATACAAGTGCTTCTAATCGACGTGAAGATGTGAAGTGAAAACGGAAGCGGCCCGTCGCATGACGGGCCGCGTGCGCGAAGCGAAGCGGGAAGGGCGCGAGCGCGTCAGTAGAGCTGATAGGAGAACGACGCATTCACGCGCGGGCTGCGCGATGCGCTCTCGATCGGCGAGTCGCCGACGGGCTTCGCGATCGACACGTCGAGGTTGTAGAAGCGGCTGTCGGTCAAGCGCACGCCGAGCCCGACCGACGACAGCCTGCGCGGCACCGGCGTGCCCGAATGCAGATACACGCGCGCCATGTCGTATACGACGTATGGCGTGATGTTCTTCAGATACGTGAAGCCCGGCGCGAATGCGCGATTGAGCTCGAGCGACGCGCCCCAGCCGGAATCCCCCGACGTCTCGCCCGGCTGATAGCCGAGCGCGAAGCGCTGCGCGCCGAACGAGATCTGCTCGGTGGTCGGCAACGAATCGGGGCTGTACTGGCCGGTGAGCTGCACGGTCGAGCCGATCTTGAACGGCCACTCATTCGTCTGCACGAACGTCGCGCCCGTGCGCACGAACGTCGTCGATGCTGGATTCGTCGCGGTGACGCCGGGAATGTTCGTGATGCCCGATTTCGACGCGCCGAGAATGTCGAACGCCTTCGCGACGTTGAAGCTCAGCTTCTGGACCTGCTTCGGCTGCACGCTCGTGTAGTCGAGCTGCATCTGCAGCACGCGCACTTGCGAGCGCGTGCCGATCATCGCACCCGTGATCTGGTTCTGGTAGCGATCTTCGCTGTGCGACGCGTAGCCCGACACCGTGCCGAGCAGGCTGCGCTGGTTGCTCAGCATCAGCGGATAGGATGCGGACAGGCCGAGCTTGTCGTTGATGACGGTGCGCTGGACGTTCGGCAGCACCGTCTGGTCGACCGACGGATTGCCACGGTAGTGACTCGCGTCGAGACGTGTGACGAGGCCGTTGCTGCCGATCGGCACGGCGCCGTTGAACGACACGTACGTCTGGTTGTTCGGGCCTTTCGGGAAGAGGGCGGAGATGCTCATCTGCTCGCCGAGCGAGGTGAGGCCGTTCTCGGTCACCGTGAAGAGCCCCTGCAAGCCGGGGTTGTTCGTGTTGAGCCCCGCGCTTACGTTGAACGGCTTGCGATCGACGTTGAGCTCGAGCGTCGTCGCGCCGTCGGTGTTCTGCGGCGGCGGCACGTTCGCCTTCACCGTGACGCCGGGCAAGAGGCCGAACGTGTTCACATAGCGCTCGAACGTCGCGCGGCGCAGCGGCCGGTCGTCCATGATGTGCGCGGCGATCGCGCGGACCTTCGGCTCCATCGCGCCGGGCCGGCCGGTGATCTTCACGTTCGCGACGTAGCCTTCGACGACCGTCACGCGCACGACGCCGCCTTCGAACGTCTGCGCGGGGATGAACGCGAACGACAGTGCGTAGCCGCGCGCCTGATACAGCTTCGTCACGCCGTTCGCCATTTCGATCAACTGGCCGATCGTGATGTCCTTGCCGACGAGCGGTGTGAAGCGCTGCGAGATCTCTTCGAACGGAATCGACTTGACGCCTTCGACCTGGAACGAAGTCGGCGTCAGATGGCGGGCGAGCAGCGCCTGCACCTGGACTTCCTGCGGCGCGACCTGCACGGTCACGCTCGGCCGCTGCGGCGTGTTGATTTGCGGCAGCGATTCGAGCGGGTTGCCGCCCGACCGGCTTTGCGCGTGCGCGGCGCCGGCGGCCGCAACGAGCGCGAGCAACAGCATCCAAGATTCGTGTCTGGATTTCATTGTGATTCCTCGTGGGCCTCTTTGTGCTTGTGATCTTCTAATGCAGATGCGCGGCATATCGCGCGCCGCGCATCGTGGTCTTCCGTTGTTCCAATCCGATTGCGCGCTCCCCGCCGGAGGGGGCGCGCAGTGCTTCGTATCACTTACTAATGCTGCCCAGCGTCCCGAGGGTGTTCGTCACCGGTGCGAGGAGCCCGGTCGAGCTGCCCGTCGACGAGGTCGCGCCGCCCGTGAGCGACGTGATGGGGGCGAGCGGATTCGTGCCGCCGCTCGATCCCGTCGCGCCCGTGAGCGCGCCCGTGACAGTATTCAGCAAACCGGTAACGGGCGCGAGCGGGTTTGTACTACCACCCGTGCCGCCGCTCGCGAGGCTCGTGACCGGTGCGAGCGGATTGCTCGCGCCGCCGGACGTGGCGCTCCCGCCGAGTGCGCCTCCGCCGAGGCTCGACAACACGCCGCTCAGCGGGTTGCTAAGCGTGGAGCCCGAGCCCGAACCCGAACCGGTGGCGACCGTTGCCGTCGAGCCGCCGACGAGACTCGTGATGAGACCCGGGATCGGCGCCGCTCCGTTCGGTGCGGCGGGATTGACGAGGCCGCCCGTGTTCGTCACGGTGTTGCCGACCGACGACACGAGCTGGCCGACGTCGCCGACGAGCGGCTGCGACGACGTACCCGCGATCTGATGGCCGGCCGAGCTGATCGCGCCGCCGACTTGCTGCAGCAGGCCCGACACCGGCTGGCCGACGCCCGTCGTCGTGCCGACCGTCTGAGTGACCTGGCCCGCCGTGATGACGAGCGGCGTCACGGCCGAGCTGATCGGCTGCGTGATCTGCTGGACGGGACCTGTCGACAGCGCGTTGCCGAGCATCGTGCCGGCCGCGTTCACGCCGTTCGCCGCCGTCGCGAGCGCGCCTGCGACGGGCGTCGTGACGGGCGAAAGCGGTGCGAGCGGGCCCGTGCCGACAGCCTGCACGGTCTGGCTGAGACCTTGCACGGTGTTGCTCGCCGCGCTCACGACGTTGCCGAGGCCGGCGACCGTCGTGCCGACCGGATTCTGCGTCGAGCCTATCTGGCCGAGGCCGTTGCTCACCGCGTCCGCCGCGGCGTTGAGGATGCCGCCCGTGCTGCCGACCGTCGCGCCGACGCCTTGCGTGACGCCGCTGCCGAGGCCCGGCACGCTCGTCGAGCCGATCGTGTTGCCGAGATCGGTCGCGGTCTTGCCGAGCGTGTTGACGACGCCGGACGTGCCGGTCGCGGTCGGCGTCGGGTTATTCGGGTTGGTCGGCGTCGTCTTGCCGCCGCTGCCGCTGTCGCCCGCGGACGGTGGCGCGGCGATGTCGCTGCCGCCGCACGCGGCGAGTACGCACGCGGTCGCGAGCGCGGTGAGCGGAACGCGCCAGGCCGCAAGCGCGGACGACGGAACGAAACGTTGCTGATTCATGATGCTGCTCCTCGCTGTCTTTTTTGATGCTGGGTGGGCGCCGGCCCGGTTTACTTCTTGATGCCGCCGAGCAGGCCGCCGACGAGCGACGTGACGGGCGACAGCAGGTTGGTCGACCCGCTCGTGCCGCTGCTCGTGCCGGTCAGTGGCGCGGTGAGGCTCGCGACAGGGTTCGTCGCGGCGGTCGTCGAGCTCGTCGTCGGCGCGGTCGTCGCGCCGCCGAGTGCGCCCGTCGCGGTCGACACGAGGTTCGTGACCGGGGCGAGCGGGCTCGTCGACGTCGTGCCGCCGGTGGCGCCCGCGAGCGCGCCCGTGACGGTCGACACGAGGCCGGTGACGGGGGCGAGCGGGTTGCTCGACGTCGTGCCGCCGGTGGCACCCGTGAGCGCGCCCGTGACGGTCGACACGAGGCCGGTGACGGGGGCGAGCGGATTGCTCGTCGACGTGCCGCCTGCTGCGCCCGTGAGCGCGCCCGTCACCGTCGACACGACGTTCGTCAGCGGAGCGAGCGGAGTGCCCGAGGTCGCTCCGCCGACGCCGCTCAGCGTGCCCGTCAGGCTGCCGACCGCGGCTGTGATCGGCGCGAGCGGATTCGTCGAGCCGGTACCGCCCGTCAGCAGGCCGCCGACCGACGTGATCGTGTTGCCGGTTGCCGACACCGTCTGGCCGAGGCTCGTCGTGACCGGATTGCTGCCCGTCTTCGTGATCAGCGCGCCGGCCTGGTTCAGGCCGCCGCCGATCGTGCCGAGCAGCGTGTTGACGGGCGCGCCGAGGCCCGTCACGTTGCCGACCGTTTGCGTCGTGCCCGTGACCATCGACGTGATCGGCGTGATCGCCGAGCTGACCGTTTGCGTCAGTTGCTGGACGGGGCCCGTCGACAGTGCGGTGGTGAGCGTCGTGCCGCCTGCGGTGATTGCGTTGCCGAGCGTGCTGACCGCACCGCCGAGCGGCGACGTGAGGGGCGACAGCGGCGCGAGCGGGCCCGTGCCGAGGCTCGTGACGAGGTTGCCCGTTTGCGTGACGGCGCCGCCCAGCTGGCTGACCACGCCGCCCGTGCTTGCGACGGTCGTGCCGATCGGGTTCGTCGACGAGCCGAGCTGGCCGATGCCGCTCGTCACGCCCGTGCCAAGCGCGCTGACGGCGCCGCCGAGGTTCTGGACGATGCCGCCGAGCGCTTGCGTCGTCTGCGGGTTCGCGCCGGGCAGCGTCTGGCTGCCGACGACGGTACCGACACCCGACACGGTCGAGCCGACGCCGCCGATGATGCCGCCCGTGTTGCCGGCGATCGTACCGAGCGCATTGACGCTCGACGAGGTCGACGTGCCGCCGCCGGAAGTCGAACCGCCGCCGGAAGTCGAGCCGCCGCCGGAAGTCGAGCCGCCGCCGGAAGTCGAGCCGCCGCCGGAAGTCGAGCCGCCGCTCGAACCCGAGCCGCTCGTGCCGCCCGAACCCGAACCGTCGCCCGTCGTGGAAATTGCGTTGCCGCTACTGGAGCCCGAGCCGTCGAGCCCCTTGCTGATCGAGCCGGAGCCGCCGCAAGCGGAGAGGGAGAGCATGGCTGCCACGGTGGCCGCGATCAAAGTCGTCCGGAGCGTGCCATGGGAAATCGTCTGGGTGTTCATATCGTCCTCGCATTGGTGTGTTGTCTGATCATTGGTGTGCTGCACTTGCGAGTGATTGCTCTGCAACTGGCGTGCCATTTCGCTGGACGAACTTTTCGGTGCGTGCAATGACTTCCCGCAAACCCTTGTCGGTAAAGGATTTGAGCGAGGCGGGACGTTGCTTGAAAAGGAGCGGGAGGTGCGCGCGGCGGCCGAGTTTTTATGCGTTCGTAACGTAACGCCACGCGCTTTGCGTTACGCGTGCGGCGTAACGTGCGCCCCATGCACGGGATGGGTCATCGATATTTGAATCGATCTTTTTGCCAATGAATTAGGTATATAGATCTAACCTATCGTAAGTCCTTATGTGTAAGGAGTACCGACAAGTCATAAAAATAAGCGTGCGCGCAGTCATGTTGTCTGATCAAAATTGACAAAAATGTGGAACAAAAAAAGGTTCAGATATAAGATTCGCTCGTGCACTAATTGTACGGCCTGGTACATCAGGGAATACGAGGAGGACGCCGCCGACATGAATGTTAACTTGTATCAAATTGTTAGAAACTCTTGAAAAAGGAGTTATAACGAAACCGCCCGATCCGACATTAAAGTCGAATGGCGGGGCAAGGTCGGCCGATAGCGAAAAGCAAGGCCAATGAGGACTCAAGGCACGAGGATCAACATGAAACAACTGATGAATCGCTTCCTCACGGAGGAGGCAGGGGTAACCGCGATCGAATACGGATTGATCGCGGGTCTCATCGCGGTGGCCATCGCGACGACGGTCGGCACGCTCGGTACCGACCTGAGCAACCTGTTCAGCACGATCGCCAGCAAATTGCCGGCGGCTTAACGTTTACTTCCAATTGCGCGTTACCACGAATTGCGGATTGCTTCGGCAATCCGCAACACGTCGCTGGGCGGCTGGGGCTGAAATGGTTCATTTATTCAGTATTGGGTTCTTTTTCGCCTGGACTGCGGCTGTTGCAATTGCTGATTGTCGCGATCGCCGTATTCCCAACGAATTGGTGTTCGTTGGTCTTGCTGCCGTTATCATTTTTACAGTCTGCCGACAAAATCCGTTCGAGACGACATTGGCCGGCGCATTGATCGGCGGGGTGGTCGGTCTCGTTTCCCTTTTTCCGTTTTTCGCACTGCGCGTGATGGGTGCTGCCGACGTCAAAGTATTCGCGGTGCTCGGCGCTTGGTGCGGCCTGTCGGTGCTGCCGTGGCTGTGGATCGTCGCGAGCATCGCAGCGGGCATTCACTCGCTCGGCCTCATGCTGCTGAGCCGCACGTCGTTCGGCACGCTCGGGCGTCACGGCGCGCCTGTGTTCGCGCTCGGCGCGCGCCGCTCCGCGCCTTATGCGGCGTTTCTCGCCGCGCCCGCCGCGGCATGGCTCGCCTATCTGGTTCATACCGGAGGCACGCGATGAAGCACGCGCTCGGACAGTTCCGGCCGCGGCGCTTCCAGCGCGGCGCGACCGCGATCGAATTCGCGATCCTGTTCCCCGTCTTCTTCATGGTCCTCTACGGGATCGTCACGTACGGCATGATCTTCGCCGCGCAGCAGAGCCTGACGCTCGCCGCGACGGAGGGCGCGCGCGCGGCGCTCAACTACCAGGTCGCGCAAACGCAGTCGGCGGCGCTCGGCCTGCGTGCAGCGGCCGCGTGCACGGCCGCGAGCAATCTGACGGGCTGGCTGACGGGCGCGACGTGCTCGACCTCGCAGAATTTCACCTGCTCGTACGACGCGACGATGTACTGCATCCAGGTGACGGTTACGTATCCGTATGCGGCCAATCCGCTCGTGCCGACGGTCGCGCTCTTCGACGCGGTGCTGCCGACGACGCTGACGAGCCAGGCGACGGTGCAGATCAACCCGACGAACATCATATGAACGTGATCGACTAGGCCGGGCCGCCGCGCCGCCAGCCGGTGCGGTTTTCTCCAACGACTTCTTTCGCCGCTGCACTGATAACAACCATGGCCAATCATCTGACCAAGATCATCGCGGGGTTGCTGATCGGGATCGCGATCCTGCTCGGCATTTACGCGTGGCTGCTCGGGCGCAAGCCGGCGCCCGCCGCGCCGAGCGCCGCGACCGCCGTCGCGACGGCGGTGGTGCCCGTCGTCGTCGCGACGCGTGCGCTGCCGGCGGGGCAGCCGATTCCCGCCGACGCGCTCAAGGTGCAGCAGATGCCTGCGCCGATCGCCGGCGCGTTTCCGAATCCGACGCTCGTCACGGGCCGCATCCCGGCGAGCGACATTGTCGCGCAGGCGCCCGTGCTCGAAAGCGAGCTGATGTCGGGGCTCGCCGACCAGATCGCGCCGGGCGAGCGCGCGGTCGCGGTCAAGGTCGACGACACGAACGCGGTCGGCAACCGGCTGCGTCCCGGCAACTTCGTCGACGTGTTCGTGAATATGAAGCGCGAAGGCAGCTTCGGTACGACTGGCTCGGAAATCTCGCAATCGCAGGCGCGGCTGCTGTTGTCGCGGGTGCGTGTGCTGTCGTTCGGCGACGCGACGGCCGATCGTGACGGCACGCCGGGCCCGACGGGCGCGGGCGCGCGCACCGCGGTGCTCGCGGTGCCGACCGCGCAGGTCGACGCGCTGACGCTCGCCGAAGCGAGCGGACGGCTCGTGCTCGCGCTGCGCAGCCCACGCGACGAAGACGTCGCTGCGCAGACGGTCGCCGTGCGCGCGTTAGGCGGCGCGGGGCCGTCGAACCAGGCGGCGGCGGGGCTCGTGTTGAGCGAGCTGTCGGGCAGCGGCGGCGCGCACGCGCCGGCGCCGCGTGCGGCCGCACCGCGGGGCGCGCAGGTGGCGGCCGCGCCGCGCGCAGGAGGCAGCATCGAAGTGATCCGGGGCGGGCGAGCCGAAACGGTCGCCTATTGATCGACAAATTGATTCGAACAGTGACGGCAGGGAGAGAGCCGGCTCGCGCCGGTTTCCGACACGATGAAAAATAGACTGATTGCATTGGCGATGGCGTTCGGCGTGTTGCTGTCGTTCGCCGCGCGGGCGGCGGAGATGGGGGCGATCGAGCTCGCGACGGGCGCGCAGCGGCAGATTTCCGTCGGCCGCAACGTGCAGCGGGTCGCGGTCGGCGATCCGAGCGTCGCCGACGTGCTCGTCGCGAAGGGCGGGCGAGGAAGCGTGCTGCTCGTCGCGAAGGCGGCCGGCTCGACGAGCCTGATGGTGTGGGAGCGAGGCCGCGACGAGCCGGCCGTCTACACGGTCAACGTCGTGAGCGGCGCCGCGCGTGCGCTGCTCGACGGCGGCTCGCCGAGCGTGAAGGCGTACGGCGGCACGGCGGTCATGTCCGGCTCGGCCGCGACGCTCGACGCGCATGCGCGCGCGCTCGCGCTCGGCAAGGGGATGGCGGGCAAGGACGGCGGCGTCGTCGACGCGTCGACGGTCGGCGGCAAGAACGTCGTGCAGGTCGACGTGCGCGTCGTCGAATTCAGCCGCTCGGTGCTCAAGCAGGCGGGCCTCAACTTCTTCAAGCAGAACAACGGCTTCACGTTCGGCTCGTTCGCGCCGAGCGGCCTTGCGTCGGTGACGGGCGGCGGGACGCCGTCGATGTCGGTGTCCGCGAACATTCCGATCGCGTCCGCGTTCAATCTCGTCGTCGGCTCGGCGACGCGCGGCCTTTTCGCCGACCTGTCGATCCTCGAGGCGAACAACCTCGCGCGCGTGCTCGCGCAGCCGACGCTCGTCGCGCTGTCCGGGCAAAGCGCGAGCTTTCTCGCGGGCGGCGAGATTCCGGTGCCGGTGCCGCAGTCGCTCGGCACGATCTCGATCGACTGGAAGCCGTACGGCGTCGGCCTCACGCTGACGCCGACCGTGCTGAGCCCGCGCCGGATCGCGCTCAAGGTCGCGCCGGAATCGAGTCAGCTCGACTTCGTCCATTCGATCACGATCAACGGCGTGACGGTGCCCGCGCTCACGACGCGCCGCGCGGACACGACGGTCGAGCTCGGCGACGGCGAGAGCTTCGTGATCGGCGGCCTGATCGATCGCGAGACGACGTCGAACGTCGACAAGGTGCCGTTCCTCGGCGATCTGCCGGTCATCGGCACGTTCTTCAAGCACCTCAGTTATCAGCAGAACGACAAGGAACTCGTGATCATCGCGACGCCGCATCTCGTCGCGCCGATCGCGAAGAACGCGTCGCTGCCCGCGACGCCCGGCGAGCTGTCCGAGCAGCGCGACGGGCCCGTATGGCGGTCGTATCTCGGCGGCGCGCTGTCGCCGGACGCAGGACCGGGGTTCTCGAAATGAGCGCGTGCCGCATCGACAGCGCGAGCGCCGCGACACGGCGCGCAACCGGAACGCTTCAACATGAACGCGAGAGCACAATCTTTGGCTGAGCCTGCCGTCACCGACTACTTCGTCTGCGCGTCGCCGCTTGGCGAACACGTGGACTGGCTCGCGCAGACGCTCGTCTCGGCGGGCGCCGTCGAGGCTGCGCCGCTCGAACCGACGGCGCTCGCGCAGCGGATCGCCGGGCTCAATCCGGTGCTCGTCTTCGTCGACTTCTCGGGCGGCCATGCGCAGGCGGCGAGCGCCGCCGCAGCCGCGGTGCGCCTGTCGCATCCTGGACTGCCGATCGTCGCGCTCGGGTCGATCGCGGAGCCGGAGAGCGCGCTCGCTGCGCTGCGCGCGGGCGTGCACGACTTCGTCGACTTCTCCGCGCCCGCCGAGGACGCGCTGCGGATCACGCGCGGGCTCCTCGATCACGTCGGCGAACAGCCGAGCCGCCACGGCAAGCTGATCGCGCTTCTCGGCGCGCGCGCCGGGATGGGGGCAAGCACGCTCGCCGCGAACCTGTCGGTGCTGCTGCAGAAGCGCTCGGCCGCGCAGGGACGGCAGACGGCGCTCGTCGATCTCGGGCTGCCGGCAGGCGACGGCGCGCTGTACCTGAACACGCGCTGTGAATTCGACTTCGTCGAGGCGGTGCGCAACCTGCGCCGCTTCGACCGGACCTTCGTCAACACTGCGCTCGCGCGCCATTCGAGCGGCGTCGCGCTGACGTCGCTGCCGCCGAATCTCGCCGGGCTGCGCGACGTGTCGTACGCGTCTTGCGTCGGACTGCTGAACCGTCTGCGCGCGTTCTTCGACTATCAGATCATCGACCTGGGCGGCTTCTCGAACCGCGACTTCGTCGCGCAGACCGCGTGCGCGGCCGACGAATCGTGGCTCCTGTGCGACCAGGGCGTCGCATCCGTCGTGTCGGCGGTCGAGCTGCTCGATTCGCTGCGCGACGCGGGCGTCGACACGGGCAACGTGCGTCTCGTCGTCAACCAGTACGATCCGGCGCTCGGCCTGTCGCCCGCGCAGATCGCCGAGCGCCTCGGCCTCTCGCTCGCCGTGACCTTGCCGTCGCGGCGCGTGCCGATCGGGCATGCGGCCAATCAGGGCAAGCTGATCGTCGACGTTGCCGAGCGCGACCCGTACGTGCGCGCGCTCGAGCCGCTCGTCGAACGCGTGACGGGTGGCACGGGGGCCGCCGCGTCGCGCACGGCGAGCGGTCTTTCCGCGCTCAAGCGCTTCATTCAACCCACCTCCAAGCGGTCGTAAGAGATGGCACACGACATTCAATTTGCCGACGGGGCGACGCCGTTCTCGCAAACGCAGCAGTTTCACGACATCAAGAACGCTGCGCACGAGCATCTGCTGACGCGCATCGAGGAGCTGGGCGCGGAGTTCGGACGCTGGTCGCGGCAGGCGATCAACCAGTTCGTCGATCTCGAGATCGACAGCTTCGTGCGGCTGCGCCGCATTCCGCTCAACGAAAACGAAGTGCGGGCGATCGCGGAGGCGCTGACGAAGGAGCTCGCGGGCTTCGGGCCGATCGAGGACCTGCTTGCCGATCCGCACGTCGAAGACATCCTGATCAACGGCTACAGCGACGTGTACGTGTCGAAGCACGGGATCCTGACGAAGCTGCCGGTGCGCTTCACCGACAACGCACATCTGCTGCGGATCGTGCGGCGCATCCTCGCGCCGATCGGCCGCCGTCTCGATGAATCGAACCCGATGGTCGACGCGCGGCTGCCGGACGGCGGGCGCGTGAACGTCGTGATCGAGCCGCTGTCGATCGACGGCCCGGTCGTGTCGATCCGCAAGTTCCGCAAGGATCCGCTCAAGCCCGCCGATCTGCTCGCGAACGGCACGTTCGACGACGAGATCGCCACGCTGCTCGAGGCCGCGGTCGCCGCGCGCTGCAACATCCTCGTGTCGGGCGGCACGAGCTCCGGCAAGACGTCGCTTCTGAACGCGCTCGCGTTCCACATTCCCGAAGCCGAGCGCGTCGTCACGATCGAGGATACGGCCGAGCTGTCGCTCAACCATCCGCACGTCGTGCGGCTCGAGAGCCGGCCGGGCGGTTTCGACGGCACGGGCGTCGTGTCGATCCGCGACCTTCTGCGCAACACGCTGCGGATGCGGCCGGACCGGATCATCGTCGGCGAAGTGCGCGGCGGCGAAGTGCTCGAGATGATGCAGGCGATGAACACCGGCCACGACGGCTCGATGGGCACGATCCATGCGAGCTCGCCGCGCGAATGCCTGTACCGCCTCGAAATGCTCGCCGGCTTCGCAGGCTTCCAGGGCACCGAATCGAGCCTGCGCCGGCAGATCTCCAACGCAGTCGACTTCATCGTGCAGATCGGGCGGCTGTCGAACGGGCGGCGGCGGATCCTGTCGGTCACCGAAGTGACGGGACTGTCGGACAACATCATCGCGACGCAGGAGCTCTATCGCTACGAGCCGCGCGTGAACGCGGACGGCGACGAGATCGACGCGTGGGAATCGCTCGGCATCCATCCGCATTCGCCGAAGCTCGCGCGCTTCAGGCAGATGCTCGCGGGCGGCGGCCGCGGCGGCGAGCCGTTCGGCCGCGGCGGGGGCTTCAATGTCTAGCGCGGCGCTCTTCGCGCTCGCCCTCGCGCTCTTGTGCGCGGCGGCGGCGCTCGCGCTGTGGCGGCGCGGCGAGGCGACCAAGGAGCGCGCGCATGCGGCGCGCTACATCGACAGCCGGCTCGAGCCCGGCGCGCGCCCGGGCGCGCAGCCGAAGGCGCCGCTCGCGGGCGAGTCGACGCGTGCGGCCGCGTCTGCGTCTGCGTCCGCCGCGGGCGCGGCGGGCGGCGCGCCGGGCGCGAAGCCTGCCGACGGTTTCGGTTTCGCGCGATGGCGCGAGCGCGCGGCCGACGCGTGGCTCAACGTATCGAACCGCGCGGGCGTGCCCGAGATTCGCACGCCGCTGATCCTGCTCGTCGCGGCGACGCTCGTCGCGACGCTGTGGACGGGGCTGCGCGGCGGCTTGCTCGCCGCCGTCGCGACGCTCGTCGCGGGGGCGACGCTCGTCCTGTTCTGGCTCGTGTCGCGGATGCAGAAGCGGCGCCTGCAGATCGTCCGGCAACTGCCGTCGTTCCTCGACGGCATCGTGCGGCTCGTCACGCTCGGCAACAGCGTGCCCGCCGCGTTCCAGGCGACGCTGCAGACGACCGAGGCGCCGCTGCGAGGCTGCCTCGATCACGTGTCGCGGATGCTGCGATCGGGCGTCGAGATCGATCGCGCGATGGTCTATATCGCGGCGCTCTATCGGATCAAGGAATTCGAGCTCGTCGGCTCGGTGCTGCGGCTGTCGGTCAAGTACGGCGGCCGTGCGGACGTGATGCTCGACCGGATGGCCGTCTTCATGCGCGACCTCGAGCAGGCGGAGCGCGAGCTCGTCGCGATGTCGGCGGAGACGCGGCTGTCAGCTTGGGTGCTCGGCGCGCTGCCCGTCGGAATCGGCAGCTTCGTGATCGCGACGAATCCGAAGTACTTCAGCGCGATGTGGCTCGACCCGACGGGGCGCCAGCTCGTGTATCTCGCGTTCATCCTGCAAGTCGGCGGCGGCTACTGGCTGTACCGGCTCGCCAGATTGAGGTGACGACGATGGATTCCAGCCGTCTCGGCGCGATTGCGCTCGCACTCGGTGCACTCGGCGTGCTGATGCTCGCCGTGCTCGCGATCATGCGGATCGTGCTCACGCAGCGCACCGGCCGCGCGCTCGCCGACGCGCTCGACCAGCGCGCGGCCGCGCTGGAAGCGGCCGCCGCGCGGACGACGGCAGGCGCCGCGGCCGCGACCGGCGTGCCGCGTCCGCCCGCCGCGGATGCGGCGCCCGCCGAGCGCCAGCCGCGTTTCGCGACGCTGCTCGACCGCGCGGGCAAGTTCGGGATGCGATTGCTCGACACGCGGCTCGGCAAGCAGATCGTCGCCGACGAGGACCGGATGCTGCTCGAGCAGTGCGGGTACGTCGACGCGCACACGCGCGGCATTTTCCTGAGCGCGCGGATCGCGAGCGGGATCGCGCTGCCGGCCGCCGTCGCGATCGTCGGCGGCGAGACGGCCGGCACGCATCTGAGCGCGTGGGTCGCGCTGTCCGTCATCATCGGCTTCATGCTGCCGAAGATCTACGTGCGTCGCCGCGCGGCGGCGCGCCGCCAGTCCGTCGTCGACGAGATGCCGCTCCTCGTCGACATGCTGCGGCTCTTGCAGGGCGTCGGGCTGTCGCTCGACCAGAGCATCCAGGTCGTCACGAACGACTTCAAGGGGATGCTGCCCGTGCTGTCGTCGGAACTCGGGATCGCGCAGCGGCAGTTCGTCGCGGGCCGCACCCGCGAGCAGTCGCTGCAGCGCCTCGCGATGAGCTTCGACAACGAGGATCTGCGCGCGATCGTGCGCTTGCTGATCCAGGTCGACAAGCACGGCGGCGCGGTGCAGGAGCCGCTCAAGCAGTTCGGCGACCGGCTGCGCGAAGTGCGCCGCGCGATGCTGCGCGAGCGGATCGGCCGCCTCACTGTGAAGATGACGGGCGTGATGATCGTCACGCTGCTGCCCGCGCTCTTCATCGTGACGGCGGGACCGGGGATGCTCGCTGTCACGCATGCGCTCACAGCCGCGCGTCGTTAGCCGGCGCGCAACGAAGGAAGGAACGACATGAGACGAAGCAGCTTTTCTCCGATGACGACGACGACGGCGGCGCTCGCGATGCTTGCGCTGTCGCTTGCCGCGTGCGGGTCGTTCAAGGAGTCGGGATACGGGATCGGCGCGCAGGCCGAGCGCGCGGCGCTGATGCAGGCCGCGGCCGACAAGAACGCGCCGCCCGACACGCCCGGCATGTATCTCGGGCTGATCGGCCGGATGCAGTCGCAAGGGCTCTATTACGCGTCGCTCGCGCACATCGACGCGTACGAGAAGCAGTACGGCGCGTCGCCGGATACGGTCCTGCTGCGTGCGGATGCGCTGCGCGCGACCGATCAGCCGGCTGCGAGCACGGTCGCGTACAGGCAGTTGCTGAACACGCCGCTTGCCGCGCGCGGCTATCGCGGGCTCGGCCTCTTGGCCGGCGCGTCGGGCGATTTCGACGCCGCGTCGCAGGCGCTCGCGCAGGCGGCGACGCTCGCGCCGACCGATTCGCTGACGCTGTCCGATCTCGCCTATGCGCGGATGCGCGGCGGCGACGTCACGGGCGCGCGCGTGCCGCTGATGAAGGCGGCCGAGCTCGACCAGAACAATCCGAAGATCCTGAGCAACGTCGCGCTCTTCCTGCTAGCGACGGGGCAGACGCGCGACGCGCTCGGCTTGATGAATCAGCTGAAGCTCGCGCCCGCGGTGCGCACGGAAATCCGCAACGACGCGACGAAGATCGCGGCCGCGTCGCGCGCGCGGCAGCGGGCGCTCGCGCGTCCGGGCGCGCCGAACGCGACCGGCTCGGCGAGCGCGACGGGCGGCGCCAATATGGCGGGCATCGTCGCCGGGGCGTTGGGCGTGATAGGCGCCACAGGCGCCACAGGCGCGATGGGCGCGGCCGGCGCCAAGGGCGCAACGGCCGTCGCGGGGGCGCCCGCGCCCGTGGCGTCGGCATCCTCGTCGGGCTTCGAGCCGACGGTGCCGCTCTTGCAGCGATTCTCGCAATGACAGACGTGACACGGAGCCGACATGACGACGCATGACCACATCAAGACCGCCGCGGCCCGCCCCGGACGCAGCCGCGCGCTTTGCGCGACGCTCGCGCTGGCGGGTGCGCTCGCGGGCGCGGCGGGCGCCGCCCGCGCGCAATCGCAGCAAGGCGCGACGCCTGCCGCATCGGAAATCGGCCACGTGACGCACACGTGGCTCGAATGGCAGGCGAGCAACCGCGACGCGGGGCCGTCGCAGCCGATGATCGGGGAGGCGGCGTCGATCGCGTACGAGCGCTATCTCGATTCGTTCAAGACCAAGATTCCGGCGTTCTACGGATCGGCGGCGAGCATGAGCGGCGGTGGCGGCGGGACGGGCTCACCTCTCACGCCGGCGTCGCCTTCTCAGTGAGGTTCGCATGCCGTTAGCTCGCCGTTGCGTCGATGGCCGGCCGTCCGCTCGCGGACGCCGGACGATCGCGCGCGAACGCGGCTCGTTTGCCGTCGTCGCGGCGGTCTGGATGCTCGTCGCGATCGCGGCGCTCGGCGCGGTCGACATCGGCAGCGTGTTCTTCGCGCGCCGCGACTTGCAGCGGGTCGCCGACATGGCAGCGCTCGCCGCCGCGCAGAAGATGGACGACCAGTGCACTCAGCCTGCCGCTGCCGCGAACGCGAACGCGCGCTCGAACGGCTTCGACCCGACGAAGAGCGGCAACACGCTCGCGCTTTCGTGCGGGCGCTGGGACACGCAGAGCAACGCGGGGCCGAGCTATTTCAATACGACGTCGACGCCGCTGAACGCGGTGCAGGTGACGGCGACGCAGAGCGTGCCGTACTTCTTCCTCGGCCCGTCGCGCACGGTCAGCGCGACGTCGACCGCGAAGGCGACCAACATCGATCAGTTCACGGTCGGCACGACGCTCGCGAGCCTGCAGGGCGGCCTCGTGAACAACGTGCTGAACGCGCTGCTCGGCGCGAATCTGAGCTTGAACGTGCTGTCGTATCAGGCGCTCGCGTCGACGCAGATCAAGCTCGGCGACCTGATGGCGGCCGCGAACGTGCTGACGGTCAATGAACTGCTGTCGACACAGGTGACGGCGGGGCAGTTCGCGCAGCTGACGCTGACCGCGCTGTCGCGCACCCGGGTCGTGAACGCGAACCTGCAGGCGAGCGTCGCCGCGCTGCAGGCGATCGTCGGCGCGAATCTGGGCGGCGGGAAGTTCAGCATCGGCAGCCGGTCGGGCGGGCCCGGAGTGTTCGCGCTCGGCTTGTCCGACACGCAGGCGGCCGCCGACGCGAAGATCAACGTGTTCGACGCACTGATGGTCGCGGCCGAGGTGGCGGCGGCGGGTAAGCCGGCCGTCGACGTCGCGACGGGGTTGCAGCTCGCGGGCCAGGGCGCGACGCTGAAGCTGCAGATCATCGAGCCGCCGTCGATCGCGATCGGCGAGGCGGGAACGGACCCGAAGACGGGGGCGTGGCGCACGCAGGCGAACAATGCGCAGATCCGGTTGTATGTGAAAGTGAGTCTCGGCACCACGGGGCTGTCGCCCACCGGCGTGCTGTTGCCGCTCGCGCTGCTCGTGAGCCTCGTGCAGAACCTGATACAGGTCGATCTGAGCCTGCCGATCGCGCTGCAGGTCGCGACAGGCTCCGCGTGGCTGCAATCGACGAGTTGCGCTGCAACCGCCGCAGCGAGCCGCGCGACGATCGTCGTGCAGCCGGGCCTCGCGAACCTGTGCGTGGGCGACCCGCCGACGGATCTTTCCGCGCAGCAGACGTTCGCCTGCGACGCGCCTGCGACGATTGCATCGATCGGCCTGGTGAACGCACCGCTCCTGCAGGTCAAGTCGGCCGTCGCGCTGCCGGCGGTCGTGCCGAAGGCCAGCGCCGCGACGCTGACGTTCAACGGCGTGACGGGTGACGCCGACGACTACCAGACGGCGAATTCGAACGCGGTGGGCTCGGTGCTCGCGAACGCGCTGTCGGGCGCCGCGCAATCGCTGACGGGGCAGAATGGCCTGACGCTCTATGTGCTCGGTGTGCCGGTGCCGGTCGGCAGCACGCTCAATCCGGTGGTGACGGTTCTCCTGAACCAGCTCGGCCCCGTGCTGAGCTCGCTCGATCAGGTCGTCGTGCCGCTCCTGAACCTGCTCGGCGTGCAAGTTGGCGCGGCGACAGTCCACAACGAGGCGCTGACCTGCGGCACCGCGCAAACGGTTTATTGAAGAAGTCACGATAACGATGAGAAACACGAACGCAATCGAGGGACTCGACCTGTACGTCTGGGAGGGCAAGGCCGACATCGTCGACCGGGTCGCACGCTGCATGTCGAGCTTCGAAGTCGAGGTGATCCGCGCCGACAACGAGGTGCTGTCGCCGGAGCGGACCGCGATGCGGCCGTCGCTCGCGATCATCAGCGTCACGATGATCGAAAGCGGGGCGGCGTTCCTTCGTAGCTGGCAGTCGGACATCGGCATGCCGGTCGTCTGGGTCGGCGCCGCGCGCGATCACGATCCGTCGCTGTACCCGCCCGAGTATTCGCATGTCCTGCCGCTCGACTTCACGTGCGCGGAACTGCGCGGGATGATCTCGAAGCTCGCGGTGCAACTGCGCGCGCACGCGGCAAAAACGCTCGAGCCGAGCGCGCTCGTCGCGCATTCCGAGTGCATGCAGGCGCTTTTGCAGGAAGTCGACACGTTCGCCGACTGCGACACGAACGTGCTGCTGCACGGCGAGACGGGCGTCGGCAAGGAGCGGATCGCGCAGCTGCTGCACGAGAAACACTCGCGCTACTGCATGGGCGAGTTCGTGCCCGTCAACTGCGGCGCGATTCCGGACGGCCTGTTCGAATCGCTGTTCTTCGGGCACGCGAAGGGCTCGTTTACGGGCGCGGTCGGCACGCACAAGGGGTATTTCGAGCAGGCCGCGGGCGGCACGCTCTTTCTCGACGAAGTCGGCGACCTGCCGCTCTATCAGCAGGTCAAGCTGCTGCGCGTGCTCGAGGACGGCGCGGTGCTGCGTGTCGGCGCGACGGCGTCCGTCAAGGTCGATTTCCGGCTCGTCGCGGCGAGCAACAAGAAACTGCCGCAGCTCGTGAAGGACGGCCTCTTCCGCGCGGACCTGTACTACCGGCTCGCAGTGATCGAGCTCAGCATCCCGTCGCTCGAGGAGCGCGGTCCCATCGACAAGATCGCGCTCTTCAAGTCGTTCGTCGCATCGGTCGTCGGCGACGATCGCCTCGCGGCGCTGCCGGAGCTGCCTTACTGGCTCGCCGAAGCGGTCGCCGATTCGTACTTCCCCGGCAACGTGCGCGAGCTGCGCAATCTGGCCGAACGGGTCGGCGTGACGGTCAGGCAGACGGGCGGCTGGGACGCGGCGCGGCTGCAGCGGCTCGTCGCGCATGCGCGCAGCGCCGCGCAGCCGGTGCCGGCCGAGAGCGCGCCCGACGTGTTCGTCGATCGCAGCAAGTGGGACATGACCGAGCGCAGCCGCGTGATTTCCGCGCTTGACGCAAACGGTTGGCGTCGGCAGGATACCGCACAGCATCTCGGGATCAGCCGCAAGGTGCTGTGGGAAAAGATGCGCAAATACCAGATTTTCGACGAGGAGCCTGAAGCACGGGAAAGCGAGTGAAGCGCGGCTGCGAGGCAGCCGGCAGACATGCATTCGAAAAACTACAACATCGAAGCAGGAAAAACACAATGAGCCACATACGGGGAATGGGGCGCGTCTTCGTCGCGATCGCGGCGGCGGGCGGCCTCTGCGGCGCGCATGCGCAGGCATTGGATGGCGACGGCGGCGCGTCGCCGGTGTTGACGGCGTCCGCCGTGCCGGCGGCATCGGCCGTTTCGGCGCCGGCCGTCGTCAACCTGTCGGCGCCGAGCGCGCCGACGGCCGCGAGCGTCGACGCGAACGGGCAGAGCACGATCGACGAGTTGCAACGGCAGATCCAGGCGCGCGAGCTGACCGAAATGCGCACGACGTACAACGGCAGCTACGGCGCGAGCCTGCTGTTCAACGTCGAGGAAGGTACATACTTCATCGCGCTGTTCCAGCAGAAGGCGTTCTGGCGCGTGATCAAGACGGCGAACGATGCGCGTGCGGAAGCGGTCTACCGCGATTTCGCGAAACAGTCCGAGAATCTCGCGGTGAGCGAGCTCCAGGCCGCGAAGCTCGAGTCGCAGAAGGCGCAGACGGACCGGCAGATCGCCGCCGCGCAGGAGCGGGCGAACCGGCTGCAGGCGGATCTGAACATTGCACGCGAGCAACGGGCGGCCGTCGCGAGCCGGCAGAAGGACAAGCTCGACGAGGCGGTCGCGCTGCAGGCGCAGAAGAACGAGCTGCAGGATCAGCTGCGCAAGCTGCAGAAGCAGGTGCGCTCGCTACAGAGGCAGGCTGACGCTGGATTGCCGAGAGTACGGTAATCACAAATGGGGCGGGGCGGAACCGGACGGCCCGGCTTCGGGCGAGCGCCGGCTTTCGCCGCGATGTGCGCTCCCGACGCTCAATGAGAAAAAGGGCAAGCCGTTCACCGGCTTGCCCTTTTTCGTATGGACGGAGGCGCTTATTGGCCGTCAGTCGGGCCGAGCGAGCGGCGGCGGCGCGTGACGATCACGGGGCCGTTGCGCTCTTGCGCGCCGGACGGCGTCGACACGCCGTCTTGCGGCTCGCGCGGCGCGCCGTATGATTCACGGGGCTCGCGCGGTTCACGCGGCTCGCGCGCGCCGTAGCCGTCGCCGCGGGATTCGCGGGAACCATAGCCGCCGCCGTCGCGGGATTCGCGAGCACCATAGCCGCCGTCGCCGCGGGATTCGCGGGAACCATAGCCGCCGCCGTCGCCGCGGGGCTCGCGGGAGCCGCCGCCGTGCGAACCATACGGACCGTGGCCGCCGCCTTCGCGCCCGCCGGAGCGGCCGCCGCCGCCGTGCGGCCCGCCCGGACGCGGCCCGCGCGGGCCGCCCGGACGGGAGCCGCCCGTGTCGAGCTGGATCGTCGAGATGGCGCGTTTATAGATGCCTTGCAGGCCGACGGGCGTGCGCAGCATCACCAGGTACTGGTCGAACGACTCAATGCACCCCGTCAGGCGAATACCGTTGACGAGATAGATTTCGACGCGCTTGCGTTCCTTGCGCGCGGCATTGATGAAGTCGTTTTGCGGATGGGATTCTGCAGGATTGGCCATTAAAAAGCGGCAGATGCCGGCGTCAATTAAGAGTTATGCGTTTCGCCGCATGCGAACTTACACAGCGTTGGGCGGGATTTTACCCTGTTCGAACCCGATGCGCGCGCGAGCGTTTGTGTCCAACCGTTACCCACTATAGACGGTCCCGTGCATTTGCGCGATCCGTCCAATCGGATAAAGCGCGTTTGGCCGCACTTTCGTTACGTCGGGTTACAGCTCTCGCATGGCCGTTGCACCTGGTGCCGTGCAGGTCCGCTAGAGTGCGTTCACGAAGTCGGCCAGGCCGGCGAAACGAGGTGACGAACATGAAAAAGATTCTGACGATCACGATGCTGGGCATCGCGGCGCTCGCCGCATCGGGCGCCGCGACGGCGGGCGGCGTCGATCTGTCGATCGGGCTCGGCGTGCCGGTCGCGCCCGTCTATGTGGCGCCGCAGCCCGTCTACGTCGCGCCCCAACCAGCGGTCGTCGGGTATCCCGCGTACGGCGGATACGAATGGCGCGGCGACGACGATGAAGACCGCTGGGAGCGTCAGCGGCACGAGCGCCGGTGGCGCCGCCATCACGACGACGACTGATCGCGTCGATCGCGTGACGGTTGGCCGCCTCGGCTAGCCGAGGCGCCGCCGCAACAAAACGCCGTGCGAGCCGGAGAGCCGCGCGGCGTTTCGTTGCGGCGAATGCTCGCCGCCGTTCGTGACGAAACGATGACGGGTCAGAACTTGTAATCGGGATTCTTCGGATCGAACGCCGTTTCGTCGAACGACTTCGGCGCGACCTTCTCGAACACGATCCGCTCGAACACGCGGCCGTCGTTGTCGAACGATTCGACGGTGCGGAAGTACGGCTGCCGCAGATCGAGCCCGAGCGTCTCCTTCTTCGCATAGAACTGCGGCCGGCCGCCGGGCGTCTCGTAGGTGAACGCGACAACGCGCACGCCCTTGATCGTCTTCGCCTCGACGCGCGTCGGCTTCAGCGTGCCGGCTTCGCGGTATTTCTTCGCTTCGCTCAGATAGAGGTTCGCGACGAACTCGGTGCCGAGATCGCGTACCTGATGGTTCGACTGTGCGCGGGCGAGCGCGCCGTCGAGCGACGTCCACATCGGCACCTTGCCGAGCAGGCCGCCCAGGTGGCCGTACATCTCGTCGGTGCGCTTCGTCGAGTCGTAGATCACTTCCTGGCCCGAATGCGCGCCGTCCGGCAGCCATTTCGCGTAGACGCGCAGCGGCCCGTGCGTCACCTTGACGAACATGTGGTCGGGCGTATCCGACCATTTGCCGCTGATGCGCTCCTGGCGCAGCATCGTGAATTCATACGACGGATAGCCGATCGGCCCCGCCGCGACGTAATCGGGCACCGTCTGCGGATCGAGCGACTTGAAGAGTGCGGCGAGCGTCGCATCGTCGAGCTTATCGAGCGCGCCCTGGCGAGCGGCCGTGCGCAGCCAGCGAACCTGCTGGTCGACGGACAGCTTCGAGACCTTCGCGAGCTCGGGCGGAAGCGCCGCATCCGCCGCGCCGGATTCGACGGCGGCGGGCGTTTCGGCGTTGGCCTGCGCCTGCGCGTTCGCGGCGCTGTTGGCGAGCCCGAGCGCGAGCGCCCCCACGGCCGAGACGATGGCGAGACAGCGCCGCGCGAACCGTGTTCGCGAAGACGAAGACCGGTATCGATATTGCTGTGATGCGTATGTCATGCATTCCTCCCAGGAAGCGGTCCAGAAATCTTGTAGTGGTGTTTTCGTTTTTCGTCAGTGCCTTGCCGACGGACTCGCCGGCGCGTTCGCGAGCTTCGCGAGTTCTTCGTCGCGCAGCGCGCGGCGCAGGATCTTGCCGACGTTGGTCTGGGGCAGCGCGTCGCGGAACTCGACCGCCTTCGGCATCTTGTAGCCCGTCAGGTTCTTGCGGCAGTGCGCGAGCACCGCTTCGACCGTCAGTGACGGATCGCGCGGCACGACGAACACCTTGATGCGCTCACCGTGAACGGGATCGGGAATGCCGATCGCCGCCGCCTCGCGGATGCCCGGATGCGACACGAGCACGTCTTCGATCTCGTTCGGATACACGTTGAAGCCCGACACGAGAATCATGTCCTTCTTGCGGTCGATCAGGCGGATGAAACCTTTTTCGTCCATGACGCCGATGTCGCCCGTCGCGAGCCAGCCGTCGGCGTCGATCACCTTCGCGGTCTCGTCCGCGCGCTGCCAGTAGCCGCGCATCACCTGCGGGCCGTGCACGCACAGCTCGCCCGGCTCGCCGACGTTCGCCCACTCGCCGTCCTCCTTGCGAAACCGCACGAGCGTCGACGGCGCGGGCAGCCCGATCGAGCCGCTGAACGATCGCTTCTCGTTCGCGTCGTACGGATTCATCGTGACGATCGGCGAGCACTCGGTGAGCCCGTAGCCTTCGACGATCGGGCAGCCGGTCACCTGCTCGAAGCGCTCGGCGACCGCGCGCTGCATCGCCATGCCGCCCGCCATCGCGAGCTTGAGCTTGGAGAAGTCGCGCTTGCGGAATTCCTCGTTGTCGAGGAACGCGTTGTAGAGCGTGTTGATGCCGGTGATGCCCGTGAAGGTCTCGTGGCGCAGGATCTTCATCATCATCTTCGTGTCGCGCGGGTTCGCGATCAGGATGTTGCGTCCGCCGAGGCCGAGGAAGATGAACGCGTTCACCGTCAGCGAATAGATGTGATAGAGCGGCAGCGGCGTGAGCACCGTCTCGACGTCGCCCGTCAGCTGATCCTCGATCCACGCCTTCGCCTGCAGCAGGTTCGCGATCAGATTGCCATGCGTGAGCATCGCGCCTTTGGCGACGCCCGTCGTGCCGCCCGTGTACTGCAGGAACGCGAGGTCGTCGTGCTCGAGCGCGACGGGTGTCGGCGCGCGGCGCGCGCCCGCCGCGAGCGCCGCGCGCAGGCGCACGGCCTGCGGCAGCCGGTACGGAGGCACGAGCTTCTTCACGTGCTTGAGCACGAAGTTGATCAGATGGCCTTTCGGATTGAGGCCGTCGGCGAGCAGATCGCCGAGCGCGGTCACGACGACGTGCTTGATCTGCGTTTCGGGCAGTGCTTCCTGCAGCGTCTTCGCGAAGTTCTCGAACACGACGATCGTCTGCGCGCTGCTGTCCTTCAACTGATGCGCGAGCTCGCGCACCGTGTAGAGCGGATTCACGTTGACGACGATCGCGCCCGCCTTCAGCGCGCCGAACAGCGTGACCGGATACTGGAACGTGTTCGGCAGCATGATCGCGACGCGGTCGCCGGGCTTCACGCCAAGGCTCTGCAGATACGATGCGAACGCGGCCGCCTTGCGCGCGAGCGTCGCGTAGGTCATGCGCGCGCCCGCGCTGATGAATGCGACGCGGTCCGCGTAGCGCGTCGTGCAATCATCGAAGTACTGGGCAAGCGATCGGTATTGCGTGACGTCGATGTCGTGCGGCACGCCGGCGGGATATGACGCGTACCAGATGCCATCGGTGTTCGGCGCTTGGGTGTGGGCGTGGGCGGGCGCAACGGGGGCGGTCATCGCTTGTCTCCTGATTCGTTGTGATGGGTCGGCGCGCGGGCGTCTGCGGCGCGGCGCGTGGCTGGGGGGGGCGGCGGAAGCGGCGCATCGGATTGCGACGGGCCTGGCGCCGCCGCGATCGGCCGCGCGCCGCGCGGCCGTGACTCGCTGCGCGCGACCTCAGGTTGCGTGGGTTTCGTGCGCGGCCGCGACGACCGGCTCGGCCGCGACCGCTTCGGTGCGCGGTGTCGTCGGCATCGGCGCAACGGACGCCGGGGCGACGGACGTCGGCGGCGCGATGTCCGCCGCGGGCGCCGAAACGGAGACCGGTGCGATCGCGGGCGCGACAGCGGGCGCCGACGGCGCGGAAACGACAGGCGAGGAAACGACAGGCGCGGAAACGACAGGCGCGGAAACGACAGGCGCGGAAACGACAGGCGGCGCGATTGCCGCGAGCGGCCCGGCCGGCTGCGTCGCGTCGGCTGCGGCCGCTGCGCCGTCGAGCACCGACGCGAAGATCGTGAGCTGCGTCGCGTCGGGCATCGGCGCCCTCAGTGCGGCGACGATCAGCGACGACAGCCGCGCGATCATCTGAACGTCGTTCATCGTGCGGCCTTGCGTGAATTCGTCGATGAGGCTTTCGGTTTCCGCGCCCGCGAGCGCGCCCGACAGTGCGCCGATCGCGTAGTGCAGCCGCCAGCCGAGTTCCGCGCGCGGCAGGTTCGGCAGCGCGCGCTGGAACGCGTCGAAGAAGCGGCCGGCGACGGTCGCATAGTGCGCGGTCAGGAAATTGCGCACGAACGCCGACGGATCGGTGTACGCGCGGCCGATGAGTCTGAGGAATGCGCGGCCGCCGCGTTGCGGATCGCGCGACGCCTGCAGCGCCGGAATGAACATCGCGCCCAGCACGTGCTCGCACGTGACGTGCGCGCCGAGTTGCGCATCAAACCGATCGAGGATGCGCAGGCGCTCCTCGTTCAGTTGATCGAGGCGCCGCGACAACATCGCGTGGATGAGCGCTTCCTTGCTGCCGAAGTGATAGTTGACGGCGGCAAGATTCACCGCTGCGCGCGATGTGATTTGCCGCATCGACATCGCTTCGAAGCCATGCTCGATGAAAAGATCTTCGGCCGCATCTAGGATGCGCGCCTTCGTCCCGCCGGATTGCCGGCTGGCCTGTCGAACTGCCATGTTCCGCCTCCCTTGCCGGTTTCCCGGTACGCGAACAAGCGATTCAAATGTGTAATTGAAACAGCCGTTTTCATTAAGATAAAAAGCGGCACGGGGCGGCGGCAAGCGTTCTTTGTGGACAAACTCCTCTAGAGCGTGTGGTGCGATGCAGCATGAGCGACGTGCTGCGCACTGTACGACGCGTGCTTGTGCGATGGTGCGCCGCCGCGTGCATGGTTATCCCGTCGTCGGGCTCATCGCGGCCGCCTGCGTCATGTCGATCCCGCGTCGCTCGCGGCTGAACACAATTAAAACGCAGATGACAACGGCGACGATGCCCGCGACTGTCGCGAGCGCCATGCTGTAATCGTTGCCGTGATTGACCGCGAGCTGCGCCTGCATCGTCGCGTTGCCCGATGCGAGCAGATTGCCGAGCTGGTAGACGAAGCCCGGGAACGTCGCGCGAATCTCGTCCGGCGAGATCTCGTTCAGATGCACGGGGATCACGCCCCATGCGCCTTGCACCGAGATCTGCATCAGGAACGCGCCCGCGGCGAGCGCGAGCGCGCCGGTCGAGAACGCCCACAGCGGCAGCACGGGCAGCGCGATGATCGCGGCGATGAAGATCGCGCGGCGGCGACCGATCCGCTCGGACAGCCAGCCGAACGTGAGGCCGCCGACGATCGCGCCGATGTTCAGCACGATCGCGATCCACGACACCGTGTGCGGATCGAAATGATGCTGTTCGCGCAGGAAGGTCGGATAGAGATCCTGCGTGCCGTGCGAGAAGAAGTTGAACGCGGTCATCAGGATGACGGCGTAGATCGACAGCTTCCAGTTCTGCTTGAGCGTTGCGACGAGGCTCGGGCGTGCGCGCTTTTCCATCTGCTTCCATGCGGGCGACTCGGGCACTTTCGCGCGCACGTACAGCACGAGAAGCGCAGGCAGCACGCCGATCATGAACATCCCGCGCCAGCCGATGTACTGGTAGAAGAGGCCGAAGACGACCGATGCGAGCAGATAGCCGCTCGGGTAGCCCGCCTGAAGCAGGCCCGACACGGCGCCGCGCGCGCGCGTCGGAATCGTCTCCATCGTCAGTGCGGAACCGACGCCCCATTCGCCGCCCATCGCGATGCCGAACAGCGTGCGCAGCACGAGGAGCGCGGCCAGGCTCGGCGCGAAGCCGGACGCGAGCTCGAGCAGCGAGTAGCACGCGATGTTGATCATCAGCGTCGGCCGGCGGCCGAAGTGGTCGGCGAGGCGGCCGAAGATCAGCGCGCCGATCGGGCGCGCGGCAAGCGTCAGCGTGATGGCGAACGCGACAGCGGGAATTTTCGTGTTGAACTCAGCGGCGATGTCCTTCAGCACGAAAACCATCAGGAAGAAATCGAATGCGTCGAGCGTCCAGCCGAGATAGGCGGCGATCGTGACGTTGCGTTGTTCCCGCGTCCAGCTTAGGGTCATGGCGGCGGTCTCCTCGAGAGGGAAGCGCCTTGGTCGCTTGCGCCGTCCGGGCTGGCGCTGTGCGCAGACGGTAACGCGAGTGTACGCCGCTCATTGCGCGCGTGAAGGCTCCGAGCGATCCGATCCGGATTTATCCCTATGAAATACATTGTTGCGCGGCGAGCAATCGATGCGTTTGCCTCGACGCATCGCATCGCATTGCGTTGCGCGATGTCGCGCGAGGTTGCGTTGCGTCGTGCGAGTCGCTGGGATTCGCACCGGTTTTCGCGATGCGGCGAGCGATGCTAATGTGGCGCCGTCTTCTTTTTTTCACGTGCTTACAGATGGATTCGGATTCGCAAGCTCGTCCGGCGCTGCCGATTCTCGAGACCGACCGCTTGTGGCTGCGCCCGCGAGCGCTCGCCGATCTCGACGCATGCATCGCGATGGATCGCGATCCGGACGTGACGCGTCACATCGCCGGTCCGTGGGACGATCCCGTCGAGCACCGTCGTTTCGTCGAGCACCGGATCACGCGCGGGTATCCGCCCGGGCTCGGCTACTGGTCGATTTTCGAGAAGGTGCGCCCGAACCGGTTCGTCGGGTGGACGCTGCTGATTCCCGATTACGTCGACGGCGGCCGTGACGTCGAAATCGGCTGGCGCCTCGTGCGCACCGCGTGGGGGCGCGGGATCGCGAGCGAAGCCGCGCAGTGCGTCGTCCGGCACGCGTTCGAGACGGTCAGGCTGCCGCGCATCGTCGCCGACATCGCCGCGGCGAACGACGCGTCGCTGAACGTCGCGCGCAAGCTCGGGATGCGGCGCGTCGGCGTCGTGCAAGACGGCATCCCGTACATTCGCCACCGGATCGAGCGCGCGGATCTGACGGCTCGCCGCTGATGCGCCGGCGCGCGGCCGACGGCGGCGCGTGTGCGCCGCGCATCGTGCGGCGGTGCGGCAGCGCGCTTTGCGCAAGTTTCGGGGACAATGCGCTATTAACGCGGACGCCGATCCCATGTATCGTTGCCGAAATCGATTTCGGGAGCCCCATCATGACGATCGGCCAGGACGTGCATCTCATTCCCGCCAGGCTCGACGCGCTGCGGCCGACGCAGATCACGGTCGGCTATCGCGAAGTGAAGGCGAAGCGCAAGCATTGGAAGTCGCTCGGCAAGAAGGCGCGCAAGGCGGCGATCGAATCGCACTGGTTTCCGGCCGTGCTCGGGCCGGGCGGCGAATACTACATCACCGATCATCATCATCTCGGGCTCGCGCTCATCGAAGAGGGCGTGAGCGAAGTGAAGGCGATGCTGTTGAAGGACTTGTCGTGGCTCGACGAGACGATTTTCTGGCGGATGATGGAGCACAACCAGTGGGTGCATCCGTTCGGCGCGAACGGCGCGCGCCACGACTACGCCCGCCTGCCGAAAACGCTCGTCGGCCTGAAAGACGATCCTTACCGCAGCCTGGCGGGCGAGCTGCGCACGGCGGGCGGCTACGCGAAGGACGCGACGCCGTTCAGCGAATTCCTGTGGGCCGATTTCCTGCGCCCGAAAATCGCGCTGACGGACATCCGCAGGGATTTCGCGAAGGCGCTCGAGGCGGCGCTCGCTCATGCGCATGCGCAGGAGGCGCGCTATCTGCCGGGCTGGTCCGGCGTGATCGCGACGCCGCGCTGAGCGCCGCGTTTTCGGCCGAACCACGGGTCACGAACACGGAACGCGCATGGACCTTCATTCGAACCGTCTCGACGCGCCGCCGCAGCACGCCGCGCATTTCGCCGCGCTCGACGAGCCGCCCACGCCGCGCGGGCGGCGCACGGCGCTCGATGCGCTCGCCGGGCTGGCGATCGCGGGCCTGCTGATTCCCGAGGCGGTTGCGTACGCGGGGCTCGCGAACCTGCCGCCGCAGGCGGGGCTCATCGCGCTCCTGGCCGGGCTCGTCGTCTATGCGATCGCGGGCAGCAGCCGTTTCGCGATCGTGTCGGCGACGTCGTCGTCGGCCGTCGTGCTCGCGGCGACCGTGATCTCCGAAGCGGGGCCGAACGTCGCCGCGCAGCTCCTGCTCGCGGCCGCACTCGTCGCGACGACGGGCATCCTGTTCATCCTCGCGGGCGCCGCGCGCCTCGGCGGCATGTCGGACTTCATCGCGCGCCCGGTGCTGCGCGGCTTCACGTTCGGCCTCGCACTCACGATCGTCATCAAGCAGTTGCCGAAGATTCTCGGCGTGTCGATCCATCACAGCGATACGCTGCGCGTCGCGCTCGACCTGCTGCTTGGGATTCCGCATTGCAATGTCCACAGCGCGGCGCTCGGCGCGACGGCGCTCGCGATCCTGTTTGCGCTCGGACGGCGCTCGCGCGTGCCGGCGACGTTCGTCGTCATCGTGCTCGGCATCGCGGCCGGCTATTGGATCGATTGGCATCGCTTCGGGATCGCGGTCGTCGGCACGATCGACCTGCAGAACCTCGCGGTCGGGATGCCGACGCTCGGCCGCTCCGAATGGATGCAGGCGGCCGAGTTCGGCTTCGCGCTGATGTTGATTCTGTATGCGGAGTCGTACGGGTCGATTCGCAACTTCGCGCTGAAGCACGGCGACACGATATCGCCGAACCGCGATCTCGTCGCGCTCGGCTGCGCGAATCTCGTGTCGGGGCTGCTGCACGGGATGCCCGTCGGCGCCGGCTATTCGGCGACGTCGGCAAACGAGGCTGCGGGCGCGCAGTCGCGCATGGCGGGCCTCTTCGCGGCAGCCGTGATCGCAATGATCGTCTGGCTGCTGCTGCCGCAGCTCGCGCGCATCCCGGAGCCCGTGCTCGCCGCGATCGTGATCTTCGCGGTCAGCCATTCGCTGCATCCCGAGGTGTTCCGGCCATACTGGGCGTGGCATCGAGACCGGATCGTCGTGATCGCCGCGCTGACGGCCGTGATCGTGCTCGGCGTGCTGCACGGCCTGCTCGTCGCGATCGGCGTGAGTCTGCTGCTGACGCTGCGGCAACTGTCCGAGCCGAACGTGAGCGTGCTCGGGCGGCTGCGCGAGAGCCACGATTTCGTCGACGTGTCGATGCACGAGGACGCAAAGCCGATTCCGGGCGTGCTGATCGTGCGGCCGGAGGCGCAACTGTTCTTCGCGAACGCGGAGCGCGTGCTGAACATGGTGCGGCATCTCGCGCGCGACGCGCAGCCGTCCGTGCATACGGTCATGCTGAGTCTCGAAGAGTCGCCCGACATCGACGGCACGACGATCGAAGCGCTGAAGACGTTCGCCGCCGAATGCGACGCACGCGGCTGGCGTCTCGTGTTCGTGCGCCTGAAGCCGAACGTGCTGCGCGTGCTGCAGCGCGCGGCCGACGGGGCGCTGCGGGCGGGCGCGCTGTCAGAGCTGAGTGTCGACGAGAGTCTGCAATTGCTGGCGGCGGGCGAGTCGGCGGGCGCGTGACGCGCCGGCATCGGTCGCCGCTGCGCGCTCGTGCCTGGACGCGCGCGGCGGGTGCCCATCGCGACGACGGCTGCTCCGGTTCGTTCCGCTTGCGCGTCCCCCGTGCCCGACCGGTCCGCATGGTCTGCTCGATCCGCTTGGTCCGTTCGCTCGCACGCCGTTACGCAACGCGTGTCGGTCCGCGCGCGTCACGGCGTCACGGCGCGCATCCCCGGCTGCACCGCACGCAACTCGGAGAAGGGCACGTGCGACAGATCGAGCAGCGTCTGCGTCGTCGCTGCGATTTCGCGACGCAGACGCGCGTAGTCGATCTTGTTCGCGGTCGTCACGCCGTAGTTGAGGAGATACGTCGGGCTCGTGATGAAGTTGATCGTCGGCACGCGCCCGCGCCCCCAGAAATACTGCCCTTCGCCCGGCCAGACCGCATCGTCGGCGCTACCGTCGCCGTTCGGGTTTAGCGGCGGCATCACGAACGCGGGCGCCGCGTTCGCGCGGTGCACCAGTGCGTCGGCCGCGTCGACGAGCGCCGGGACGGGCGGCATGAACAGCGCCGTCGGCTCCGCCTTGCCGGTCGGCACGAGCACGCCGCGCGCGTTCGGCAGCCATTCCTGCGCGCCCAGATGCTCGATCGTGACGACGCATGCGATCCGCGCGACGAGGCCGTCGTGCGCATGGCGCGCGAGAAAATCCTCGACGCCGACGCCGCCCGCGAAATGCCCGCTCGACAACATGATCATGATCGTGCGCGGCAGCGCGGCGCGCGGCACGCGGCTCAGGTACTGCGCGATCGCGACGATCGCGTTCGGGCCGTTGTCTTCGATGCCGTTCGTGCCGTCCGTATGGCTGTTGACGACGGTCAGCTCGTCGGTCGCGCCGGGGATGATGCCGATCAGGTTGCGGGTCCGCACGCGATCGATGCCCGCGTCGAGCGATAGCCTGAGCGTCGCGCCGCGGTTCGCGAGCGCCGCGAGCGTCGCGCCCGTCGCGCGATCGACGAAGAGGCCGGGTACGCGACGCAACTGGCCGTCGTACGGCGCGTAGAGATCGGTCGCTTCGGCGACGGACGTGTCGGCGATCATTACGACGCCGGCCGCGCCCGCGGCCTGCAGCTTGTCGAGCATCGCGGTGAGCGGGCCGAGCATGAAGCTTGTGCGGACGTAGGGCGCCGACGGCGGAAACGCATTGTCCGGATCGAAGACGCGCAGCGCGCGCTCGTGGAAGAACGCACCCGACAGCGGCGCGTCGGGCAATTCGACGACGGCGATCTTGCCTGCGATGTCCGCTTCGGGCGCCTGTCCCGGCGCGAGATACCGGATCGGCGCGACGACGCCTTCGCGGCCGGCATCGCCGGAATACGGAATGTAGCCGGCGACGTCGATGCGGTCGGGCGGCGCGCCGTCGACGACGTCGAGCCGCCAATGGCGGGCGGTCCAACGTGTCATCGTCACCGATTCGGTATAGAGCTGCGGCACGCCGGCGCGCGCGAGACGGCCGCGCAGCGCGTCGATATAGCGTTCGTGCGCGGGCGAGCCGGTCGACCGAAGTCCGCGGCGGTCGAGATCGATCTGCCAGCGCACGAGCTGTGCCGGCGGCAGGAACTGCGACGCGTCCACTTCGACGGCCGCTCGATCCGGCAACGCGGCTGTCGGCCAGATGTCTGGCTTAGGATCGGCGTGCGCCGCTTCGGCCATCGACAGCGCGAGCAACAGTGCGCATCCCGAAACGCCGAGCAGGCAGCGCGTCCGTGATATGGGCTGAGTCATTCGAATCTCCTCGAGAGGCAGATCGCAGGGCGGCCGATCTGCGATGCGACGCGGGCCTCGTTGGCGCCCTCGCCAGATGATCCGAAACGAATGGAACGAACCGAAATGCGATCGCGTGGGGCGATGCGTCGACAGCGATGCGCGTCGTGACGTCGAGGCTCGCGTTCTCGGCCTTCGCGCGTCGGCCGGCGTTTCGACGCACGTCCGGCGCGCGAGACGTCACGCTTGCCGCCTCGTGCTATGTTCGACGCCCCGACGGTTGCGGCGGATGCATGTCGGCTTCGACGATGTGGCTCGTGGCGGGCAGTGCGTTGTATGCGACGTGCGACGTGCGACGTGCTGCGTGCTGCGTGCTGCGGGCGATGCGACGAGTCCGTCTGGCGATGCTGTTCGGCGCGGCTAAAGAAGGCGAACGTACGGCGGCCGCATGGCATACGCATCGTCGCGGACACACCGAACACCAAGGCGCGCCGCTTCGCACCCACGCGAGGCACTCGGCGACGCGCGCCGCTCAGCCTCGCACGCCGCCGCGCAAGACAGAGCAAGACCGCGCGTGACGCGACGGCACCGCCGCGCCCCCGCACTCAGCGTCGTCGCTTGCGCTGCGGCGGTTGCCGTTGCTGCAGTCGCTGCTGCTGCCGCTGACGGTGCTGGCTCCATGCGGCGCCGCGATCGCGAATGAAGTTCGACAGCTCGGCAGTCGATTCAAGCGGCGCCTCCGCCTCCTCGTAATGGCCTTTCTCGTTGCGCAACGGCAGCGCGGCGATGCGGGCCGCATGGAGCTTGTCGAGCCTCGAAGGCTTCGCTGCATTCGGATGGGGCAGCGTCGACACGGGCGCCGTCACGCCGCTCAGCGGATCGTCGGCGGCGGCGCGCGGGGTCGCGAGCGTGAGCACGTCGCCAAGCGACGGAGCGGCCTGGTCGCGCGCCGTCAGCGGCGCTGTGCCGAAGCGCTCGCTGATCGTCTTCAGCACCGACGCATGATCGATCGTGCCCGCCGCACTCCTGAACACGGTGCCCGCAGCGATAAGGGGCGAGACGAGCACGGCGGGCACGCGCACGCCGAAGCGCGTGAAGTCGAAGCCGAATTCGCCGACGGTGCCGTCGCCGGGCGGCGTCGCGCCCGACGGCGGCGGGACGTGATCGTAGTTGCCGCCGTGCTCGTCGTACGTGACGATGAGGAGCGTGCTGTTCCAGGCCGGACCGTTGCGCAGCGTGTAGTAGACGTCATGAATCAGCTGCTCTCCCGCGGAGACGTCGTAGTTCGGATGCTGGCTGTTGCCGTTCGCATCCCAGCTCGGCTCGAGGAACGTGAACGCGGGCAGCGTGCCGTTCGCCGCGCGCGTCTGGAAGTCGCGGAAGTGGCCGAAGTGGCTGTCGTCGGCGTTCTGCGTGTCGGGGAAGTCGTGGCGCGTGAGCGGATCGCGGTTGTAGCCGAAGATCGCCCAATCGACGCGTTGATCCGACAGCCGCCCGAAGATGCTCGGACACGTGAAGATCTTCACGTGATCGTCGAGATGGCCTTGCGACGTGCCGGCAAGCGCGAACGCGCGGTTCGGCATCGTCATCGTCGGCGCCGACGCGAACCAGCGGTCGCACACCGCGTAGCCTTTCGCGAGTCCCGACAGCACGGGTAGCAGCTCGGGCGTGTACATGCCCATGATCTGCGCGGCCGTCGTGCCGGGCAGCGCGTCTTTCTCATGTCGCGATTGATCGGTTGCGATCGCCGACTTGAAGTTGACGACGAAGCCTTGATTGGTCGGCACGGCGCCCGGGGCGGGATTGTCGTCGGAGAACAACTGATAGTTGGTGTTCTGAAAGCCTTCGCCGGGATCGGCGCCCGGCATTAGATACGGATGCGGATCGGTCGCTCGGATCCGGTAGACGCCGACGGGGCGGCCGAGATCGTCGGGATTCGATTCGTTGCCAGTCAGTCCGTCGAACGGCTGGCCGGCGGGCGACCGGTTACCGTTGTCGGAATAGAGAAAGCCGAGCATCTGATCGAACGAGCGGTTTTCAAGCATCAGATGGACGACGTGTTCGATTCTTTTGAGTTGATTCGCCAAGAGTCGACTCCGGTCGGGATGCATCCGTCTAGCGCTCGGGCGGCCGCGCGTGGCGGAGGCGAAGGGCTTCCCGGCTTGCGCCGGGCCTTGGATTCGTGCGCGAAAAGTGCGTCGGGCACGTGATCGTTATACGAATGCCGGCGTCGGAGTTCAAATGCAATGCACCGGAACGGCGGCGTGGCGCGCTTTCGACGGCGGGGTGGCGGCGCGGCGCGAACGTGCGATTCAGTGCGCGTGCGAGCGAGGCGGATGGACGATTCGAACGCGCAACATTGGGGCGCTCGCGCTGGACGCTTCGCAAGCGCGGCATGCGTTTGACAGGAGGGCGTTTTGTCGGTTGTCCCGAGCGGGGCTGCGTGAGGGCGGGCTCGGGCCGGTTCCCGGATCGCGCGACGAGCGCACGACCGGGTGATGGATCGAAGGTTGCGAAGGCCGTCGCAATGACCGCATATGCGCGGGGTGTGCCGTGCTTCGCGGCGGGCGTCACGCGTGACGCGAACGAGCGGCCCCGCTCGCATAGAAAACAAAAAAACCGTACGCAATGCGTTACGGGGTTCGTTGTGTTGCTCGAAAAATGATGGTCCAGGAGAGGACTCGTGTTTGAATTCTAGTTGATTGATTTGTAACGATATTTTTCTTTGATTGTCATCATCATGTACTCGTCGATGTGTTCATTTACCATTGGCGCGAAAACGTGCCATTTTTTTGCGTAAACGCAGGTCGACGTTACGTGTTGGTCGTTCCAGGCTGCGGTTTGCCAGTGCCCGAACGTGGGGCGGGAAGGTTGGGTTCGTTCAGATCAGGCTCAAGTTCATGAAGTATGAACAAGAAAAATAATTAAACGTCTGGTGTCTGTTGTTCATAATGCCCGCGTGTTCACGTTTTTTGAACAAGCGGAATCTATGAACGACGACGGTCGCCTTCCGGACTTTGATCGCCCGACCGAAGCGCTACTCGGTCAGCTCACTCGCGCGGCAACCCGACACGGACGTGTTCCGCTCAGTGTTATCGATTTTCGTCCGGCTGGGCGAAGCAGCGATGGTTTGGTCGAGGAGGGGACGCTGACGCTCGATGTGAACGGCGCGGTCCAGCAACACATGCTCGCGGCCCGAGGCCGGATAAGATCGCGGGCGGAAGTCGGAGCCCTCGTGGCGAAGAACCGCGCCGCGGCTTTTCCCGTCCTGCTGGCCACTGCCTATTTGACACCCGCGTTAGCGGACGAGTGCGTCGAACGCGACCTGCAGTTCATCGACTTGGCCGGCAATCTGTACGTGCATCCGCCTGGCCAATACATGCTTGTCACCGGCAGGCCGGCGAATCCCGAGATCAGGCGTCTGGCATCGAGATCGGGGAAGCCGGCCAGTTCCGCGAGCGCCTCTGCGCTCAGAATGACTTTTGTGTTGTTATCTGCTCCAGAGTTGCTTAACCGTCCATACCGGGAAATTGCGGCAGCGGCGGGCGTGGCGCTTGGCACCGTTGGCAGCGTACTGGACGACCTGCGTGAACGCGGCTTGCCGGCGGGCACAGCCGACCGGCGCTTGGTCGATCCAGCAGCGCTCATGGATGAGTGGGTGATCAACTATCCGCTTCGCCTGCTGCCGAAGCTCAATGTGCAACGGTTCGCAGTAGGCGATCCATCCTGGTGGCAGCATGCCGAGCTTCCCACAGGGCAGATGTGGTGGGGCGGGGAGGTTGCTGCTGCAAAGCTGACCGGGCAGCTTCGGCCGGCCGCGCAAACGCTCTATGTCGAACCGACGGCAAGACCGGCTGCGACGATGGCACTCGCCAAGCGTCATCGCTTGCGTGCCGATCCCGCCGGCACGCTGGAAATCATCGATGCCTTCTGGCATCTCGACGAGGCACGGATGGAAAAAGTTGTGGCACCACCTTTGCTCGTGTACGCAGATTTGCGGCGTACGAGGGAACCCCGCAATGCGGAGGCTGCGGTGTTGATTCTCAACCAGATGGAGCGGGCGGATGACTCCAGTTCATCTTGAGACGCCGCTGCCGGAAGGAAAGCAGGTTCTGCTGACGGTCATGGATCGCGTGGCCCGGCTGACGAACCTGCGGTACTTCGTCGTCGGTGCGACAGCGCGCGACATCCTGATGTATCACCTCCACGGATTCCCTCGTGCCCGAGGGAGAACCGTTGCATCCATCGGGAGTGTTGGTTACGCCGCCGGCGATCGCTTTCGGCGGACGTCGAGCGACCGTTTTTGGGGCGACTCCGGCGAGTAGATCGCGTTCCGAAGCGGACGTTCGCTGCACGCAGCGATTAACACATTGTGACTGACCGCTTCGGTCGAGTTCAGGCCATCTGTCTATGTTCCTCGAGCGGACGCAGCGGGAGGAGAGTGTCTATTTTCTTGCCGGCCTACAGCATTTCGCAAAGAACACTTCGCAATACCATACGATGAAGTGCGTGGGTCGAATTGTAAAGTATTCGCCGGCCTTAATTGGAGGGGCACTAATGGTCGGAGGCTGCGGTTGCGGCCACATAATGGCGCGTATCGCCGAGATCGCCAGACCACCACGGCAGTTCGTCAGCGATCTCTCGCGAAGCGAGGCGTGTGGGGTGGCATAGTGGCGGAGGTTAGACTTGGCTCCGCACGTGGCGCGCACCTATCGGAAGAGACGCTGGGCGTGCGGTGAGTGCGTTTCGAGGAACTCGAACTTTCATGTACTCAAAAACGTACTCATTCGTTGTCGGCTTATCGTGGGACCGGATCATCCTCCAGGCGTCCCAAAAACATAAAGCCCGCTTTTGCGGGCTTTATGATGAACATCAAATCCAGCAACTGATCTGAACCTATTTTTCTGGTGCCCAGGAGAGGACTCGAACCTCCACGATGTTGCCACCGCTAGGACCTGAACCTAGTGCGTCTACCAATTCCGCCACCTGGGCACTGCTGCATCGAGCAAGACCGCCATTTTAGACATCTTATGAATTCTGTCAACAGAAATTTGGGGTGATGTCGCGGACAAATAGAAATGTCCGGTTTTGTAGCAAATGAAATGTCCGCATGTTGGCGGGGGCGGCAAGCCGGCGT
>NZ_LOWC01000020.1:0-3546 GCF_001522845.1 Burkholderia sp. BDU5 | reverse complement strand
CTTCGTCTTCGTCTTCGTCTTCGTCTTCGTCTTCGTCTTCGTCTTCGTCTTCGTCTTCGTCTTCGGCTTCGGCGAATCAGGAACGCGGCGGCTACCGCCTCAATGCCCCAGCGTCGTCGCCGCCCCCCGCTTCGGCCGCGTCAGCCACATCAGCCCCGCCAGCAGCAGGCACGTCCCGCTCGCCATGTAGAACATGTCGTTCGTCGCCATCATGTACGCCTGCTGCCGCACCACCTGGTGCAGCGAGCTCAGCTCCCGCGCCCCGTGCATCCCCATCGCGTGCAGCGCGTCCACGTACCGCTGCGTGTTCTCCGACGCTCGCGTCACCGACTGCGACACCACCGCGTAGTGGTACGTCGCACGGTTGTCCCACCACGTCACGCTCAGCGCCGTCCCGAACGCCGCCGACAGCGTCCTTAAAAAGTTCGACAGGCTCGACGCCGCCGCCAGCTTGTCGTCCGACACCCGCGACAGCGTCGCCGCCGTCAGCGGAATGAAGAAGCACGGCAGCCCGATCCCCTGAATCAGCCGCGGCGTCACCACCTGCGCGAACGTCATCGTCAGCGTGAAGTGCGTGCTCCACCACATCACCCCCGCGAACACCCCAAACCCGAACGTCACCAGCACCCGCGCGTCCACCCGGCTCGCGTACAGCCCCACCAGGATCGAGAACACCAGCGCCAGCACCCCCATCGACGCCGTCGCCAGCCCCGCCTGGTAGGCCGTGTATCCCATCACCGCCTGCAGCCACAGCGGAAACACCACCCCCACCACCGAGAAGCTCATCATCCCCAGCGAGATGATCACCACGCAGAACGTGAAGGTCCGCTCCCGGAACAGGCTCAGGTCCACCACCGGATGCGCCTCCCCCGCCTCCCAGATCAGCAGCGACGTCAGCGACACCGCCGCCGTGATCGCCAGCGTCGTGATCAGCGACGAATCGAACCAGCCCCGGTCGCGCCCCAGGTCCAGCATCACCTGCAGCGACCCCACCCCGATCACCAGCAGCACGATCCCCGGCACGTCGATCGGGCTCGCCTCGCCCCGCTGCGCCTGCGGGTGCAGCATCAGCGTGCACACCGCGAACGAGAACAGCCCGATCGGCAAATTGATCAGGAAGATCCACGGCCACGAGAAGTTGTCGATCAGCCAGCCCCCCACCACCGGCCCGAAGATCGGCGCGAGCAGCACCGTCATCCCCCACAGCGCGAGCGCGAGCGTGCGCTTCGCCGGCGGGAACGACCGCATCAGGATCGTCTGCGACAGCGGCACCATCGGCCCCGAGAACAGCCCCTGCAGCGCGCGGCACGCAACCAGCATCTCCAGGTCCCGCGCGAGCCCGCACAACAGCGACGTCAGCGTGAACAGGATCACCGATGCGACGAACAGCCTCGACTCGCCCACCCGCCGCGCGAGCCAGCCCGTCAGCGGCACCGCGATCGCCGCCGCCACCGAGTACGAGCTGATCACCCACGTGCCCTGGCTGTTCGACACCCCCAGGCTCCCCGAGATCGCCTGCACCGCCACGTTCGCCACCGTCGAATCCAGCACCTCGATGGAGGTCGCGAGCGACAGCGCGAACGTCAGGAGCGCGAGTCTCGCGCCGCGCAGCGGCCGGGCGGCGGGTTCGTTGTGCGACGGACGGCTTGCCGCCGAATCGGCGTCGTTCGCGGGTACGCGCGCCGACATCGATTGCCCGCTCATGCCGGCTGCGCCTGCCGCGCCGCGACGCTCGGCGCGAAGCGCTCGATGAAGCGCGCCGCCTCGTCGCAGCCGTTCGGCTCCGCCTCCATCCGCGCCCGCACCTGCGCGCAGCGCGCCGCGATCGCGTCATCGCCCAGCACCCGCAGCAGCGCCCGGCCGAGCGACTCACCCTGCACCGGCGCGTCCAGCCTCACCCCGCAGCCGCTCGCCGCGACCCGCTGCGCGTTGTCGAACTGGTCGTGCGCGAACGGCGTCACCACCTGCGGCACCCCCGCCGCATACGCCAGCGACGCCGTCCCAACCCCGCCGTGGTGCACCAGCGCGCGACACCGCGGCAGCAGCGCCGCCAGCGGCACGTAGCGCCGCTTCAGCAGCGATACGCCATCCGGCTGCGCGCCATTCGTCTTCGTTCTCGTTGGCCCCGTCGTCCCCTCCGATGCCGCCGGCGCGTCCGGCGCAAGCAGGATCCCCCGCACGCCCGTCGTCCGCAGCACCGCCCTCACCGCCTGCTCGTAGGTCGCGCCGTCCACCCGCGTCGAGCCCGCCGTGAACACCACCGGCGCATCGCCCGACGCGACGAACGCGTCCAGCTCCGGGTCCGCGTCCCGCGCCCCCGTCTCGTTGAACAGCGGAAACCCGCTTTGCAGATGATTCGCCGGCCAGTCCGGCTGCGCCGCCGCGAACCACGACGGAAACAGGCACAGCACCCCGTCCGTCGAATGCAGCCAGCGCCCCAGGATCCGCCGCGCCGGACCGAGACCCAGCGACTGCCGCGCCGCATTCAGCTCCGGCCCGCACACCCGGTCCAGCACCTGACGCTCGATCAGCGTCATCAGCCCCGCCTTCACCGCCAGCGGCAAGCCCTTCGGGATCGTCAGCCGCTTGTGCGTCGGCGGCGCGTGCGCCGACAGCAGCGTCGACGGCGACACCTGCACCGACACATAGCGCGTCCCGTAGCGCTCCTGCATCAGCCGCGCCGAGAACGCCCACAGCGTGCCCACCAGCACCGTGTCCGCGTCGCTCAGCGAACGCAGCACGTCGAAGTGCGGCCGCACCACCGGCGCGATCACCCGCCACAGCGTCCTGAACGACGTCCGCGGATGCCACAGCGCCGGGTCCGCCATCGCCTGCGCGTACTCTTGCGCCGTGCCCACCGGCACGAACGCGAACCCGCTCGCCCGCACCGCCGCCTCGAACGGCGGATGCGTGCAGAACACCACCTCGTGGCCGCGCGCCGACAGCGCCCGGCTCACCCCGAGCAGCGGGTGCACATCCCCCGCCGACCCGATCGCCGTCACGATTACTTTCGACATCGCTTTGTCACTCAATGCAGCGCGGCAGCCGACGGACGCGCGCAGCGGGCCGTGTTCGGACCGGATCGGCCGCCATCGGCTTGGCGCTCGATACGCTCCGCCGCGCGCTTGCGTCGAACGAACGCTCCTCGCCTTGGCCTTCCGTCGCCGCAAGGCCCGATGCGCGTCACGCCGATTTGCCTGTTTGAACGAGCCGGGACCGCCGCGCGCCGAACGACGACGCGCATGACCTTCTGTCCCGGCAGCCTTGGACCGCCGCCCCGCGCTACGACAGCGCCGGCATCTGACCGAGCGGCGCGAGCGTCTCGCCCTGCGCCGCGTCCCGCGCCGCGCTCGCCCGCTCCTCGCCGAAGAAGCTCAGGATCGTCGAGCGAACCTGCTCCTGCTGCTGCCGCCCTTCGAGATCCAGGAAGTGACCCGCCTGGCGGATCGTCGCGAACTCCGCCCGGCGCACGTACGCGCCGAGCCGGCGCACGTCCGACGCCGTCGTGTACTCGTCCAGCTCGCCGTTGACGAACTTCACGTCGCA
>NZ_LOWC01000019.1:0-734 GCF_001522845.1 Burkholderia sp. BDU5 | reverse complement strand
CAGCTGGCCCAGCGCAACGTCGACACGACGGCCTAATTCGCGTCACAGCGCAAGGGCGTGGTCAATCGATCGCTTACCATCAAAGTGGTGCCCATCATTTTCGATTTGATGGACATCACTGTGACAGAGCCGGAAGCCAAGCCGGGTAGCCGCAAGGGACGCCCGAATTATGATCGCGAGTTTCGACGCCGACTCGCCGCTGCGGCATGCGAGCCGGGTGCCTCGGTCGCAAAGCTGGCGCGCGAGAATGGCATCAATGCAAACATGCTGTTCACCTGGCGGCGCCGCTATCGCGAGCAATTGCAGGCCGAAACGATGTCGCTGATTCCAGTGGCGGTGGTGCATGAGACACACGCGCCGCGCGTGGCGATGCCACCGGATGCAGGGGATGTCGGCAACCCGACTGCGCGAGCGGGGACGATCGAGATCCGGATCGGCGCAGTGGTGATCAAGGTCGACGGTGCCGTTGACGCCGATACCGAGGCGACCCGGGAGGTGCTCGAGCTGATCGGCGAACTCTACGGCATCGAGGCCCACATCCGCGGCAAACCCGCCGCTGAACGGCTGCGCGTGCGGCAGGAGAAAAGTGTGCCGCTGCTGGCAACCATCAAGACGTGGATGACGGACAAACTCGCGACGCTGTCGAAGAAATCCGATTTGGCCAAAGCGATCCGTTACTCGCTTAACCAGTGGGATGCCCTCGCGCTGTACTGCGAAGAGGGCCGTGCCGAGAT
>NZ_LOWC01000018.1:0-758 GCF_001522845.1 Burkholderia sp. BDU5 | reverse complement strand
TGATCGCGACGTCGACGTGGGCGATGCTGATCGTCGTCGTGCCGGTGATCTTCCTGACGCTGCTCTTCGCGTGGCGCTACCGCGCGTCGAACCGCAACGCGACCTACGCGCCGAAGTGGGCGCATTCCACCGCGATCGAGATCGTCATCTGGACGGTGCCGTCGCTGATCATCCTGTTCCTCGGCATCCTCACGTGGAAGACCACGCACGAGCTCGATCCGTACCGGCCGCTCGAATCGTCGGTGAAGCCGATCGACGTCGAGGTCGTCGCGCTCGACTGGAAGTGGCTGTTCGTCTATCCGGATCTCGGCATTGCTTCGGTGAACCAACTGGCGGTGCCGGTCGGCACGCCAGTCAATTTCCGGATCACGTCCGACGCGGTGATGAACTCGTTCTTCATCCCGCAGCTCGGCACGCAGGTCTACGCGATGGCCGGCATGCAGACGCGCCTGCATCTGATCGCCGACGAGCCGGGCGATTTCGCCGGCATTTCCGCGAATTACAGCGGCCGCGGCTTTTCCGACATGAAGTTCCGCACGCTCGCGACGCCGCGCGACGCGTTCGACGCGTGGGTCGCGAAGGTGCGCGCGTCGTCGGACCGGCTCGACATGACCGCGTACAGCCAGCTCGCGCAACCGAGCGAGAAGCAGCCGGTGCGCTACTACTCGACGGTCGATCCCCGGCTGTTCAACAACATCATCGCGAAGTACAACAACGGCAACGTCCTCGATCTGACGGACGCCGCCTGTCGGACGAAG
>NZ_LOWC01000017.1:0-1029 GCF_001522845.1 Burkholderia sp. BDU5 | reverse complement strand
AGGCCGTGCGCTATCGGCTGGAATCTGCAACTTCAGCCGCTCGAAGCTCACGCAGTTGTCATTGCCTACCGTGCGCTCGTGATGCTCACATAGGATGTCGGCCAAGCCGTTGCCGATGTAGGGTACAAAGGCACTGCCCGACTCGGCAGCCGGCACGGCGAACTCAGCGTTGTGACGCGGCATGTAGACCTGCTGCAGGTAGGCGTTGGCTTGCTGCATATCGGTGATGTCGGCCTTGGCGAGCTCGCGTGGCAAGCGCTCCTGGTGTGTGCCGAAAGCGCGCTCGGAACGCCCACGGGCCTCGGGTGAATAGGCCGCGATGTGCTCGATACCCAACTGCGCCAGCGCCCGGCCAAACTGTGTCGGGTTGTTGTGGTCGACCTTGCCTCCGGCTTCGGGCGTATGGAAGTAATGGCTGCCGCGGTCGGTGTAGAGCGCGCAAAACAAGCCGTGGCAGGCAATCGTCTGGCCCACGCCGTGAAAGCTGGAAGCCGTGCCTTCCTCTTCGCAGAAGAACATCGACAGGTGCTCGCCTGTCGCGTCGTCCAGCGTCACCACAAGGTCCCAGTCGTGCCCGGCCACCCACTCATGGCGACTGGCATCCTGATGCACCAGCATGCCCGGCAACGGCGCGCGCTCACGCTTCTTGCGGTGCTTGCCGCGCGCCTTGGCGCGCTTGACCTCACCCGCCTGCTGCAACTGGTTCTTCACCCACGTGTAGCTGCGCTGACCCGCATGTTCGCGCCGATACCAGCAATGGAAATGCCGCACGTTCCAGCCTGCGTAGTCACGCCGGTACAGCTCCACCAGCTTGACCACCTCATCAACCGGCGCACGCCGATGCGAAATCTGCTCGATCCGCTTGTCGATCAGCCCATCGAGCCCATCGGCTTCGTAGCGTCCCATCTGGCGGCGAAACGTGCGCTCGCATACCCCCAGCAGCCTCGCTGCCTCCGCTTGCGTCAGGCGCTTCTCCTGCCAGTCCGTGTAGACCTCTTCGAATCTCATCTTCCGGGTTTCCTGTAACCA
>NZ_LOWC01000016.1:0-865 GCF_001522845.1 Burkholderia sp. BDU5 | reverse complement strand
GAGCGTCAGGCATCCGCAGCGTCGCTACCCCGCAAACATCATCTTCCAAGCACGGCCACTTCAAACGCTCAATTCCAGAACGCCGTCGTTTAGTGTCGGATTTGGACCGGCGTTCACATTTGCTCAAGGAGCAGTTAAAAGCCTACGAGCGGCGGCTGTTCGGCGCGAAGAGCGAAGCGCGCAGTGCCGATCAACGCGACTTGTTCCTGAACGAGGCCGAAGCGTTGGCGCCGACGGCGGCAACACTGCCGGCGCAGGAGGAAGACGAAGCCGGAACGCAGGTGGCGGGTCACACGCGTAAGAAGCCCGGGCGCAAACCGCTGGATCCGGCCTTGCCGCGCGAAGTCGTTCGCTACGAACTGCCGGAATCGGAGCGTGTGTGCCCTCACGACGGCTCGGTGCTCGTCGAGATTGGCGTGGAAGTGAGCGAACAACTGGACATCATCCCGCAACAGGTGCGCGTGCTTCGCCACGAACGTGTGAAGTACGCATGCCCGCGCAGTGACGAGAGCCTGAAGGTAACGCCTGCACGCTCGCGCGTCATTCCGAAGGGGCTGTTTACCGAAGCCGCGCTGGCGTGGTTCGTGGTTTCCAAGTACATGGACGGTTTGCCGCTGTATCGAATCGCCGCGTTGCTCAAACGCTTCGGAGGCGACATCTCGCGCAATACGCTGGCCGCGAGCGTGGTGCGAGTAGGCGAAGCCGTGCAGCCGGTGATCAACCTCATGCGTGATCGCCTGCTCGATAGCGACATTGTGTTCGCGGACGAGACGACAGTGAAGGTACTGAGTCGGCCCTGAACAATTCGTTTTGTCGCGCAGATGAAGCTACGCCGCCGACGGCGCAGCGGCTCGGAAGCTGAGCA
>NZ_LOWC01000015.1:0-159010 GCF_001522845.1 Burkholderia sp. BDU5 | reverse complement strand
GGCGCCGATTCGCCGGTGATCGCCGATTCGTCGACCGACGCGACGCCTTCGATCACCTCGCCGTCGGCGGGAATCGTATCGCCCGCCTCGACGAGCACGACGTCGCCGCGGCGCAGATCCGACGCCGTCGTGATACGCACGGGCGACTTCGGATGCGGCTCGTTGAGCTTCTTCGCCATCACGTCCTTCTTCGCGCTGCGAAGCGACGCGGCCTGCGCCTTCGAGCGGCCTTCGGCGAGCGCCTCGGCGAAGTTCGCGAACAGCACGGTGAACCACAGCCACAGCGTGACCGCGAGAATGAAGCCCGCGGGCGCCTCGGCCTGCCCCATCAGCGCGGCGATCCACAGGATCGTCGTCAGGATGCTGCCGACGTACACGCAGAACATCACCGGGTTGCGGAACTGCGTGCGCGGCGTGAGTTTCTTGAACGAATCGACGATCGCCGGGCGCACGAGCGCCGGGTCGAACATCGATCGCGTAGCGGAATGTTGAGTCATTGCAATCCTCAGATGCGCATCGCCAGTCGTCTGGCTTTGCGCGAGTCCTCTCGTGTCGTATGCGTGCTCAATGCGCGCCGACGAACAGCATCAGGTGTTCGACGCCCGGGCCGAGCGCGAGCGCCGGCACGTACGTAAGCGCGCCGACGAGCAGCACCGTGCCGAGCAGCAACACGACGAACAGCGGCCCGTGCGTCGGCAGCGTGCCGCTCGTCGCGGCGATGCGCTTCTTCGCGGCGAGCGAGCCCGCGATCGCGAGCACCGGCACGATCGTGCCGAAGCGGCCGAACCACATCGCGATCGCCGTCATCCAGTTGTAGAACGGCGTGTTGACAGACAGACCGCCGAACGCGCTGCCGTTGTTGTTCGCGGCCGAGCTGAACGCGTACAGGATCTCCGAGAAGCCGTGCGGTCCCGGGTTGGCGATGCCTGCCTTGCCCGCGTCGGCGAGCACGGCGATCGACGTGCCGACGAGCACGAGAAGCGGCGTCAGCAGCACGACGATCGACACCATCTTCATCTCATACGACTCGATCTTCTTGCCGACGTACTCGGGCGTGCGGCCGATCATCAGGCCCGCGACGAACACCGCGAGGAGCGCGAACACGAGCATCCCGTAAAGCCCCGAGCCGACCCCGCCGAAGATCACCTCGCCGAGCTGCATCAGGAGCATCGGCACGAGGCCGCCGACGGGTGTCAGCGAATCGTGCATCGCATCGACCGCGCCACACGACGCGGCCGTCGTCGCGACGACGAAAATGCCCGTCTGCGCGATGCCGAAGCGCGTTTCCTTGCCTTCCATGTTGCCGCCCGCCTGCAGCGCGCTCGGCGCCTGGTCGACGTTCAGCGCCGCGAGCACGGGCGTGCCGCCCTGCTCCGCGCTCGTCTCGACGCCGATCGCAACCGCGAGCGCGACCGTCATCGCGGCGAGCACCGCGACGCCCTGCCGGCGATCGCCGATCACGCTGCCGAACACGAGGCAAAGCGCGGCCGGAATGATCAGGATCGAGAAGATCTCCAGGAAGTTCGAGAACGGCGTCGGGTTCTCGTACGGATGCGAGGAGTTGCCGTTGAAGAAGCCGCCGCCGTTCGTGCCGAGCATCTTGATCGCTTCCTGCGACGCGACGGGCCCCATCGCGAGCGTCTGCGACTTCACGGGCGTTTGCACCGTCACCGGGTTGCCTTTCGCGTCCTTGACGGGATTGCCCTGCGCGTCGAGCTTCGGCGCCGCGTAGGTGGTCGTCTGCAGCGTCGGCACGTCCTGGTACGCCTTCAGGTTCTGGATCACGCCCTGACTCATCAGGAGCGCGGCGATGATCGCGGCCATCGGCACGAGCACGTAGAGCGTCACGCGCGTCACGTCCACCCAGAAGTTGCCGATCGTCTGCGCGGTATGGCGGGCGAAGCCGCGGATCAACGCGATCACGACGACGATGCCCGTCGCCGCCGACAGGAAGTTCTGCACGGTCAGGCCGAGCATCTGCGTCAGATAGCTGACGGTCTGCTCGGGCGTGTAGTCCTGCCAGTTCGTGTTCGTGACGAACGACACGGCGGTGTTGAACGCGCTGTCGACCGTCATCGGGCCGAAGCTTTGCGGATTGCCGGGCAGCAGCCCCTGCACGCGCAACAGCGCATAGAGGAACAGCGCGCCGAGCGCGTTGAACGCGATCGTCGCGAACGCGTACTGCTTCCAGCTCATCTCGGTGTGCGGATCGACGCCCGCGATCCGGTAGAGCACGCGCTCGAGCGGACCGAACACGCGCACGACGGCTGACGAGCCGTCCATCACGCGCGTCAGATAGCGCGAGACCGGCACCGCCGCCGCGATCAGGACGACGATGAAAAGCGCCGTCTGCAACAGATTGTTCGCGTTCATTCGATGTCCTCCGCGCGCAGCAGCGCATAGACGAGATACGCGAACAGCAGGAACGTCGACGCCCCCGCCAACCACAACATCCAGCTCATGAACGCCCCCCGCGACCGTATTGCGCGAGTTTCTCGCAACCGGCGATCAGCGCGAGCATCAACCCCGTGAAAAGCGCCAGACCGCCTATGTAAACCGCATCCATTTTTGTTTCTCCGTGTTCCAAATCGAACCGGTGAAACGTTAGAGGATCGCGTGTAAAGGGCAGGTCAAAGGTTCGAAGGAGGGCGTAAAAAACGCGTAAACCGTCGACGGGCGCGCAGCCGGCGCGTTGCGTGCCATCCGGCGTCGGGCGGCGCGGCGCGCCCTCCGGTCAGCGACCGTCCTGTGCATGGCGCTGCTGCATGGAGGTGCGCGGCAGCCGAGTGCAGAAGCCGCGTGAACAGCATCGTGACGTTGCTCGTGCCCGCAGCCGGGTTCAAGCGTCGTTTGCGTGATCGGCGTGATCGACAGGCCGCGCGCGAGCTCGTCGACCGCACTCACGACGCGCAAGTGTGCTCGCCGGCGCCCGACCGTCATCCCCGTTTCCGAGGCGAAAAGGCGCATCAGCGCGCGGGCTCGCATACATGTGCGGGTCGGCGCGCGCCGACCTCGGCGCATCCGCCTCGGGGAACGCGCGCCCGCGCGGTCAAGGCACCAGGATCGTCGATCCCGTCGTGCGCCGCGCCTCGAGATCGCGGTGCGCCTGTGCAACGTTCTCGAGCGGATAGCGCTGCTGGATGCTCGTCTTCACGCGTCCCGACATGAGCACGTCGAACAGCTCGGCCGCGTTGCGATCGAGATCCTCGCGCTTCGCGATGTACGAGAACAGCGTCGGCCGCGTGAAGAACAGCGAGCCGCGCGACGAGAACTCCTTCGAGTCGATCGGCGGCAGCGGCCCGGACGCGTTGCCGAAGCTGACGAAAAGCCCGAGCGGCGCGAGGCAGTCGAGCGAGCCAACATATGTATCCTTGCCGATCGAGTCGTAGACGACCGGCACGCCCGCGCCGTTCGTGATTTCCTTCACGCGTTCGGTGAAGTTCTCGCGCGTGTAGACGATCGGATGGTCGCAGCCGTGCGACTTCGCGAGCGCGGCCTTCTCGTCGGAGCCGACCGTGCCGATCACCGTCGCGCCGAGCGCCTTCGCCCACTGGCAGACGAGGAGGCCGACGCCGCCCGCCGCCGCGTGAATCAGGATCGTGTCGCCCGGCTTGACCGGGTACGTGCGGCGCAGCAGATACTGCGCGGTCAGACCCTGCAGCATCGCCGACGCCGCGTCGTCGTAGCCGATGCCGTCCGGCAGCTTGACGAGCTTCGCGGCGGACAGCACGCGCTCCTGCGCGTAGGCGCCCGGCGGCTGCGCGACGTAGGCGACGCGGTCGCCCGGCTCGAGCGTCGTCACGCCGACGCCGATTTCCGTGACCTCGCCCGCCGCCTCCATGCCGAGGCCGCCCGGCAGCGGCTGCGGGTAGAGGCCGGTGCGGAAATAGACGTCGATGTAGTTGAGGCCGACCGCGTGCTGCCTGATGCGGACTTCGCCCGGCTGCGGCGCGCCGACGTCGACGTCGACCCACTTCATGACTTCCGGGCCGCCCGGATGGTCGTAACGAATTGCCTTCGGCATGCTGGCTCTCCTGGTTGCGTTGAGCGTTGAGTTCGGAATCGGCTGGCGCGCCCGGTCGATGCGCGGGCGCGCGGAATGCGTAGACGAGCGCGCCGTCCGCGACGAGCGGGCGAAACGAGACGCACGCCCGACGACGTTGCCGCCGCCGGCGCACGCTCGCGTCGCGCCGCAAGATTGTCGCGCGTTGTGAGAACGCTTGCAGAACTTGGCTTCGACGCGGAATCGATGCGTCATCGAATTGGAAAACGGCCGGCCCGCGCCGGCGGACGGCACAAGCGCCGCGCGGTGCGGTGCGGTGCGGTGCGGTGCGGTGCGGTGCGGTGCGGTGCGGTGCGGCAGCCACGATAAGCGCGCCGTCACGCTTTCAGCGAGCGGCGGCGCAGCCGAACCGCGACGGCGACGCCGCCTGACAGCGGCGGCGCGCCCGGAAAGCCATGTCAACGATGCCGAAAGACGGCGGCGCGCCCGAGGAGGGGAATGCAGCGATGCGATATGGCCGCGATGCCCCCCGTGAAGCAACGAGCGGCGGGCAGCCCTGCCGATGCCGTCCGCCGCGTGCGCTCGGCGGCCGCCGCTCCCGCTGGCGCCGGCGCGCCCGCCCAAGCCCGATCCCGGCCGCGCCGGATCGTCCGCTCGCGGCGCGCCGCGCCGCTCACGCCTTCGCCGCGAGCCGGCGCGTCAGGTCGTCGAGCAGCATCCGCGCCGTCGCGACGTTGGTCGCGACCGGCACGTCGTGCACGTCGCACGCGCGCACGAGCGCGGTGATGTCCGGATCGTGCGGCTGCGCGGTCATCGGATCGCGCAGGAAGATCACGACGTCGACGCGTCCGTCCGCAAGCTCCGCGCCGATCTGCAAGTCGCCGCCGAGCGGCCCCGACAGCTTGCGCTCGACCTCGAGCCCGAGCGCCTGCGCGATCCGTCCGCCCGTCGTGCCCGTCGCGACGAGCCGGCATTGCGCGAGCGTCGGCCGGTATGCGCTCGCGAGCGCGACGATTTCATCCTTCTTCGCGTCGTGCGCGATCAGCGCAATGCGGGGTGTGCTCATCTGTGAATCCTTTTCTGCTGACCTATCGATGCGGGTCGAGCCCGCGCGCCGCGTGCGACCGCGGCCGGCGCCCACGCGCCGCACCGCTACTTTACGGGCTGCGAGCCCGGGACGACAGGTTCAAAACGTGCCGGGATACGCGCCGCCGTCGAGCAGCCAGTTCTGCCCGGTGATGTAGCCCGCGTGGACGCTGCACAGGAACGCGCACGCCGCGCCGAACTCGTCGGGCGTGCCGAGGCGCTTCGCCGGAATCTCGTTCGTGCGCCGCGCGCGCAGTTCGTCGACCGTCGCGCCTTGCGCCTTCGCCGCGGCGGCGAGCGTCGTCGCGATCCGGTCGGTGTCGAAGAGGCCCGGCAGCAGGTTGTTGATCGTCACGTTGTGCTCGGCGACCTTGCGCGCGAGCCCCGCGACGAAACCCGTGAGGCCCGACCGCGCGCCGTTCGACAGCGCGAGCACGTCGATCGGCGCCTTCACGGCCGAGCTCGTGATGTTGACGATGCGGCCGAAGCGGCGCGCGATCATTCCGTCGACGGTCGCGCGGATCAGCTCGATCGGCGTCAGCATGTTCGCCTCGAGCGCGCGAATCCAGTCGTCGTGAGAGAAATCGCGAAAATCGCCGGGCGGCGGGCCGCCCGCGTTCGTCACGAGGATGTCGGGCTGCGGGCACGCGGCGAGCGCGGCCGCGCGGCCTTCGGGCGTCGTGATGTCGCACGCGACAGCCGTCACGTCGGCGCCCGTCTTCGCACGGATGTCGGCCGCGGCGGCATCGAGCGTCTCCCGCGTGCGCGCGACGATCACGAGCTTCGCGCCCTCGGCCGCGAGCGCTTGCGCGCAGCCGCGCCCGAGCCCCTTGCTGGCCGCGCACACGAGCGCGGTCCGTCCTGCGATTCCCAGATCCATTGAACGTGTTCCTTGCCGATGTCTGCCTGACGAAATCCCTCGCCGGCGGGGCCGCCGGACGCGACGCCCGCGCGTTTCCCGCCGCCTGCGACCGAACGCGCGTCGAAGCGCGCGTCGAAACGCCGATAATATCCGGATCGCGAGCGTTCATCTTCGGTAAACTTGCGGCTGTTCCGCGCGCGGACTGCCGACCCGGCCCGCCCGCCGTCCCCGAATCCCTTGAGCCGCCGCCCCATGAAACAGGACAGCCGTTTTCCGAACCTCTTCATCCTCGACCATCCGCTGATCCAGCACAAACTCACGCACATGCGCGACAAGGACACGTCGACGCGCACGTTCCGCGAGCTCTTGCGCGAGATCACGCTGCTGATGGGCTACGAGATCACCCGCAACCTGCCGATCACGACGAAGCGGGTCGAAACGCCGCTCGTCGAGATCGACGCGCCCGTGATCGCCGGCAAGAAGCTCGCGATCGTGCCCGTGCTGCGCGCGGGCGTCGGGATGTCGGACGGCCTGCTCGAGCTGATTCCGTCGGCGCGCGTCGGCCACATCGGCGTGTACCGCGCCGACGACCACCGCCCGGTCGAATACCTGGTGCGCCTGCCCGATCTCGAAGACCGGATCTTCATCCTGTGCGATCCGATGGTCGCGACGGGCTATTCGGCCGCCCACGCGATCGACGTGCTCAAGCGCCGCGGCGTGCCGGGCAACCGGATCATGTTCCTCGCGCTCGTCGCAGCGCCGGAAGGCGTGCAGGTGTTCCAGGACGCGCATCCGGACGTGAAGCTCTACGTCGCGTCGCTCGACTCGCACCTCGACGACCACGCATACATCGTCCCGGGCCTGGGCGACGCGGGCGACCGCCTGTTCGGCACGAAAAACTGACGGGAAAAAACGGCGATTCGTGCGGGCGCGGGCCCTGCCCCGCCGCCCGCTCTCGCGCGGCCATCCCTCGGCGCGCCGCGGCTCGCGCGCGGTTCGGCGGCGGTTCGGCCATCGCCCGGCCGTCAAACGGCGCACCGTCGCGTGATAAAATCTCATTCCACTCGACAACGCGCGGCCCAAGCGGCGCTCGCCCGCTCACGCGGCCGCCGGACTCAACGACAGACACATTGCTAAACGCCGGCGCGGCATGCGCGCGGGCGGACGGAGAAAAGTATGGCTGGTCACTCGAAATGGGCCAACATCAAGCATAAGAAAGCGGCAGCCGACGCGAAGCGCGGCAAGATCTGGACACGCCTCATCAAGGAAATCCAGGTGGCCGCGCGTCTCGGCGGCGGCGATCCGAACTCGAACCCGCGCCTGCGTCTCGCGGTCGACAAGGCGGCCGACGCGAACATGCCGAAGGACAACGTGAAGCGCGCGATCGACCGCGGCGCCGGCGGCACGGACGGCGCGAACTACGAAGAGATCCGCTACGAGGGCTACGGCATCGGCGGCGCGGCGATCATCGTCGACACGCTGACCGACAACCGCACCCGCACCGTCGCCGAAGTGCGCCACGCGTTCTCGAAGTTCGGCGGCAACATGGGCACCGACGGCTCGGTCGCGTTCATGTTCGATCACGTCGGCCAGTTCCTGTTCGCGCCGGGCACGTCGGAAGACGCGCTGATGGACGCGGCGCTCGAAGCGGGCGCGAACGACGTGAACACGAACGACGACGGCTCGATCGAAGTGCTGTGCGACTGGCAGGAATTCTCGAAGGTGAAGGACGCGCTCGAAGCGGCAGGCTTCAAGGCCGAACTCGCCGAAGTCACGATGAAGCCGCAGAACGAGGTCGAGTTCACCGGCGAAGACGCGGCGAAGATGCAAAAGCTCCTGGACGCGCTCGAAAATCTCGACGACGTGCAGGAGGTGTACACGAACGCCGTCGTCGTCGAGGAATGAACGTTGCGCGGCCGCACTTTCCGGCGAAAGGCGGCCGCAGCCGAATCTCGCGGCCGGCCCGCTTCGTGCGCGCCGGCCGTCCTATTTTCTAGTCTGCGGGGAATCCCATGAAACTACTCGTCGTCGGCTCCGGCGGCCGCGAACATGCGCTCGCCTGGAAGCTCGCCCAGTCGCCGCGCGTCCAGCTCGTCTACGTTGCGCCCGGCAACGGCGGCACCGCGCAGGACGAGCGCCTGAAGAACGTCGATCTGAGCTCGCTCGACGATCTCGCCGATTTCGCCGAGTCCGAAGGCGTCGCGTTCACGCTCGTCGGCCCGGAAGCGCCGCTCGCGGTGGGCATCGTCAACCATTTCCGCGCGCGCGGCCTGAAAATCTTCGGCCCGACGAAGGAAGCGGCGCAGCTCGAGAGCTCGAAGGATTTCGCGAAAGCGTTCATGAAGCGCCACGGCATTCCGACCGCCGACTACGAAACCTTCACCGACGCGGCCGCCGCGCACGCGTACATCGATTCGAAGGGCGCGCCGATCGTCGTGAAGGCCGACGGCCTCGCGGCCGGCAAGGGCGTCGTCGTCGCGACGACGCTGGAAGAGGCTCACGAGGCCGTCGACATGATGCTGTCCGGCAACAAGCTCGGCGACGCCGGCGCGCGCGTCGTGATCGAGGCATTCCTCGACGGCGAGGAAGCGAGCTTCATCGTGATGGTCGACGGCAAGAACGCGCTCGCGCTCGCGTCGAGCCAGGATCACAAGCGCCTCCTCGACGGCGACCGCGGCCCGAACACGGGCGGCATGGGCGCGTACTCGCCCGCGCCGATCGTCACGCCGCAGATGCACGCGCGCGTGATGCGCGAGATCATCATGCCGACCGTGCGCGGGATGGAGAAGGACGGCATCCGCTTCACTGGCTTCCTGTACGCGGGCCTGATGATCGACAAGGACGGCAACCCGCGCACGCTCGAATTCAACTGCCGGATGGGCGACCCGGAGACGCAGCCGATCATGGCGCGCCTGAAGAGCGATTTCTCGAAGGTCGTCGAGCAGGCGATCGCGGGCACGCTCGACACGGTCGAGCTCGACTGGGACCGCCGCACCGCGCTCGGCGTCGTGCTCGCCGCGCACGGCTACCCCGATTCACCGAGGAAGGGCGACCGGATCAACGGGGTTCCGGCGGAAACTGCGCATTCTGTGACGTTCCACGCGGGCACGACGTTCGACGGCGACAAGCTCGTCACGTCGGGCGGGCGCGTGCTGTGCGTCGTCGGCCTCGCGGATTCGGTGCGCGGCGCGCAGCAGGCCGCATACGAAACGGTCAACCAGATCAACTTCGAGGGCATGCAGTACCGCCGCGACATCGGCTACCGCGCGCTCAGCCGCAAGACGGTCTGACCCGCCGCGCCGCCGCCACTCGCCCGCCGGCTTCGCGGCCGGCGCGCCCTCTCCTCTGCCGGGGTTCGCTAGAATGCCCGGCAGAAGCATTTTTTGACGGCGTCCGTCAGGCGGACGCCGCCCCACATCGATGACCGATTCGACTTACGACGTCAACCGAGTACGCGCGTATCTGCAAGGGCTGCAGACGCGCATCGCCGATGCGCTCGGCGCCTTCGACGGCACCCCGCTCGCCTCCGACGCGTGGCAGCGCGGCCCCGGCGAGCGGCTGCGCGGCGGCGGCTGCACGCGCATCCTCGAGGAAGGCGGCTTCTTCGAGCGCGCGGGCGTCGGCTTTTCCGACGTCGCGGGCGACGCGCTGCCGCCGTCCGCGAGCGCCGCGCGTCCGCAGCTTGCCGGACGCGGCTTCGAGGCGCTCGGCGTGTCGCTCGTGCTGCACCCGCGCAATCCGTACTGCCCGGCCGTCCACATGAACGTCCGGATGCTGATCGCGACGAAGCCGGGCGAAGCGCCCGTGTTCTGGTTCGGCGGCGGCATGGATCTGACGCCGATTTACGGCTTCGACGAAGACGCGCAGCATTTCCATCGCACGTGCCGCGCGTCGCTCGACCCGTTCGGCGCCGATCTGTACCCGCGCTTCAAGAAGTGGTGCGACGACTATTTCTTCCTGAAGCACCGCAACGAGGCGCGCGGCGTCGGCGGCATCTTCTTCGACGACTTCTCGGAGCTCGGCTTCGAACGCTCGTTTGAAATGCTGCAGAGCATCGGCGACGCGTTCCTGCCGTCGTACCTGCCGATCGTCGAGCGGCGCCGCGACACGCCGTACGGCGAGCGCGAGCGCGCGTTCCAGGCGTACCGGCGCGGCCGCTATGTCGAGTTCAATCTCGTGTTCGACCGCGGCACGCTGTTCGGCCTGCAAAGCGGCGGGCGCACCGAGTCGATCCTGCTGTCGATGCCGCCGACGGCGAGCTGGCGCTACGACTGGCGCCCGGAACCGGGCACGCCGGAGGCGCGCCTTTACAGCGATTTCCTCGCGCCGCGCGACTGGGCATGAGCCGCCCCGCCGCCCGCCGAGCCGATCCCGCGAAAGGACCCGTTCTGCCTCCCGACAACGCCAGCCCGCCCCCGCTGCCGCGCCGCATCGGCATGCTCGGCGGCACGTTCGATCCGATCCACGACGGCCATCTCGCGCTCGCGCGCCGCTTCGCCGACGCGCTGCGCCTGACCGAGCTCGTGCTGATGCCGGCCGGCCAGCCGTATCAGAAGCAGGACGTCTCGTCGGCCGAGCACCGGCTCGCGATGACCCGCGCGGCGGCGGGCTCGCTCGTGCTGCCGGGGGTCGCCGTCAGCGTCGCGACCGACGAGATCGAGCACGCCGGCCCGACCTACACCGTCGAGACGCTCGAGCGCTGGCGCAAGCTGATCGGCCCCGACGCGTCGCTGTCGCTGCTGATCGGCGCCGACCAGCTCGTGCGCCTCGACACGTGGCGCGACTGGCGCAGGCTCTTCGACTTCGCGCACGTGTGCGCGGCGACGCGGCCGGGCTTCGACTTCGCGGCGGCGTCGCCCGCCGTCGCGGCCGAGATCGCGAGCCGGCAGGCGAGCGCGGACGTGCTGCAGGCGACGCCCGCCGGGCGCCTGCTGATCGACACGACGCTCTCGCTCGACGTCGCCGCGACCGACATCCGCGCGCACCTGCGCGCATGCATCGCGCGACGCGCGCAGGTGCCCGACGCATCCGCCGAGCACGTGCCCGGCGCCGTCTGGGCCTATATTCTCCAACACCGTCTCTACCATCCCTGATTCCATGGATATCCGCAAACTCCAGCGCGTGATCGTCGACGCTCTCGAAGACATCAAGGCACAAGACATCAAAGTGTTCAACACGAGCCATCTGACCGAGCTGTTCGACCGCGTGATCGTCGCGTCCGGCACGTCGAACCGGCAGACCAAGGCGCTCGCGTCCAACGTGCGCGACAAGGTCAAGGAAGCAGGCGGCGACGTCGTCAGCTCCGAGGGCGAGGACACGGGCGAATGGGTGCTCGTCGACTGCGGCGACGCGGTCGTCCACATCCTGCAGCCTGCGCTGCGCCAGTACTACAACCTCGAGGAAATCTGGGGCGACAAGCCCGTGCGGATGAAGCTGGGCGGCCCGGCGTCGCCGAATGCGCGCGGCGCGCGCGCCGCCGACGGCGCCGATGAAGACGACGACGCGGACGACGAGGCCCCCGTCGCGCGCCCGGCCCGCAAGACGACGGCCGCCCGCCGCCGCTGACGCGCCGCCTCGCCGCCTTCATTGCTTTCGCCGCCATGAAACTGCACATCGTCGCGGTCGGCCACAAGATGCCCGGCTGGATCGCGACCGGCTTCGACGAATATACGAAGCGGATGCCGCCCGAGCTGCGAATCGAGCTGCGCGAGGTGAAGCCCGAGCTGCGCTCGGGCTCGCGCACGGCCGAGAGCGTGATGGCCGCGGAGAAGCAGCGGATCGAGGCCGCGTTGCCGAAGCACGCGCGCGTCGTCGCGCTCGACGAGCGCGGCCGCGACTGGACCACGATGCAGCTCGCGCAGGCGCTGCCCGCGTGGCAGCTGGACGGCCGCGACGTCGCGTTCGTGATCGGCGGCGCCGACGGGCTCGATCCGGCGCTCAAGTCGCGCGCCGAACTGCTGCTGCGCGTGTCGAGCCTCACGCTGCCTCACGGCATGGTTCGCGTGCTGCTCGCCGAGCAGCTTTACCGCGCGTGGAGCATCACGCAGAATCACCCCTATCATCGCGCGTAGCGGCCGTCGCCCGACGCGTCGCGCACGCGCCCATCGAGACAAGACGATGCCCGACAGCGCTGCTGCCCCGTCCTACCCGTTCATTTACCTCGCCTCGCAAAGCCCCCGCCGCCGGGAACTGCTCGATCAGCTCGGCGTGCGCTACGAACTGCTGACGCCCGCGCCCCATGAGGACGCCGAAGCGCTCGAAGCCGAGTTGCCGGACGAGGCGCCCGACCATTACGTGCTGCGCGTGTGCGTCGCGAAAGCCGAAGCGGCGCGCGCGCGGCTCGTCGCGAACGGCAAGCCGGCCGCGCCCGTGCTCGTCGCCGATACGACCGTGACGATCGACGGCGCGATCCTCGGCAAGCCCGCCGACGCCGCCGGCGCGCTCGCGATGCTCACGCGCCTCGCCGGCCGCACGCACGAAGTACTGACGGCGCTCGCCGTGATCGACGCGACGGGCGAGCTGATGCCGCCCGCGCTATCGCGCTCCGAGGTCCGTTTCGCGGCGGCGGCGCCCGCCGCGCTCGCGCGCTATGTCGAGAGCGGCGAACCGTTCGGCAAGGCGGGCGCCTATGCGATCCAGGGGCGCGCGGCGGAATTCGTCGAACGAATCGACGGTTCCCATTCGGGTATCATGGGTCTGCCCCTTTTTGAGACCGCGGCGCTGCTTCGCGCGGCGCACGTCTCCTTCTGAATCACACCATGAACGAAGAAATCCTGATCAACATCACGCCGCAGGAAACGCGGGTCGCGCTCGTCCAACAAGGCGCGGTGCAGGAGCTTCACGTCGAGCGCACGCTGTCGCGCGGGCGCGTCGGCAACATCTATCTCGGCAAGGTCGTGCGCGTGCTGCCCGGCATGCAGTCGGCGTTCATCGACATCGGACTCGAGCGCGCGGCGTTCCTGCACGTCGCCGACATCTGGCAGCCGCGCGCGGGCGACGCGCCCGCCGTCGTGCACCAGCCGATCGAGAAGATCGTGTTCGAGGGGCAGACGCTGATGGTTCAGGTGATCAAGGACCCGATCGGCACGAAGGGCGCGCGGCTGTCGACGCAGATCAGCATCGCGGGCCGCACGCTCGTCTACCTGCCGCAGGAGCCGCACATCGGCATCTCGCAGAAGATCGAGAGCGAGACCGAGCGCGAGGCCGTGCGCGCGCGGCTGACCGCCGTGATTCCCGCCGACGAGAAAGGCGGCTACATCGTGCGCACGATCGCCGAGGACGCGACGGGCGACGAGCTCGCCGCCGACGTTACGTACCTGCGCAAGACCTGGGCGACGATCGTGGCGCAAGGCCAGCGCCTGCCCGCGACGAGCCTGCTGTATCAGGATCTCGATCTCGCGCAGCGCGTGCTGCGCGATTTCGCGAACGACGACACGACGCGCATCCAGGTCGATTCGCGCGAGACGTACCAGCGGCTCGTCGACTTCGCGGGCGAGTTCACGCCGGCCGTGAGCCCGAAGCTGCACCACTACACCGGCGAGCGGCCGCTCTTCGACCTGTACAACATCGAAACCGAGATCCAGCGGGCGCTGTCGCGGCGCGTCGATCTGAAATCGGGCGGCTACCTGATGATCGACCAGACGGAAGCGATGACGACGATCGACGTGAACACGGGCGGCTACGTCGGCGCGCGCAACTTCGACGACACGATCTTCAAGACGAATCTCGAGGCCGCGCACACGATCGCGCGGCAGCTGCGGCTGCGCAACCTCGGCGGGATCATCATCATCGACTTCATCGACATGGAGAACGCCGAGCATCGCGACGCGGTGCTCGCCGAGCTGAAGAAGGCGCTCGCGCGCGACCGCACGCGCGTGACGGTAAACGGCTTCTCGCAGTTGGGGCTCGTCGAGATGACGCGCAAGCGCACACGCGAATCGCTCGCGCACGTGCTGTGCGAGCCGTGCCCGACCTGCCAAGGCAAGGGCCAGGTGAAGACGTCGCGCACCGTCTGCTACGACGTCCTGCGCGAAATCCTGCGCGAGTCGCGGCAGTTCAATCCGCGCGAATTCCGCGTGATCGCGTCGCAGCAGGTGATCGATCTCTTTCTCGATGAGGAATCGCAGCATCTCGCGATGCTGATCGACTTCATCGGCAAGCCGGTGTCGTTGCAGGTCGAGTCGAATCTGAGTCAGGAGCAGTACGACATCGTGCTGATGTAGCAATCGCCGGCGTCACCGCCGCCGCAAGCCGCGCCGAGCGCCAAGATGCACGGCGGCATGGAGGCGCGAAACCGGCCCACGCCTCCATGCAGGAAGCACCGGAGGCCGTGTCGACCGGCAAGTCGATCGGCATCGCATCGGCGCCGACGGCGTACGCCCCCAAAGAGCCCGGCCGCCGACGGGCGCGTTTCAATGTCGATTCACCGAGAAGATGACGAATCAATGTTGGGAATCCTGAACGGCACGCCCTCTGTAGAAAAACCTGTCGGCCGAAGTCTCGATATCCACTCGCCCGCCGTGCTCGCATCGAGCCTCCTCGATTCGGTCACGGACATGCGTCGCGCGCGGCAAGCAAGCCGTAAGCCGCTCCAAGCGGTCTTTCGCGCCGCGACGATCCTGGGCCGGCCTCGAGTCTTGGGCCGCGCCTGTACCGGCAGGCGAATGCGATCAATCCGGTGCGCCCTCAAACGCCACGAAAGCTGAAATCGTTTTCGCACCTGAATCGAATCGTCGACCGCCCGGAATCGGCCGCCGCCGACGTCGCCCGGCGGCGAACCGCGACATGACCGCGGAAACGTCAGCGCAACACGGCGCACGATGATCCCGATCAAGCTTCCGTCGGGGACACCCTGATCGGAAATACCGGCGACTCATGACATAATCCGCCGCAGCTCACGAGCCCGTTCGTCATTCCGTCAAGGCCATGCGCAGCCTTCTCCATCGCAAGATCGGCAGCATTCTCGGATTGCTTGCAATCCTGATGGCGGCGCTCGCGCCGACGGTTTCGCACACGCTTTCGAACAGCCATCATTTCGGCGAGCTGTCGAGCGCTTTCTGCTCCGCGCAGGACAACAACGACGCGACGTCATCCGGCTCGTCGCCGTCGTCCGAAAAAGCGGCTCATTGGCAGGCATGCGCGTATTGCGGACTGCTCGCGCACACGCCGGTGGTACCGAGCACGACCGCCGAATTCGCGCCGACGAGTTGGACAGTTCAGGCGACTGCCGCCGCACCGATTTCGCCGCCTCGTCGCGTCTTCCCGTTCATTGCTGCGCAGCCACGCGCCCCACCCGTCCTATCCTGATTGAAGCAGTCTTGCGGCGACGCGCGTGCCATTGCGTCGCCGCGGAGTCGCGCATCCGTCGACGGATGCGCGACCGCACACATGCGACCATTCAAAAAGGAGAAATCATGCGCACCATCGCACCTCGCAGCAGCATGCCGGCACTCGCGACGCTCGTCATTCCGGCTGCCGTCGCCGCCACGCTTTTCGCGCCTTCTCTTGCCGCCGCCCACGCCATCGCGGGCAATCGCGTATTCCCGGCGACGATGGCGGTCGACGACCCCGGCGTCGGCGACGAGCTCAATCTCGAATTCGGGCACCTCAAGTCGCAGACGGACGACGGCGACACCCAGAACACCAACACGACGACGCTCGAATGGGACAAGCTGATCACGCCGAGTTTCGCGTTGTCGGTGACGGGAACCTACGTGAACGTGAACGCTGCGAACGGCGGCTCGGCACGAGGATTCGACAACTTCGCGGTCGGCGCCAAGTATCGCTTCTACGTGAACGCCGCACACGAATTCATGGCGTCGGCCGGCGTGGTGGCCGAACTCGGCGGAACCGGTTCGAAGGCGATCGCCGACCCGCACTCCGCGCTCACGCCGACGCTTTACTTCGGCAAGGGTTTCGGCGATCTACCCGACGGCCTGAAATATCTGCGCCCATTGGCGATCACGGGCACCGTCGGGCCGCGCCTGACAACCAGCAGCGCCGATCCGGATTCGCTGAACTGGGGCGTCACCTTGCAATACAGCCTGCCCTATCTGCAGAACTACGTGCAGGACGTCGGGCTCAAGGCGCCTTTCAGCAATCTGATTCCGGTTGTCGAGTTCCCGATGAACACTTGCACCGGCGGCCCATGCTCGGGGCATACCACCGGGACCGTCAACCCCGGCCTGCTGTGGCTCAATCGCTGGGGGCAATTCGGCGTCGAGGCGCAGATTCCCGTCAATCATGCGAGCGGCAAAGGCGTCGGCATCCTGCTTCAGGCGCATCTCTATCTGGACGACGTCTTACCCAACTCGCTCGGCAAACCCCTCTTCGGCAAGGGAGAATGAACATGATCCTATTCGGCCGGCTTCGCGGCGCTTGCGCCGCAGTGGCGACGATCGCCTGCTGCGCGATCCCTTCGGCAGCTTTCGCGCATGTCTTCCCGCAAACGCAATCGCCGTCGGCGGGCGCCGAGGTATCGCCGCCCGCGAACGTGACGATCGTCTTCAACGGTCCGCTCGAGCCTGCCTTCAGCGCCCTCACGGTCAGCGATGCGGCGGGCAAGCCCGTGAACACCGCCAAGGCAACCGTCGCACCGAACGACGCGAAGACGATCAGCGTCCCGTTACCCCCCTTGGCGCCCGGCAAGTACACCGTGCACTGGGTGGCCGTGGCCTCCGACGGGCATCGGACTCAGGGCGACTACGCGTTCAAGGTGAAATGACGAAGGCCGATGTTGCATACCAGCATCATTTTTGCCCCGTTCGCCGCGTTTCGCGTCGCTCGCGCGTAGCCGTTCAATACCTCGCCTAGCGCGAGCGCATTCGTCACACGATGTCGGCGGCGTCGCCATCCGCTGTACCGACGGCACGCCGGCGTCGTCTCATTTCGCGAAGCGACGTCGCCGCCTCGTCGCGCCCAAGCCCGTCATGTCTTAGCGGCGATGGAAACGCGCCCTCCCCGCGCGTCACGTATCAACGCTGCGACATTTTTCGCCGATTCCAAAGCGCGGCGGCATCCGCGTACGCCCGGCTTCCCCATGCATCCGGCAAGCGGCCGACTTGGCACGTTGCTAGCTTCTTTCAATGCGCTGCCAATGGCGGACTCGATGCGCGTTCGAGGATGACTGGTTATCCGGCACTTCCTGATGGAAGCCATGCCGCGCCAGATTGTTTCCCGCTCGAAAATACGCCACGGGTTCGCAACGTGCCTGTCGCCCATCCATCTTCAATTCGCCCGCCGACGTCGTTCCCTACGCGTCGCCGCCGAGCGTATCCGGACGAGGTGCACGCCAGGAGTGTTGGATATCACGTGTCGTCCATCCCGACGGGAGAGCACCATGCTGGTCAAGTCGATTCGGTTCCTCAGGACATGCCTGATCCTGTTTTCTCTATGTCTGACCATCGTCCCCGGACGAGCAAACGCGGTGTCGAACCAGTTGCTGCTGCTGCTGCCGGACAACTTCACGCTCCCCGATCCGCGCGTATCCGCCTGGCTCGACGCGGCATCGGAAGAAGGCCTGCAAATCTCGATCATCTACGACAGCCAGTTCGAACAGGCAGGCGCGTCGCTTCAGCAGTATCAAGGCCTCATCCTCCCCGATCAGGTTCATACCGTCGCGGCCGATGCGCTCGTGACGGCGATTCAGAACTACGCGCTCAACGGCGGGCACGTGATGCTGGTCTACGATTTCGGCGTCCTCACGTCGACCGGCTTCTATCCGATTCCGCAGTCGAGATTCAGCGCGATGGCGGGCGTCAGCTATGTGCTCTACGATTCGCTGGGCGGCAACATGATCGGACTCGGGCCCGTGACCGGCATGGGGAGCACCTTGCGCACGCTCCAGATCCCGCCCGGGAAGTCGATGACCTGGCCGACTACCAGCTCGACCACCGGCTCGACTACGACTGCCGTCAAGACATCCGCGTCCGTATCGGTCGCGGCGTCGCCCAGCCAGGTGCTCTATCTGCAGCCTAGCCCGACCAACCCGGGCGGCCTGTCCGGCTACAACCACAACGCGTACTTCAACTACAAGACCGAGAACGGCCTTGCGACCAACATCAGCCTGAATCTCGGTCGCGTGTTCAAAGGCTCGAAGGTCAAGTCCGGCGCCTATACCCCGATGTCGACCAACAGCAAGACTGCGCCGACGTCGACGACTTCCACCGGAACGTCCGCGCTCGTCACGACGACGACCGCCGCGACGACGGACGCGCTCGAAGGCATCTCGGGCTACGTGTACGGCTTTCTCACGTATCCGAGCTTCGTCACGCAGGGCACGTACAGCGGCACGACCTTGCTGACTTCGCCGAACTTCGGCCTTGTTGCCGGCTACAACCCGTACGGCAGCGGCGGCGTGCTGTTCGTGAACATGCCGCTCAGCTACCTCGAAGGGCAAACCGACGGCATGCCGCTCCATGGCTTCCTGCACTACTTCACGACGAACGTGCTGTCGATGCCGCACCTGTCGCTCGAGCCGAAGGCGCAGGCGGGAATGGTGCTCAACTGGCACTTCTGCGCGGAAGAGATGATCCAGCCGGCGCTGTACCTGAAATCGCTCGGCATCTGGAACAACGGCCCGTTCTCGATCGTCGTGACGGCCGGCCCGGACGACGCGGCGATAGGCGACGGCCTCGGCATCAATCTGACCAACAACACGCAGGCGAAGCAGCTGATGCAGTATCTGCTCGGCCGAGGACACAACATCGGCAGTCACGGCGGGTGGGATCACGACTACTGGGGCGCCAATGCGAGCGAGACCGATCAGAGCACGTTCCAGCAGTACCTCACGCTGAATCATCAGGCGGTGCAGTCGGTCACCGGCAAGCCCGACGTCGAATGGGCGGCGCCGGAAGGCAACACGCCGACGTGGGCCGTGACCTGGCTCGAGAGCAACGGCTATTCGGGCTACTACTTCACCGGCCACACCGGCATGGCGCAGACCCGCGCGTACCGCAACGGCGCGCTGCTGAATCCCGGCATCTGGGCGTTCCCGGTCATGCCGTTCGGCAAGTACGCGACGTTCGAGGAGTTCCAGGAGTTCGGCGTATCGACGACGGACGTCACGAACTGGTACGAATCGCTGATGAACTTCGTCGTCGCCAATCGCACGACCCGCCTCATCTACATGCACCCGCTCGGCGCGTCGTGGTACCCGAACATACTCACGACCATCTTCAGCTATGCGAACACGTTGATCGCATCGGGCCAGTACAAGTGGTACACGATGGACCAGTTGACGCAGTTCGACAGGCGGCGCCTGCTCGTCACGTGGACAGCGACCGATACGGGCAGCGGTTGGTCGTTCAGCGCGTCGCAGCCGACGAGCCTGCAGGACATGACGTGGCTGCTGCCGAAGAACGCTTATCAACTGCCGGCCGTGACCGGGGGATCGGCCACGGTCGTGACCACCGATCCGACCAACTGGCTCGTAATCGCCGGCGCGGGAACGGCGTTGACGTTCACGAGCGCCAAAGTGCAATAGCGCTGCGCAGTGCGTTCGCCGACGATCCCTCGATCGAAGGATCGCCGGCGCCGTCCGGATCGCTCACAGCAGAGAAACGACATGAAGCGACACTCGCTACGGCATGCGCTCGGCAAGCTCGCCGCAACGGCCACGCTTGCGCTCTCGACGGCCGCGCCGTTTGCGCAGCAACCGAATCGGCCGCCTCGCGGCTTCACGCGCCCGCCGTTCCATCTGCGCGGGCATACGGCCGAGAGCCCGGGCGGCCTGTCTCCGGCGCAGATCCGGAATTTCTACGGATTCGATCAGTTGCCGCGCAATTATCGCGGCAGCAGACAAGTCATCGCGATCGTCGACGCATACGACAACCCCAACGCCGAGGCGGATCTCGACGCGTTCAGCCGCAGCTTCGGCCTGCCGCCCTGCAATGCGGCCAATCGATGCTTCGCCAAGATCTACGCCACTGCCGATCGAAGCCGTCCGCCCGCGGATGCCGGCTGGGCGCTGGAAAGTTCGCTCGACGTCCAGTGGGCGCATGCGATCGCGCCCGACGCGAAGATCGTGCTGATCGAAGCGGCATCCGACACCTTCACCGACATGATGAGCGCGGTGGCCGCGGCCGTCGCGGCGCCGCCCGAAGGCGCCGGCGCGAAAGTCGTGTCGATGAGCTGGGGCGGCAGCGAGTTTCTGTCGGAAACGCAATTTGACGGCCAGTTCATGAGCGCGAACGGCGTGTCGTTCGTCGCCGCGTCCGGCGACGGCGGGAACGCCGTCGACTACCCCGCCGCGTCGCCATACGTGCTCGGGGTCGGTGCGACGACGATCGTCACCGACGCAAGCGGCCGTTATGTCGGCGAAACGGCGTGGCCCGGAAGCGGCGGCGGCCAGAGCGCAATCGAATCCGAGCCGCCGTATCAGACACGCTATGGGATTCCGTTCGACACGCCCGGCGTGCGAGGCGTGCCCGACGTCTCCTACGCCGGAGACCCGGCGCCGGGTTTCGCGATATACGACTCGTACGGATACGGCGGGCAGCGCGGCTGGTTCGTGGTCGGCGGAACGAGCGCGGGCGCGCCTCAATGGTCGGGCCTGCTCGCGATCGCGAACGGCGTGCGGGTCGAGCGCGGCAAATCCACGCTGAATGCGGTCAGCGCCGTCGAAGCGGTGCTGTACGGCATCGCGTCCGCTTCGTACCGAACGACTTTCTACGACGTCACGAGCGGCGCGAACGGCGCATGCGGCGCGTTGTGCGACGCGATGCCCGGCTACGACTACGTCACCGGACTCGGACGTCCGATCGCCGGCAATCTGGTGCAAGCGCTGATCGATGCGCCGTGACGAGGATCTGCCCGAACGGGCGCTGCCAGAACACGGCGGAGATTCGAAACCGCCGATGCCGGACCACGCCCGCTCGCATGGCGGATGGCGTCGGACAGCCGGGGCCGCCGCATCGGCCGCCGCGCATCCGTCCGCTGTGCCGGCGCTTGTGCCGACGCGGCTCGCGCCGCTGTTCACCCTGACGCTCGCGCTGTCCGCCACCGTGACAGCGCGGGCGGACGGACCGCCGACGAACGATCCCGGCGAGGCGATCTATCGCAACGGCACGCTGAGTTCCGGCGCGCCGCTTCAGGCGCTGCGCGAAGGCGGCTTACACATGGAAGGACCCGCGGTCGCCTGTGTCAACTGCCATCGGCGCAGCGGCCTCGGAGCCAGATCGGGATTCACGACGGTCCCGCCGATCGCCGGAACGTATCTGTTCCATCCAAGCACGCTGAGCGGGGAGCGTCCCGGCATGCCGTACGTGGAGAGCATGCGCAGCGATCGCGCCGCCTATACCGACGTGACGCTCGCCCGTGCGATCCGTAGCGGAATCGATGCGCAAGGCCAACGCCTAGGCTACCTGATGCCGCGTTTCGCGTTGAACGACGACGACATGGCGGCGTTGCTCCGCTACCTGAAACGCCTCGATCCGCGGCCCGCGCCGGGCGTCACCGGCACTGTCCTGCATTTCGCGACGATCACGACGCCGGACGCCGAGCCCGTGAAGCGCCGCGCAACGCTCGACGTGCTGCGGCACTACTTCGCCGACAAGGACGCGTTTCCGGCGAGCGCGGCCCCGCCGCATCTGTCGATGTCGAGCGACGCGCCGGCCTCGGCTTCGCGCCGCTGGCAACTGCACGTCTGGGAACTGAGCGGCACGGCATCGACGTGGGAAGCGCAGCTCGCCCGGCATCTGGCCGCCGAGCCGGTGTTCGCGGTGATCTCGGGACTGGGCGGGCGAAACTGGGCGCCCGTTCGCGCGTTCTGCGAGCACGCCCGTCTTCCATGCCTGTTTCCGAACGTCGAGGTGCCGGACGCCCGCAACGACGACTTCTATTCGATCTACTTCTCGAACGGCGTGCTGCTGGAGGCCGGACTGATCGCGTCGGCAATCGCCCGAGGCGGCCACGACGTCGCGCCACAAACGGTCCACGAAGTGTATCGGGTCGGCGACAGCGGCGAAGCGGGTGCGCAAGCGCTCGCCACCGCCTTGCGTGCACGGGGATTCGACGTGTCTCGCCACGCGCTGATGCCGGCCGATCGCGCCGTGAAAGCGTTGAACGGCATCTCGAAAAACGACGCGCTCGTGCTGTGGCTGCGCCCCGCCGATATCGCGACGTTGGGCCAAGCCGCGCCGACGCGGATGGTCTATATGTCCGGCATGATGGGCGGCCTCGATCATGCGCCGCTGCCTGGCGGCTGGCGTGCGGTCACGCACATCGCGTATCCGTTCGACATGCCCGATCGCGTGCGCCGACGCGTCGACTACATGCTCGACTGGGCGGCCACCAGACACGTCCCGATCGTCGATCAACAGGTTCAAGCGGACACCTTCCTCGCGTGCGTGTTGCTCGAAGAAGCGCTCGGCCACGTGACCGGAACCTACGTTCGCGACTATCTCGTCGAGCGCATCGAAGACACGCTCGAACAGCGTGTGATCACCGGCTACTATCCGCGCCTGACGCTTGCGCCGGGACAGCGCCTCGCATCGAAAGGCGGCTACATGGTTCACTTCGCGGACACGAGCGGCACGCGCATCGTGGCCGACGGAGCGTGGACCGTTCCGTAGACGCCGACATCGCCCTGTCCGATTCGCAGGACGATGATTCGCCACGCTGCAAGCGCGTCGCCCAAGCCGACGACGAGCAACGCGGCTCACCACTCAGGGAGACTGAAATGAACATGATCGGGAAGCTTTCCACATTCGCCAACACGCTGATCGCGGCCGGCGCGCTCACGCTTATCGGACATCCGGCATCGGCTCAAGAAGACATGCATGCGCATCACCACATGATGATGTCGAGCATGAAGACATCGACGGTGGCCTATACCGTACCGGCCGTGACGCTCGTGCGCGACGACGGCAAGACCGTCGCGCTGAAAGACGAGCTCGACGACGGACGTCCGGTCGTGCTGACGTTCATCTACACCACCTGCACATCGATCTGCCCGGTGATCAGTCAGACCCTGTCGCAACTCCAGCACGAGCTCGGCGCGGACCGCGACAAAGTCCACATCGTGTCGATTTCGATCGATCCGGAAAACGACACGCCTGCGCGCCTGCGCGAGTACGCAGCGAAGTTCGGTGCGGGACCGGAGTGGCAGCACTACACGGGAACGGCGGCGGCGAGCATCGCCGCGCAGAAAGCCTTCAACGTGTACCGGCAGGACAAGATGGATCACAACCCGGTCTTCCTGCTGCGCGCGGCGCCGGGCAAGTCATGGCTTCGAATCGACGGATTCGCGACCACCGACGATCTGCTGCATCTATACCATTCCGTCCTGGCTTTCGACTGATCGCGCCGATCTGCGTCTTCAGACGCGCCGGCCCGTCTGAAGACGCCGGCGGTACGGGCGCGGCGGCCTGCATGCGGCAAGCTCCGCCGGGCTGAATGAGTCGATCCTCGCGCTCCCGATTGACACGCCACGGTGCGTGGCGAACGGCAGCGAGGCGGCGGCGGTCGACGATGGCCGTTGCCCGACGGATGCGGACGATGCAGCGCCGATGACTGATTCGGCCGAGGACCCGTCGCGCGACACAAAACGGGAAAATTCGCTACGTCGTGCAAACAGCCGCTCGGTCGACGCTGCTCGAATCGATCGGGCCGTTTGCCGGGCACTCATGCGGCGCAAGAGACGCAGCACCCTGCAGTTCGATTCGCTGCCGGCGCGACTCGGCTGGCGCCGCCGCGATTTGCGCTCGCATTGTAAAAAAACGCCGCGCCCCGCTCAGCCCTTGCGCGTCGACTTGGGCGCTCGCTCGGTGCAGACCGGCTCGAAATCCGCGTGTTCGTCGAGCGTCGAGCCGCCGTCCGCCAACGGGCGCTCGGCCTCTCCGTGCGATCCGTATTGCTGTCGAGTTCGGCGGCGCTCGTTTCGAACGCACGAACGTCGCGGTCGGTATCGACGTCGAACGGACGCTCGTTCGCGCCCGCGACGCCGCCGCTGCCCGGCGAATTCGCCCGGACCGAGCGAACGGTTGCTGCGGCCTTTCCGCCGAATTGCCGCCGGGCGGCTCGTATGGTTCGCATGGCTCGTCGGCGGGAATCAGCGTGCGGCTCCAGCCGACGCCCTCTCCCGATCGAGCGCCGGCGCGCGGCACGTCCGATGCGCGCCGCGCGCCCGGTCGGCGCGGTCCGTCCTCACCCGCCGGCGGATGCGGCGCTGCCGCCCTGCTTCGAGCACGAGGACATCGCTACCGCCAATCCGGCCGCCGTCACGCCGACGGCGACCGCTCGCCATATGCTTCGAGAAAATTCGGGTCGCATGGTGCCTCCTGCAGTAAACGAGTCCGTCGCGCAGCAAGCGGCGCGCCGCGGATTCACCCAACGCCGCCAGTCGAGCTGAGCCGAGCCGAGCCGAGCCGAGCCGGGCCGAGCCGGGCCGAGCCGGGCCGGGCCGGGCCGGTCGATCGATCGATCGAAAAAAAGTCAATCGATCGATGGCAAGCCGTTCCCGGCGGGAGACAACGAGCTATTCGGGATTCGATCGCCTAGAATTTTCTTCAAAGGACGACAACGAAAAACGACCGCGCGATCGGCGCCGGGCGCCGGGCGCGACCCAGGAGACAGCCATGTCCGAATCGCCGATTCCGTCTCGACAAGTCGATTACGAAGGCTTCGAGATTCACGTGTCGCCGACCCCGACGCAAGCCGGCGCGAACCGCTACACGTACACGGGCTACGTGTGCCATCCGGGCGCCGATCCAAAGCTGCCCGGCCACACCGTGCCGTTTCACGCGGACGGCGAAGAGAGCTTTCGCACCGCCGACGAGGCGTTCCACGAAGCGGTGTCGATCGGCTGCAGCATCGTCGACGGCACGCATCCGGATCTGTCGGTGCTGTCGCTCGTCACGCACGGCTATTGACCGCGCGGCAGGCGGCGCCGGCTGCTACCTGCGACATCCCGACGAACGACGAAATGCAAGCGGCATGCGCGCCGTTCGCCGTTCGCCGTTCGCCGTTCGCCGTTCGCCGTTCGCCGTTCGCCGTTCGCCGTTCGCCGTTCGCCGTTCGCCATCGATCATTGGCCATTCGCAATTCGCCGTCCACCGTCTACCGGACGTCGGACGTCGACATTGGCATTGGCATCGCCCCGCCCAGCGCACGGTGCGCCTCGCTCACGCGCATCCAGGACGCTCTTCGAAAAATGGCGCCCCCGAGCGCCGGCATGCGCATTTGCGCCGCGCCGCACACGCGCTACGATGAAAGATGCCGGCGCGGTCGGCACGCTCACCAGCGCACAGCGCACGCTGCGCCGCCCATCAACGGAAAACGTCGCATGGCTCGCGATCCCGACCTCGAAGCGCTCGTCGACGACGAACTGAAGTTCGAGCGCAACCTCACCGCGAAGGCGATGTTCGGCGGCTGGGCATGGCTGCTCGACGGCAACCTGCTCTGCTGCGCCCGCGACGACGGAATGCTCGTCAGGCTCGGCAAGGACAACGATGGCTGGGCGTTGCAGCGGTCAGGCATCGTACGGATGATCTCGCGCGGCAGGCCGATGCAAGGCTGGGTGCGCGTCGCGCCGGAGGCGTACGGCAACGATGCGCTCCGTCGCCGGCTGCTCGACGCGGCGCTCGAATTCGTCCGTTCGCTGCCGCCGAAGTAGCGCATCGCCCGTCGACCGCCGTGCTCGCGCATGCGCGGGCTCGCCCCGATCCGCCGATGCCGCGGCGATCAGTCCCGTGCCACGCAAGATCGTTACCGATCAGTTGCGCAGCTATCCGGCGGCAAGCGCGGAAATTCCTGAACCGGCGAGCGTGAAGCATGTATTCGTCAAAGCGGCGGCCCGGCTAAACAACCGGGCTGAGAACAGCCGCCAGCCGACGCGCGAACGCGACTGGCGTATGCGGGATTTTCGCAACCCGAAACGCACGCCGGCATTCCTCGGCTGCTTCGGCCCGATCCGACGGCACTTTGCCCTCGAGCGGCATCTGCCGCGCGCTTCACGCTATCGCAAACCGCTCGCAGCAAGGTTTGTGGCCCGGCACGAATTCACCGAACTCGCCCGAAGTCCGTCGACAGGTTTCTGAACGATCGCCACACTTGCCGCTGTTCCGCCTGATTCTCTCCACGTTGACAGCGCCCTTTGCAGAACCTGACCGTCGCCCGCCTCATTTACCGGCATGCGCCGTCGAATGGAACGGGCGTCCGCGTGGCATAACCTTGGTAATTCGCAGTCCATCGATCGTTCAGAACGCGGGAAAGAGAAAACAAACAGATTTGCATACGACCAAGTGCACCATTTTAATGATGGAATATTTCTAATTCATATACTGGCATCACCAATCCCGTGCAGTTGTTTCTGCGTCAAATAATTACATTATTGCTTGTCAAGCACTCCGGATATCAATCTAACACCGTACAAAATCGCGAGATCGGGTGCATTTTTCCTTCACGAAATCACGAACGACGCAGTAGCCGCGCTGGGTAAAAAAGTGGGCTCCTCTCTCCAGAATGTCCCGTCTCTCGCCCGACAACTTATTACAGGAAGATGGAAATTAAGTAACCATTCCATGGCTGTCGCGCGTCCATGCGCTGACCGATGCGCGGCGTGGCTTCGCATAGAGTTGAATCGATGCTTTATTTGGTGCCACGACAGTAGCGAAAAAAGTTGTTGCAGACGAGGGACTCCATCCGTAGAGTATGCAGGCCTGTCTATCTGTAAGGCACAGGCCTGCCCATCTGCAAGGCAAGTCGAGAACACGGCGGATCGACTTCTAATTCGCTCGCACAAAATTGGAAATATCACCGAGAGAGAGAGCCGTCCAAGTGATCGATATAGAGAGCTGCATTATGCCAGATAATCGTTTTGCTCAGCTTCCAGTCAAATCCTATTTTGACGAAGACGTTTTAAAACTCGAGCGCGATCTGATCTTCGAAGTCTTTCCGCAGTACCTCGGACATGAGCAGTGGATCCCGCACGTCGGGGATTATTTAGTGCTCTCTCATGAAAACAACGGACGGATCATGGTTCATGCCGAAAATGGCATCAATTTACTGTCGAACGTTTGTCGACATCGTCAGGCCACCATACTGCAGGGGCGTGGGACCGCTTCTTACATAACGTGCCCATTGCATCAATGGACGTACGCCCCCAACGGAACCCTGCTCGGAGCGCCGCATTTCCCCGAGAATCCCTGCCTGAACCTGGAAAATTTCGCGACACAAAAATGGAACGGGATCATATACGAGGCGGCTCCGCATAACGTTGCGAGCGCGATGGCGTCTTTGCCATCAGAGATCGCCGAGATCGTTGATTTCACTCGATATGTACCGGACAAATCGGAAAGCTATCGCGTGAATTACAACTGGAAAACGTTCCTCGAGTTTTACCTGGAAGACTACCATGTCGCGCCATTTCATCCTGGCCTCGGCAATTTCGTGACTTGCGACAATATCCAGTGGAAATTTGGCGAGTGGTATAGCGTGCAGATGGTCGGCATCAAAGACACACTGCGGAGGCCGGGAAACAGCGAGATCTACCGAAAGTGGCATCGCGCAGTACTGGATTACTATGGATCGGATCTCCCGAACTATGGAGCAATATGGCTCTACATTTACCCGAATGTCATGATCGAGTGGTATCCTCTCGTGCTTGTGATATCAACGGTCTTCCCCAACGGCGCCGGACACAGCGTCAATAATGTCGAATTCTTCCATCCGGAAGAAATTATTCTGTTTGACACAGATTCGATCACGAGCGCCCGGATTGCCGCCGAAGCATATATTGAGACTGCAATTGAGGACAACCTGATCGGCGAGAGGATGCACGAAGGCCGGCGCGCACTTTGGGAACGTGGCGGCTGTGAGGTGGGGCCGTACCAAAGCCCTCTCGAAGATGGCATGCGTCATTTCCATGCGCTCTATCGATCCCAGATCGGCCAATATTTGTGAGTCGATAATCATGAGTCCGTGGATATTACTTTCACTGTCAATTCTTTCCGAAGTAGTCGGAACAGTATTTCTGAAGTGCTCGGATGGCTTAAGTCGCCCCTCGTATACAGTCGCGATGGGGGTGTGCTACGTTGGCGCAATATGGCTGATGGGCATTGTTACAAAACAGCTTGAAATTGGAATTACTTATGCGATCTGGGCCGGTGCCGGCACAGCAATCACTGCTTTGGTCGGCGTGATCGTATTCGATGAGGGTACGTCGCTTGCGAAGCTTTCGGGGATGGCCTTTATTGTGGCCGGCGTGGTGTTGTTAAACCTGAGCCAGCGAGCCGCGGCGTAATGGTTGCCGGGACGGCTTCGCCCAGGCACGGCCGCAAGCCCTCTCCCCCTCCCGGACCGCATGCTCTCTCAGTCGGTTCGCGCGGCAGCCGCGCTGCCGCCAAATTGCGAACCCGGCGCGAAAGCCATCTGTCTCGGACTCAAAGAGGTTCATGTCTCGCCAAGACGTTGCAGGCATTACGTGCCGGGGTATTGTCAGGTTGTAGGGTCGAGCGCGTAGGATGTGGTGATGAAGAAATCGAAATCGCTTTTATCACGGTCATCGTTTCCCGACCAGCGCTGTCAGTTGCGCGGTGCGCGGGCATTTTCGCTTCCAGTCGAGCTTGCGTGACATTGAGGGATTGCTCTTCGAGCGCGGCGTGATCGTGACGTACGAGACGATCCGATGCTGGTGCGATAAATTCGGCGCGGACTTCGCACACCTGGTCAGAGCGGCGCGCCGCAAGCCGGGCAGCACATGGCACCTCGGCGAGATGTTCGTGACGCAGCGCGGCGAGCCATACGTGCTGTGGCGGGCGGTCGACGAGCGCGGTGCCGAGCTGGACATCTTGCGGCGCGACAAGGTTGCCGCCAAACGCTTCTTCAGGCGCGTTCTGCGCTCAAGTCCCGCGCCACGCAAGATCGTTACCGATCAGTTGCGCAGCTATCCGGCGGCAAGCGCGGAAATTCCTGAACCGGCGAGCGTGAAGCATGTGTTCGTCAAAGCGGCGGCCCGGCTATACAACCGGGCTGAGAACAGCCGCCAGCCGACGCGCGAACGCGACTGGCGCATGCGGGATTTTCGCAACCCGAAACGCACGCCGGCATTCCTCGGCTGCTTCGGTCCGATCCGACAGCACTTTGCCCTCGAGCGGCATCTGCCGCGCGCTTCACACTATCGCAAACCGCTCGCAGCAAGGTTTGTGGCCCGGCGCGAATTCACCGAACTCGCCCGAAGTCCGTCGACAGGTTTCTGAACGATCGCCACACTTGCCGCAGTTCCGCCTGATTCTCTCCACGTTGACAACGCAGCGCAAAGGGCATCCGCGCGGGCTCGCGCCGCCCGACCTCGACGCGTACTGCGCGCGCATGTAATCGTGTCGGGCGACGGCGGCGGCTTTCACGGCTTCATGGACGACCGCCTGCGCGCGCTGGGGCGCACGCGGTTCATCGCGGTGTCCGTGCAGCAGTACCATCTCGCGCCACCCGTGCTCGAAGCAACCGACTGCGTGTGTGCGCTGCCCGAGCGCTTCTTCATGTGCTTCGCCGACCGGCTCGATCTGCTGCCGCTGCCCGTCGCAGTCGGCGGCTTCACGCTCGCGGCCGCATGTCATCCGCGGCTTCAGGCCGGTCCCGCGCATCGCTGGCTGCGCGACGCGCTGTTCGCCGTCGTCCGGCGGCGCGCGGACGAGCCGGGACCGCAGCCGGAGTCCCAGCCGGGGGACGACGCGCGGGCGGCGGGGCCTCGAGCGTAGCGCGTCAGTCGATGGATGCGCCGACGCCGGGCGAGCGACGGAGCGCCGAACATCCGCACATCGCCCCGTTCCCCACTGTCACAAAAGCCCGGCCTGCCGCGTCTTGTTGATTCCAACCGTCAGCCATTCAAGCCATCACACGAACATGACCGAAACATCCCGACCGAAGCCATCCGACGAACCGTTCACCGCGCTGCGCCCGCGGCTCTTCTCGATCGCGTACCGGATGCTCGGCACGCGCGCCGACGTCGAGGACGTGCTGCAGGACGCTTGGCTGCGCTGGCACCTGGCCGATCACGACGCGCTCGATTCGGCCGAGGCGTGGCTCGTCACCGTTGTCACCCGGCTGTCGATCGACAGGCTGCGCGCCGCGAAGGCGCAGCGCGACGCGTACGTAGGCTGGTGGCTGCCCGAGCCGCTCGTCGACGCCGACGAGCGCACGCCCGAGACCGCCGCCGAGTTTGCCGACGACCTGTCGGTTGCGCTGCTTTGGGTGCTCGAGCGGCTGTCGCCCGAGGAGCGCGCGGCGTTCCTGCTGCGTCAGGCGTTCGAACGCGACTACGCAGAGATCGCGCAGTTGCTCGACAAGAGCGAGGCCGCGTGCCGGCAACTCGTCCATCGCGCGTCGACGCGCGTCCAGCAGGCGCACCGGCGCTTCGACGTGTCGCGCGACCGGCACCGGCAGCTCGTCGAGCGCTTCGCGCGGGCCGCCGCGAGCGGCGAGCGCGGCGCGATCCAGGCGCTCCTCGCCGACGACGTCGAGCTCGTCGGCGACGGCGGCGGCAAGGTGCCGTCGTTTTTCAAGGTGCTGCGCGGCGCGCTCCGGATCGCGAATCTGTATTGGGCCGTCGGCAGGCGCAACGTCGGGCGGGTCGCGTATCGGCTCGCGCAGATCAACGGCGAGCCGGGCCTGCTGCGCTTCATCGACGGGCAGATCGAATCCGCGCAGGCGTTCGTCACCGACGGCGCGCGGATCGTCGCGATCTACGCGGTGCGCAATCCGGACAAGCTCGCGCACATTCCGACCGGCGACAAGTGAACGCGGCGATGGCGCGCGGCGCAATCGCGCTGGCGCGATGTCTCGCGTGACGCCCGCCCCGCCAAGACCGGACAGGGCTGCCCCGGCTCAGCCCAGCTCTCCTCAGCTCGATTCAGCTCGGTTCGTCTGGTACTGGATATGGTATGGCACAGCCCGAAGCCCATCCCATCGTCCGAACGGCCATCGATGCCGACCGCGTCGCACCACACTGCCCCGCGACGCCTCCTTGCAAAAATCTGTCACAAACGCGCGACGTGCCGCGTCTTGTAGGCGAGGGCCGCATCGAGCGGCCCCGCCTTCACGAGGAAACCGATCATGGCACACGCCCCCCGCCTCCCGTACCCCAAGCTCGCATCGAAGTCGTTCAACGCGCTGCTCCATCTGTCCGAAACCGTGTGGAGCGGCGCGCTCGACAAGCGGCTCGTCGATCTCGTGTTCCTGCGCGTGTCGCAGGTCAATGGCTGCGCGTACTGCATCGACATGCACTGGCGCGATCTCGTGCGGCTCGGCGTCGACCAGCGGCACCTGAGCGCCGTCGCCGGCTGGCGCGAAGCGCCATTCTTCGACGCGCGCGAGCGCGCCGCGCTGCAATGGGCGGAAAGCGTCGCGCGGATTCCGCACACGGACCCGAGCGACGCGGCGTTCGCGGAACTGCAGGCGCACTTCTCCGACGCCGAAATCGCGGAACTCGGCTTCGCGATCGCGACCATCAATGCGTGGAACCTGCTCAACGTCAGCTTCAGGAATCGGATTCCGGAAACGGTGTAAGGGAACGTCGGGCGGCCGGGCGTCGCGCCCGGCGCTCGTTTGGCCGAGAGCCAACGCACGGCGCTCCAGCGTCGCCGACCGCCGGGCATCCCGGCCGTCGCGTCGCGCGGGCGGGCGGCCGGTTCGCGCCTCGCGGACGCAAGGAAATCGCACGACGCGCGTCGGGGAACGGCTGAATCGTTCGCCATTCGCCATCGACCGTTCCCGCCCCATCCGCTACCTGCCCCGCCGCCGCCCGCACGGGCGTACCATTCCGTTCAGACGTCCCGCATCGGCATCCGCCGCGCGCCGCCGTCGCCGTTTTCCCGGCACGTATTCCTCACAGGTTAAACTCTGTCCTCCCGCGATGCCCTCCGGGCGTCAGCCATCATCGACAGCCATGCCGCCCATGCGGCCTGCCCCAGTCCATGGAGTATTTCTTGATGAGCGGCGGATTCCCGCATCCTGCCTTCCGTCTCCCCCTTCCCGTCGCCACTGCGGCTCCCGTCGTCCTCGCCACGCTCGCACTGTCCGGCTGTGCGCTGTTCCGCGCGCCGCAAGCGCCCGCGCCCGTCGTCGAAGCGGTCGCCGTGCCCGTCGAGCCGGCGAGCGAGCCCGTCGCGGCGCCCAAGCCGGCGAGCGCGCCCGAGCCCGCCGAAGCCGCGGCGCCGCCGAAGCCGCGCCGCGAGGCCGCGCCGCCGCGCAAGCCCGCGCGCGCCGCGCCGCCACTGCCGCCTCCCGCGCCTGCGCCCGCGCCGCTCGTCACGACGCGCGCGATCGAGCGCAGCCAAGTGCATGCACTCCTCGACAGCGAAGTGCGGCGCAGCGGCAAGGTGATCGGCCGCGCGGTCGACATGACGGCCGACGCGAGCGGCGCGCCGCGAGAAATGCTCGTGAACCTGCAAGGCTTCATGGGCGTCGGCGACCGCAAGGTCAGCTTCCCGTGGAAGCTGTTCCGCTTCATACCGGGCGGCAGGCACGAGCCGATCGTCCTCGACATGCCGGCCGCCACGCAACTGCCGCCCGCCGACCGTCCGAAGGCGGTGCCGCTGACGGGATCGACGCACGCGGGCGCCGCTCCCGGCCAGATGCGGATCATCGATGCCGACGTCGAGCGCCCGAACGGCGCGAAGGTCGGCCGCGTCGTCGACGTGCTGATCGGCCGCGACGCGCAGCCGCAGGCGGTCGTGCTCGACGTCGGCGGCCTCGTCGATCCGGACCGGCACACGATCGCCGCGAACTGGTCGGCGCTGCGCTTCGCGCCGAAGGACAAGTCGCTGCGCGCGCTCCTCGATCTGAACGAAGCGCAGTTGAAGGCGTCGCCGCCCTATGCGGGCGACAAGCCGATCCTCGCCGTCTCGCCCGCCGCGCCCGCAGCCGCGCCGGCCGCCGCTCAGGCAGGTGCGAAACGATGACGGTCCGGCATGCGGTCAGCGCGCGTAGCCTGCGCGCCCTCGACTGGCTCAACTTCTTCGTCGCAAACGTGCAAACGGGCTTCGGTCCGTTCATCGCGTCGTATCTGGCGTCGCACAAATGGACGCAGGGCGAGATCGGCATGGTGCTGTCGATCGGCACGATCAGCGCGATGGTGAGCCAGGTGCCGGGCGGCGCGGCCGTCGACGCGCTGAGGAACAAGAAAGGCGCGGCCGCATGGGCGATCGCCGCGATCATCCTGTCCGCGGTGCTGCTCGCCGCGAGCCCGACCATCGTGCCGGTGATCGCGGCCGAGGTGTTCCACGGCTTCGCGAGCTGCATGCTCGTGCCGGCAATGGCGGCGATCTCGTTCGCGCTCGTCGGCCGCGAGAGCCTCGGCGGCCGGCTCGGCCGCAACGCGCGCTGGGCGTCGCTCGGCAGCGCAGTCGCGGCGGGTCTGATGGGGCTCACGGGCGAGTACTTCTCCGCGCGCGCGGTGTTCTGGCTGACGGCCGCGCTCGCGCTGCCCGCGCTCGTCGCGCTCGCGATGATCGAGCCGACCCACCACCACCATCACGCGACGCCGCGCGCACCCGCCGCGCGCGACGACGCCGACGACGCCGACGAAGACGAAGAGCGCGAGACACTGCGCGAGCTGCTGCGCGACCGGCGGATGCTGATCTTCGCCGCGTGCGTCGTGCTGTTCCACCTGTCGAACGCGGCAATGCTCAACCTCGCGGCGGGCGAAGTCACGGCGGGCATGGGCGAGAACGTCCAGCTCGTGATCGCCGCGTGCATCATCGTCCCGCAAGCGATCGTCGCGATGCTGTCGCCGTGGGTCGGCCGCTCCGCGCAGCGCTGGGGACGCCGGCCGATCCTGCTGCTCGGCTTCGCCGCGCTGCCGCTGCGCGCGCTCTTGTTCGCCGGCGTGTCGAGCCCTTACCTGCTCGTGCCGGTGCAGATGCTCGACGGCATCAGCGCCGCCGTGTTCGGCGTGATGCTGCCGCTCATCGCCGCCGACGTCGCGGGCGGCAAGGGCCGCTACAACCTGTGCATCGGGCTCTTCGGGCTCGCGGCGGGCATCGGCGCGACGCTCAGCACCGCGGTCGCGGGCTTCGCCGCCGATCACTTCGGCAACGCCACGAGCTTCTTCGGGCTTGCCACCGCGGGCGCGCTCGCGACGCTGCTCGTCTGGTTCGCGATGCCCGAGACGCGCGACGCGGCGCTCGTCGAAGACGCGCAGCGTTCGAGCGCCGAGCCGGCGCGGTGACTGGCGCGCAACGGCACACGGCACGGTCACGGTTGATGCGGCGGCGATGCGCGCAGCCACCCGCCGCGGTCGCCGTTCGCCGCCGTCGGTGCACCGGCACCGTCTCGAAACGCAGACGGCGGGAAGCGATGGGCGCTACGCACCGCCTCCTTCGCCTTTAGTCTGCCCGGCATCCCCCCTTCTATTTCCCGATCCTCGCCTGAACGAGATGGAAACGATCAAAGCTTTCAACGACACACGTCGGCAAATCCAGCAGTCGGTGCTCGACCTGTTCAAGGGCCTGTCGCTCAAGGAGCGCCTGATGCAGGGCGTGCTGATGGCCGTGCAGGCCGCAGGCGGCGCGTGTCTCGCGTACGGCATCGGCCGCGCGCTGCACACCGAGCAGGCCGTATGGGCAGCGATCACAGCGATCGCGGTCACGCAGCACAACTACGCGGACACGATCAATCTGTCGCGCGACCAGTTCATCGGCGCGATGGTGGGCGGCCTGATCGGCTTCGCGGCCGCGGCGACGGGCTCCGGCCACGTCGTCACGTACGCGGTCACGATCGTGATCGCGATCATCTGTTGCTGGTGCCTGAACGTCGGCAGCGCGGCGCGGCTCGGCGCGATCACCGCGACGATCGTGCTGCTGTTTCCGGGCGAAGGGCCGCTGTGGGACATCCCGCTCGTGCGGCTCGGCGAGGTGACGCTCGGCACCGCGTGCGCGATGGCGGTCGGCTGGACGATGTCGCAGATCGAGCGGCGCTGGTTTGCCAAGGGCTGACGTCGCGGCAGGAGCAGGAAGCAGCCGGCGAAGCGCGGAAATGGAAGAGCGGCGACGGGCGGCGACGCATCCATCGCGTCCGGACCGATGGGCGGACGCCCCGCGCTGCCACGGGCCGAGGCCGCAGCGCCCGCCCCGAATCGCCCGGAAACGGATAGCCGGCACCCGTTCCGCCCCATGCCATCGTGGAGCAGACGGCAGACAGCGGGCAGCGCGTCGACCGGCTTACGGCTCGATCTGCAGAATGACGCCCGTCGAGATGCGCACGAGCAGGTAATCGCCGCCGATCCCGACCCAGTGATAGCCGCGCGGCGGCGGCGACAGGTGGTACCCGCGCCAGTCGTCGATCACGTACTGGCGGTCGCGGTATTCGTCGGGCAGGCGGTCGCCGCGACGCCATGCGGCATTTTCGCCGCCGCGATGCTCGCCCGGACGCGGACCGCCGTGATCACCGTGATCGCGTTCGTCATGCGTGCCGGGAGGCTGCCCGTAGCGTTCGTCGCCCGGTCCGCCCGGACCATGCGACGGTTGAGCGATTGCAAGCGACGACACGAGCGCGCCGGCAGCGACCATCGAAACCCACAGCAAACGATGTGCTTTCATCGAGTCTCTCCGTGAAAAGGCGCAACCGGCTGTCAGCGCCGGCGCGCATAGACATAGAAAAAGGTAGCACATTGCACCAGATCCGCCCGGAATTACGGGTCGAGATGAAAAAGCGTGAGGAGACGCAAATCGACGACGCATCGGCCGCGCTTGCGCGTTCCTCCTTCCCGCCGCCGTCCTCCTGCCGTTCCGCCTTCCCGCCCTCGATTCGTCGGACCCTCCGATCCACCGGCGTCCCCGCCCGGCCGAGCCCCTCCATTCCGCCCAACCCCGCCTGAAGACCGTAGACGGGCCACAGCCGCCGTCCCCGGCGCTCGCCGCAAGCGCGCCATCCCGCCCCGGTTGCGCGATCTCGCCAGCCGCCGCGCGACGCGCGGGTATACTCGCGCTCACCGCCCAACGCCCACCTCGTATTCAGACACCGCTTTCATGGCAGAACCCACTCTCGGCGTCGCCCTTATCGCCCACAACGCCGCGGCCCGGCTGGCCGAATGCCTCGACGCGCTGTCGTTCGCCGACGACGTCGTCGTCGTCGACGTCGGCAGCACCGACGCGACCGTCGAGATCGCGAAAGCGCACGGCACGCGCGTGATCGTCGCGGCCGACTGGCCCGGATTCGGACCGCAGAAGAATCGCGCGGTCGCCGCGCTCGACACCGACTGGATCCTGTCGATCGATACCGACGAGGTCGTCACGCCCGAGCTCGCCGCATCAATCCAGACGGCGATGCGCGCGCCGCACGCGCAGGTCTACGCGCTCGACAGGCTGTCGAGCTTCTGCGGCCGCTGGGTGCGGCACGGCGGCTGGTATCCGGACTGGGTGCCTCGGCTTTTCAAGCGCGGCGCGGCGCGCTTTTCCGACGACCTCGTCCACGAGCGGCTCGTGTTCGACGGGCCGGCCGCGAAGCTCGACGGCAAGCTGCTCCACTATTCGTACGAAGACTTCGAGACCGTGCTGCGCAAGCTCGACGCGTATTCGAGCGCGGGCGCTGCGCAACGGCGCGCGGCAGGCAAGCGAGGCGGATTCGCGAAGGCGCTCGGCCGCGGTGCGTGGGCGTTCGTGCGAACCTATCTGCTGCGGCGGGGTTTCCTGGATGGACGGGCGGGCTTCATGATCGCCGTGTTCAATGCGGAGACGGTCTATTACCGCTTCCTGAAACTCGGGTATTCGCGGCCGGAACAAACACGCGACTGATGCGCTGCGGGGCGGCGCCGGCAACGTGAAGGACATCGAGGACGGCTATCGCGCCGCCGATTTCACGATCCTCGCGTCGAGATACGAGCCGTTCGGGCTCGTCGGCATCGAGTCGGTGATGTGCGGAACGCCCGTCATCCTGTCGTCGAATGTCGGCTGCTGCGACGCGATTGCGCCGTCGGCGAAGCGCGTGTTCGCGCGAGGCGGCCGCCTGCGCAGCGCGGGCGCGCCGCTCACAGGAACCGCGCCGGCTCGGTCGCACAACACGCGTCCCGCAAGCGCGTCTTGCGTCTCCCGCCCACACACGCCCGAGCGAGCGCGTCCGCGACAGAACCGCCAGCACACCGGCTCGCCAAGATCGACGCCCCCCTACTTCCGTGCGCCGAGCTTGCTGATGCCGACCGGCACCGCAATATCGGTCTGCGTATTCGATGCATCGAGACCGAGCATCTCGGTCGCGATGCCGATCACGCGTGCCGACGACATTTCCGTCAAACATCGGCTCCAACTGTCCAGATGCCGATCGCAGCCTTCGAGCTTGCACGGCACGCAATCGCCCTCGCCCTGCAGCAGATAGACGTTGCCGCGCCGCCCCGAGCCGCGCAGCGGCCACGGCTCGTTGCCGGCAGGCCAATGCACGGGCCACGGGCCCCAGCGAGTCGGATTCGACGGCCCGAACAGCGCGATCGTCGGGACGCCGGATGCGGCTGCGACATGCGTCGCGCCGGTGTCCGGGCCGATGAAGAGCCGCGCGCGCCGGAACATTTCGGCGCTCTCGCCGAACGACAGCTCACCCGCCATGTTCAGCACCGGCTCGCCCGACGCCTGCGCGATCCGCGCGGCGTAGTCGCGCTCGGCCTGCGCGGGACCGCCGCTCAGCGCGACCGCGAAGCCCTGGCTGCGCGCCCAGCGCACGAGGTCGATCCATCCGTCCTCGCGCCACTGCTTGTAGCGAAACATCGGATACGGATGCAGCACGACGTACGGCTCGCCGCGCGACAGCGCGGGCGTCGCGTACAGCTTTGCGTCGAAACGCGCGCGCGCGGCGGGATCGTCGCCGATGCCGGGCGCGACGACGTCGGCGTGCGGCGTCACGCCGAGCACGTCGGCGAGTGCGAGGTTGCTCGTGACCGTATGCACGTCGCGATGCTGGTCGAGCGCGATGCCGTTCAGGATGAAGCGCGTGAGCCGCGTCACCCGCTCGGGATCGACGAGCCCGACCCGCTTGCGGCCCGCGAAGAACGCGTAGAAGCGCGCGCGATCGGAGCTGATCGCCGCGCATGCGAGGTCGTACTTGCGCCAGATGCGCAGCGCGTCGGCGATGCGCGCCTTCGGCCGCGCGCGCGGCGCGACCGTGATCACGCGGCGGATGTCCGGATTGTGCTCGAGCACGCCTTCGGTACCGCGGAACACGATCATGTCGATCTGCGCATCGGGCCAACGCGCTTTCAGCGACCGGACGAGCGGCGTCGTCAGCAACACGTCGCCGAGGCGGCGCGTACAGGACACGAGGATGGTGCGCGGCGGCCGGAGAAGCGTCAACTGAGCAGTCACGATGAAGGCAGGAAGAACGGGCGACTGGACATTTTAGCGAATTCGCGCCGCGCACCTGTGCGGCGCGGGCGAGCTCACGCCGATTCGAGCAGCTTTGCGACGAGCGCCTGCATGCGCGCGTTCGCCGCGCGCGGCCCGAACGATTCGATCTTGTGCGACGCATGCGCGACGAGCGCAGCGCGCAACGCGTCGTCGGCAAGCATCCGCTCGATCGCGTCGGCAAGCGCGTCGGCGTCGCCTGGCGACACGAGGAGCCCGCCGCGGCCGCCGTCGAGCAGGTCGCGCGGCCCCGTCGGACAATCCGTCGAGATCACCGGCTTGCCGAGCGCCATCGCCTCGCCGAGCACCATCCCGAAGCCTTCGTAGCGGCTGCTCAGGATCAGCATGTCGGCCGCGCGCACGTATGGAAACGGATTCGCACAAAAGCCGGCGAACTGCACCGCGTCGCGCAACCCGAGTTCGTCCGCGAGCTGCTCGAGCACTCGGCGATCCGGACCTTCGCCCACCAGCACGAGACGCGGCGCATCGGCGCGGCGCGCGCGCACCTTCGCGTATGCGCGCAGCAAGGTGCGGTGATCCTTCTGCCCTTCGTCGAGCCGCGCGACCGACACGATGAAGCGCCCGGCCGGCAACTCGGCCGGCTCGGCCGCCCGCGCGCGCAGCGCGACCGGATCGATCACATTCGGCAGCTCGGTGACGGCGACGCGAGTGTTCGCGAAGAGCCGCTCCGCTTCGCGCCGCATGTCGGGCGTAAGCACCGCCAATGCCGCATAGCGCTCGTACTGGCCGATGCGCCGCGCCATGTACGACGCGCTCTTGTCGCCGAACCGCGCGGCGAAGCTGTAGTGACTGACGCCGATCCATCGCACGCCGCCCTGCCCCGCGATGCGACGCAACGAGAAATCGAAATCGCAGACGACATCGTAGCCGCGCGCGAGCCGCAGAAAGCGACGCGCAACGAGCGGCCGGATCAACGCATGCGTCGACGCCTTGTGCAGCACCTTCTCGCCGCCGCGCAGCTTGCGCACGCGCTCGCGCTGATGCAGCGCATGCATCCAGCGCTCCGGCGCGAGCACGTGCACCGCGACATCGGACGGAATCGCCCTCGCGCACCAGGTCGCCAGGTCCTGCGTCGGGTACGCGACCGACAGCCCGATCTCGAACGCACGGCGATCGAGCGCATTGAGCCACGCGAGCAGCGCAGTCTCGGTGCCGCCCTTGCCGAAGTCGTCGATGTGGAACAGGATGCGCACGCGCCGCGCACTCGTGTGAACCACGTCCGCCGCCGGTGCGGCGGCGGTCGCGGGAGCGGCAGGCGTCGTCATCGCGCGCCCCCGGTCTGCAACGCGCGCGAAACGCCCGCCTCGCGTTCGCCGTGCCCGAGCAGAAAGCCCGCGAACGACCAGAACGCGAGCATCGTCGTCTGCCACATGAAGTCGTCGACGGTGTTCTTTGCGATCATTCCGACGACGAGCGCAAGCCCGGCCGCGGACATCGCCGGCACGTCGCGTCGCAGCCGCCAGAACGCGCCCGCGAGGCTCAGGAACAGCATCGCCTCCAGCGCGACGCCGATGTAGCCCGTCTGCAGCCACGTATTGAGAAACAGGTTGTGCGCGTGAGTCAGCGCCTGCGGCTCGATCTGCAGCAGCAGCGGCGGTGCATCGGCCGCGTATGCATGCCCCGGCAGCGGCTTGCCGAAACCGACGCCGAGCCACGCGTGGTGCTTGCCCTCCTTGGCGTAGAACGCCCAGAGCTTCGGCCGCGTGTCGGACGACAGCGTATCGCCGAGCGCGTTCAGCTCGCCCGGCACGTAGACTCGCTGGCCCGCGACCTTGATGTCGCGCGCGGCCGACGACGCTGATGCCGCCGCCGTGGACGCCGACGGGTCGCGCTCGCGCGCGCTGTATTCGAGCATTCCGAGCGCGGCGGCGCCGAGGATCGCGATCGCGACGACGCTCACGCCGAGCCGGCGCCGATAGACCGGGAAGAACGCGACGACGAGCGTCGCGCCCGCGGCCGGCCAGAAGAAGCGGTTCAGGCTCGCGAGCCCGACGAAGCCGCACGCGAGAAGCCCGATCGCGCCGGTCACGCGCCAGCGGGCGCGCAGCAGCAACGCCGCGAAGAGCGGCATCGCGAAGACGACGAGCGTGCTCGTATGGCCAACGCGGTTGTAGAAACGGATCGGAAAGTTCGTCGGCGTCGGCGGCTGCAAGCGCCCCCAGTAGAACGCGCTCAAGAGCGCAAGCAGCACGCATGCCCCCGCCACGACGAGCACCGGCCATTCCGGACGCTTCACGCGCGAGCCGAAAAGCCAGAAGCCCCAGAACGTGACGAGCGGATACAGCACCTCGTCGAGCCAGGCGCGCATGCTGACGTGCCGGTACAGCGACCAGCCGACCGACGCGAGGCTCCAAGCGGCCCACGCGACAATCGGCAGAACGAGCGGCCATTGCCGGAGCGGCGGCCTGCTCGCGGACAGGATGCCGGCGAGCGTGCCGACGCCGATCAACGCGAGCGTCGTGTTGACGACCCCGTTCATGTGACCGAACATCACGGCGAACATCAACGTAGGACAAGCAATCCAGAGCACGCGCTCGACGCGCGATGTTGTTATCGTCATCGACTTGAACTTGACGGCGCAAGCGCCAAAACGTTTTGCAGCGCACGATGCACCGCATCCACTGAAAGACGGCCCATGCAGTCCGCATGGTCGCCGCGCCAGGCGACGCACGTTGCCGCATTGCGGTCGCAGCGCCGCACCCACGCGACATGGCGCCGGAAAATCGACGGCTGGTCGCGGCACGGCATGTCCGCAATCGTCAGCGCGACGAACGGCGCATCTTGCCAATAACGGCCCGCGCCGTGAATGCCGGCGTTGCCAGGGCCGAACAGCGCAACGGTCGGCGCGCCGACGAGACGCGCGAGATGCGCGATACCGGTATCGGGGCACACCACCGCCCGCGCACTGCTCAACAGATGCCACAGGTCGGCGAGGCCGAGCCGTCCCGCGAGATTCGGTTGCGCGGGATCGGGACCGATCTCGGCGACGAGTCCGACTTCGCTCGGCCCGCCGCTCCAGACGGGCAGATAGCCTGCCGCCTCCACGCGCTCCGCGAGCTCGCGCCAGCGCGTGGCCGGCCAGCGCTTGACCGCAGTGCTCGCGCCCGGATGCAGCACCACGTAGGGCCGCTCGCGCAATTCGGCAGGCAGCGGCGCGCTCGCCTGCGGCGCAGGCCAGTCGGCCGGACGGTACGGCCGCGGCGCAGGCCCGCCGACCAGCTCGGCGGCGAAATCGGCCCACGCGGCAGGCGCGTCCGGATACGGGATCAATTCGTCGACCGGCCAGTTCTTCCACGCGGGCGCGTCGCCCGCATGCGCGACGATCCAGTGGCAGCCCGCGCCGAGCGCAAGCCAGCTATGCCGGTTATCGCCCGCGACGATGCCGAGGTCGTATGGCCCCGACGCGAGGAGACGCCTGACCGACGCGCCGTCGCGCGGATCGAACGCGAACGCGTCGACGCCGAACGGCCGCTTCGCATACAGCGGCGCAATCGACTTTGGGCAAGCCAGCACGATCTGCGCATCCGGATGCTGGTCGCGCAGCTTCGCGACGAGCGCCGTCAGGAGCAGCGTATCGCCGAGCAGCAGATGATGCGCGATCAGGATGCGCCGCAACTGCGCAGGCCTGCGCCGCAACCGCTTGAGGGCGAGCTTCGGCAGCGCTCGCGCGAAGATGTGGATCCGGCCGTGAAGTCTGCTCATTCGATTAGATCAACGGCTGGTCGATTCCGCCACCTGGGATGCAATGCGCCGGAGGCCGGCCAAAAGCCGTTTCGTCATGCAGAATTTCCACGATTCGTATTGCGGAGGACAGATCAGAACGCCTGGAAACCCGCGCAGGACCTGCGCGAAATCGACGCGCTTTCCTCGCTTCCGGGTCTGGGCATGCAGCTCAGCCCGCGACGCGCTTTACCGCGCGTCGCGGGCTGAGCCGAACTCGCGGAGTATACCATTCGGCCCAAGCGCTTCCTGAGCCAATATCCTGATGAAAGAATGACTGTAAGCGACGCGCGAACGCGCGTCATGCCCGGGCGACGCGCCCGCGGCCGGCCGCCTCGGCGGCCAGATCGAGCAGTTGCGCGACATGGCGCGCGACGCTCGGATCGTACTCGATCGCCGCGTGCGCGGCCGCGGTCGATTCGACCCGGGCCGCGCACGCGCGCACCTGGCGCACTGCATCGTCGAGCGTGGCGCGCAGCCCGGCCGTATCCCCCGGCGCGAACACGCGCTTCGCCGACGGCGCGATCGCGTCGCAGCAGCCGACATTCGACGACAGGATGACGGGCGTTCCGCACATCACCGACTCGATGCCGACGAGCCCGAACGGCTCGTATCTCGACGCGAGGATCGTGAAATCGGCGGCGCGATAGCCGTCCTCGATGTCCTTCACGTAGCCGACATAGCGCAGCCGCTCGGACGTCCGCTCGGGCGGCCGGCCCGCGACCGCGACGACGACGGGCGGCCCGCCGTCGCGCAGCACCGCTTCGATGAGCGGCAGCCCCTTGCGCTCGTGGCTGCTCGACGGAAACAGCAGCACGACCTCGTCGTCGGCGAAGCCGAAACGCCTGCGCAGTTCGGCGCGCCGCGCCGCATCGACAGGCGTGAAGCGCGCGGCGTCGACGGGCGGGAACAGCACGCGAATCTTGTCGTCGCCGAGCCCGTAGAAGCGGCGCAGCTCATCGCGCATCAGCATCGAGTGCGCGACGACGAAGCGCGCGCGCTCGTATTGACGGCGCTCGAGCGCGATCTGCCTGCGATCGAAGAATGTCGGCGCACGGCCGATCGCGTCGAGAAAACCGAGATGGGTGCCGCCGCAGATCGCGATCTCCGACGAATCGACCCGGTTGCAGCCGATCAGCACGTCGACGGGCGACGCGCGGCGGGCGGCGCGCAGCCGCCACGAGAACCAGGCGTCGCGGCACTTGCCGGGCAGAAACGATACGTCGATCCGGTGTGGCTCGACACAACCGTATTCCGGCATCGACGGATCGAACGATCGCGCAAAAACTGCGGGCCGGATGCCGAAACCGTCGAGACCGCGCGCGAGGTCGATCGCGTAGCGCTCGAGCCCCCCGCCATACTTGAACGCGTTGCAGGACAGGCCGATTTTCATCACGCGGCGATCCTGCTCGCCGGGGCGCCGTCCGCCCGAATGCCCGCCGCTCACCCTGCGTCCTGCTGGAACTGAATGCGATGCAGATGCGCGTACAACCCGCCTTGCTCCAGCAGCTCGCGATGGCTGCCGCTCTCGACGATCCTGCCCGCCTCGAGCACGAGGATCCGGTCCGCCCGTTCGATCGTCGACAGGCGGTGCGCGATCACGAGCGTCGTGCGGCCCTTCATCAGCGTCTCGAGCGCAGCCTGCACGTGCCGTTCGGATTCGGAATCGAGCGCGGACGTCGCCTCGTCGAGAATCAGGATCGGCGCATCCTTGTAGATCGCGCGGGCGATCGCGAGCCGCTGGCGCTGGCCGCCCGACAGGCGCATCCCGTTGTCGCCGACGAGCGTATCGATGCCGTCGGGCATCGCAGTGACGGTATCCCACAGATTCGCCGCGCGCAGCGCCGCCTCGACGCGATCGCGCTCCGCCGTCTGGCCGTACGCGACGTTTGCCGCGATCGTGTCGTTGAACAGCACGACGTCCTGGCTCACCATCGCGATCTGGTTGCGCAGGTCATGCAGGCTGTATTCGGGCAGCGCGACGCCGTCGACGCGCACCGCGCCCGACGATGGATCGAAGAAGCGCGGCAGCAGATTGACGAGTGTCGTCTTGCCGCTGCCCGACGGCCCCGCGAGTGCGACCATCTCTCCCGGCGCGACGGTGAACGACACGTCGTCGAGCGTATGCCTCCCGTCGCGCGACGCGCCGTACGAGAACGACACGTGGCTGAACTCGATCGCGCCCGACGCGCGCGCGAGCGGCTTGCCGCCGCCCTCGGGCTCGCGCGGCTCGTCGATCAGCCCGAAGATCAGCTCGGCCGCCGTCATCCCGCGCTGCAGCGGCTGGTTCACGTCCATCAGGTGCTTGAGCGGCGAGATGATGAGCAGCATCGCCGTCACGAACGCGACGAAGCCGCCGACCGTCGTCTGATCGTTCGAGGACTGGACGACCGCGATCGTCAGCACGACGGCGAGCGCGATCGACGCGAGGAACTGCGTGAGTGGCTGCGCGAGCCCGCCCGACACCGTCATTCGCATCGAATAGCCGCGCAGCTTGCGGCTCAGTTCGTTGAAGCGTCCGATCTCGTACGGCTCGCCGTTGTGGACCTTGACGACCTTGTAGCCGCCGACAGTCTCCTCGACGATGTACGCGAGCTGGTTCGTGAGCGTCTGGTGCTCGCGATTCAGGCGCCGCAGCCGCCGGTTGATCTTGCCGACGAGCCAGCCGATGCAGGGCAACAGGACCGCGACGATGAGCGTCAGGCGCCAGTTCAGATAGAACAGGTAGCCGAGCAGGAATAGGACCGTGAGCGAATCGCGCACGAGCGTGATCGTGACGCTCATCAGCACGCTGAGCACCTGATTCACTTCGAACACGATCGCGTTGATCACCGTGCTCGCCGTCTCGCGCTGGAAGAACGACACGCCCGTGTGAATCATCCGGTCGAACATCTGGATGCGCAGATCGAGCAGGATGCGGTTCGATACGTACTGCAGCAGATAACCGGACGTGTATTGCGCGATCGCGCGCACGAGCGCGAGGCCGACGATGGCGACAGGCACGTACAGCTTCGTCGTTATGTCGCCCTTCGAGCCGAAGCCGTGATCGAGAAGCGGCTGCAGCAGCATCGGAATCCCGGCTTCCGTCGCGGCGACCCCGGCCATCGCGAGCACGCCGGCGACGAGCACCCATACGAGCGGTTTCACATGCGGCCAGAGGCGGCGCATCACGACGGCAGGCGACGACGCGTCCTGACCGCCGATCGGTTTGCTTAGGGTAGGCTTGACGCTCAAAATGCCCTCAAAAAAATCCGAAAAACGTGCTTGGGGTCAGTAGACGATCTCGACGACGCTGCCGCCGAACGCCGCGCGCAGATCCGCGAGCAGCGCATCGCTCGGCTTTACGCGCCAGGCGTCGCCCAGGCGCATCTCGCCTTGCGCGCGCGCGTTGCTGTACGCGATCCGCACGGCGAGGCCGTTCGGTATCACGGGCGCCGCGCGGCGCCCGCCGTCGCGGCCGCCGCGCGGCGCCGGGGCTTCGACGGCCGGCGTCTCGTCGGGCTTCGCGACGTGCGCTTCGAGCACGCGGCGCAGCGCCGCTGCGTCCGCATTGCCGTTCATCGTCATCCGCACCGCCTGCGCGTAGCGGCTGCGTGCGCGCTCGATATCCATCACCGAATCGGCGGTGAAGCGGATCCCGCCCGTGAACGCGTCGTTGCGCGCCTGCCCCTGGACGATCAGCAACTCGTCTTCCTTGAAAAGCGCACGGTTCACGTCGAACTGCTCGTTGAACACGGTGACTTCGCACTGGCCGGTGCCGTCGTCGAGCAGCGCGATCACCATCTTGCCGCGCTGGGTCATCTGCGTGCGCAGCGACGCGATCACGCCCGCAACCACCTTGTCGCGCCCTTCCTTCAGCTCGCCGAGCTTCTGGCGCACGAAGCGTCGCACCTCGTCGCGATACGCGTCGAACAGGTGGCCGGACAGATAGAAGCCGAGCGCACCCTTCTCTTCCTGCAAGCGGCGCTTGTCGTCCCAAGCGGGCTCGTCGACGAGCGCGTGCTGGTGCGCGGGCTCGCCGCCGATGTCGAAGAGTCCTGCCTGCAGCGCGTTCGCGGCCGCCTGCTCGGCAGCCTCCATCGCGAGCGGCACCGACGCGAGCAGTTGCGCGCGATTCGCGTGCAGCGAATCGAGCGCGCCCGCGCGAATCAGCGCCTCGATCGTCCGGCGGTTCACGACGCGCCGGTCGATCCGCTCGCAGAAATCGAACAGATCAGTGAACGGCTTCTCTTCGCGCGCGCGCAGAATCTCTTCGATCGCGTTCTGGCCGCTGCCCTTGATCGCGCCGAGGCCGTAGCGGATCGTGCGCGAGCGCTTGCCGTCGGCTTCCGCGACCGGCTCGAAGCGGTAATGCGATTGATTGATGTCGGGCGACAGCACGGCGAGCCCATTGACGACGCAGTCGTCGAACAGGATCTTCACCTTGTCGGTGTCGTCCATCGCGAGCGTCATGTTGGCCGCCATGAATTCGGCCGGATGGTGCGCCTTCAGCCAAGCGGTGTAGTACGCAAGCAGCGCGTACGCGGCCGCGTGCGACTTGTTGAAGCCGTAGCCCGCGAACTTCTCCATCAGGTCGAAGATCTCGTCTGACTTTTCGCGCGAGAGACCGTTTTTCGCGGCCCCCTCGGCGAAAATCTCGCGATGCTTGGCCATCTCCTCGGGCTTCTTCTTGCCCATCGCGCGACGCAGCAAGTCCGCGCCGCCGAGCGAGTAGCCGCCGATGATCTGCGCCATCTGCATCACCTGCTCCTGATAGACCATGATGCCGTAGGTCTCTTTCAGGACGGGTTCGACGCGCGGATCCGGATACTCGACCTTCTCGCGCCCGTGCTTGCGCGCGCAGAAGCTCGGGATCAGGTCCATCGGGCCCGGACGGTACAACGACACGAGCGCGATGATGTCCTCGAAGCGGTCGGGCTGCGCATCCTTCAGCATCCCCTGCATCCCGCGGCTTTCCAGCTGGAACACGGCGACGGTGTTCGCCTTCTTGAGCATCTGGAACGACGCGGGATCGTCGAGCGGCACTTGCGCGAGCGACCAGTTCTCCTTGCTCGGATCGAGACGGCGGATGTAGCGCTCGGCCCAGTCGAGGATCGTGAGCGTCGTCAGACCCAGAAAATCGAACTTCACGAGGCCGACGGCTTCGACGTCGTCCTTGTCGTACTGGCTGACGACGCCGCCGTCGTCGCCCTGCGTGTAGAGCGGGCAGAAATCGGTGAGCTTGCCGGGCGCGATCAGCACGCCGCCCGCGTGCATCCCGACGTTGCGCGTGAGGCCCTCGACGCGCTGCGCGAGATCGAGGAGCTGATGAACTTCGTCCTCGTTGTCGTAGCGCTCCTGCAGGAGCGGCTCTTCCTTCATCGCGTCGGCGATCGTCACGTGCTTGCCCGGCTTGAACGGGATCAGCTTCGCGACGCCGTCGGTGAACATGTAGCCGAGATCGAGCACGCGGCCGATGTCGCGCACAGCCGCCTTCGCGGCCATCGTGCCGAACGTCGCGATCTGCGACACCGCGTCCGCGCCGTACTTCTCCTTCACGTACTGGATCACGCGATCGCGCCCGTGCTGGCAGAAGTCGATGTCGAAGTCGGGCATCGACACGCGCTCCGGATTCAGGAAGCGCTCGAACAGCAGGTTATAGCGCAGCGGATCGAGATCCGTGATGCCGAGCGAGTATGCGACGAGCGACCCCGCGCCCGAGCCCCGGCCCGGGCCGACCGGCACGCCGTTGTTCTTCGCCCAGTTGATGAAGTCCGCGACGATCAGGAAGTAGCCCGGAAAGCCCATCTTCTTGATCGTGCCGCATTCGAAATCGAGGCGCTGGTAGTACGTGTCGCGCTGCGCTTCGCGCTCGGCCTCGTCCGGATAGAGCTGCACGAGACGCTTCTCGAGCCCTTCCTTCGACAGTTGCACGAGATAGTCGTCGAGCGACATGCCGTCGGGCGTCGGGAAGAGCGGCAGCTTCGGCTTGCCGAGCTCGAGCGTCAGGTTGCAGCGCTTCGCGATCTCGACCGTGTTCGCGAGCGCCGACGGCAGGTCGGCGAACAGCGCGGCCATGTCGCCCTGCGTGCGGAAGAACTGATCGGTCGTGAAGCGCTTCTGGCGGCGCGGATTCGCGAGGATGTCGCCTTCCGAAATGCACACGCGCGCCTCGTGCGCGGTGAAGTCGTCGGAGGTCATGAACTGCAGCGGATGTGTCGCGACGACGGGCAGCTTCAGCTCGGCGGCGATCGTCGCCGCCTGCTGGACGTACGCTTCCGCGCCCGGCTGGCCGTAGCGCTGCAATTCGATGTAGAAACCGCCGGGGAACGTCTTCGCCCAGCGCTCCGCGTGACGGCGCGCGGCCGCTTCGTTGCCGGCCGCGAGCGCGAGGCCGATGTCGCCCTGCTGCGCGCCCGACAGCGCGAGCAACCCTTCGGCGAGCTCGCCTTCGAGCCAGCTCGCGTCGAGTTCCGCGCGGCCGCGGTATTGATTCGTGAGCCACGCCTTCGACAGCAGCTCGCAGAGATTCAGGTAGCCGCGCTTGTCCTTGACGAGCAGCAGCAGCCGCGACGGCTTGTCGCGATCGTCGTGATTGGTAATCCAGACGTCGCAGCCGGCGATCGGCTTGATGCCCGCGTCGCGGGCTTCCTTGTAGAAACGGACGAGACCGAACGCGTTGCCGAGGTCGGTCAGGGCGAGCGCGCCCTGACCGTCGGCGGCCGCCGCCTTGACGATATCGTCGAGACGCACGATGCCGTCGGCAATCGAGAATTCGGAGTGAACGCGAAGATGAACGAAACGGGGATCTGACATGGGCGCTATTGTAGCTGGCCCCGGGGTCGGCCACCGTTCGGGCCGGCCAAAAAATGCGGCGTTGGCCGTTCGGCCGAGTGCCGGCGCGGGTCGGCGGGCGGCTTGGTCGTGCGAGACCGCGCGGGAGGCGATTCGCGGTTGCTCAGGCCCTGTCCGATATGGGACGGCCCGATATCCGGTGGATCGACGGACCAGCAATGCGGCGGTCCGGCGTCCCCCCGTCAACCCATCAACCCATCAACCCATCAACCCATCAACCCGGCGATTCGACGATCCGGCAGCGCTGAGAATCGACGGCACCCCGCCCAAGCGGCCGAGCCGATTTGCCTTCTGCGACGGTGCCGCGTCCCGCCGTCGCACATCGTCCGTTCGGCCGACTGCGGAAAGCCGCGCAGTTTGCGGGATAATACGGCTTTCCGTTTTCGTCCGCTCCTGCCCGCCCGCCCCGCCGCGCCCTTTTTCGCGCTGCAGCGCCGTCGGGCCGCAGCCGCCTTACCGACCGACATGACTACCGTCAACCTCGCCGCCTACCGCTTCGTCTCGCTCGACTCGATCGAGCAATGGCGGCCGCTCATCACCGCGCGCTGCGATGCGCTCGGGCTGCGCGGCACGATCCTGCTCGCCCCCGAGGGCATCAATCTGTTCATCGCGGGCTCCCGCGAAGCGACCGACGCCTTCGTCGACTATCTCCGCCACGATCCGCTGTTCGAAGACAAGCTCGCGGACCTGCAGTTCAAGGAGAGCCTGTCCGATTCGCAGCCGTTCCGCCGCATGCTCGTGCGCCTGAAGCGCGAGATCATCACGATGAAGAAGCCGGCGATCAAGCCGGAGCTCGGCCGCGCGCCGTCCGTCGACGCGCAGACGTTGAAGACCTGGCTCGACCGGGGGCACGACGACGCGGGCCGCCCCGTCGTGATGCTCGATACGCGCAACGCGTTCGAGGTCGACGTCGGCACGTTCGACAACGCGCTCGACTACCGGATCGACAAGTTCAGCCAGTTCCCCGCAGTGATCGAGGCGAACCGCGCGGACCTCGACGGCAAGACCATCGTGTCGTTCTGCACGGGCGGCATTCGCTGCGAGAAGGCGGCGATCCACATGAAGGACGTCGGCATCGACCACGTCTATCAGCTCGAAGGCGGCATCCTCAAGTACTTCGAGGAAGTGGGCGGCGCGCATTATCACGGCGACTGCTTCGTGTTCGATTACCGCACCGCGCTCAATCCGAGCCTCGAGCCGACGCCCGACGTCACGTGCTTCGCGTGCCGCGCGGTCGTGCCGGCCGAAGCGCAGCAATCGCCGCTCTACGTGCCCGGCAAGTCTTGTCCCGCGTGCCATTCCGGCGAGCGTGCGAGCCGTCCTGCCGAGCCGGCGCACGCCGCCTGACGCCGCGCGTCCGCTTCTGCGCTTCGTCACGCGCCACATCGAATGACAGGCTATCGCGGGCGCTTCGCGCCGTCGCCCACCGGCCCGCTGCATTTCGGCTCGCTCGTCGGCGCGCTCGCGAGCTGGCTCGACGCGCGCGCATGGGGCGGCGCGTGGCTCGTGCGGATCGAGGACATCGACGGTCAGCGCACGGTGCCCGGCGCGGCCGAGGACATCCTCGCGACGCTGACCCGCTTCGGATTCGTCCCCGACGAGCCGCCCGTCCGGCAAAGCATGCGCGTCGCACACTACACGGCGGCGCTCGAACAGCTCACGGCCGCGGGGCTCGTCTATCCGTGCGGCTGTTCGCGCAAGGAGATCGCCGATTCGCTGCGCGCCGCGCACGAGCGGCATACGACGCTCGCTTATCCCGGCACCTGCCGCGACGGCCTGCGCGGCAAGCCCGCACGCGCGTGGCGGCTGCGCGTGCCGGACGGCGCGGCAGCCGTCGTCAGTTTCGACGATCGGTGGCAGCACACGCAGACGCAGAATCTCGCGACGGAAGTCGGCGATTTCGTACTGAAGCGCGCGGACGGGCAATGGGCGTACCAGCTCGCGGTCGTCGTCGACGACGGCGACGCGGGCATCACGCACGTCGTACGCGGCGCGGATCTGCTCGACTCGACCGCGCGTCAGATCCACTTGCAGCGCTGCCTCGGGCTGCCGACGCCGAGCTATCTCCACGTGCCCGTCGTCGTCGATGCGAACGGCGAAAAGCTCAGCAAGCAGACGGGCGCGACCGCGCTCGACCCCGCCGCGCCGCTGCCCGCGCTCGCCGCCGCCGCGCGGCATCTCGGGCTGTCGCTCGACGCCGGGGCGTGCGCGTCGCTCCACGCGTTCTATCCGGCTGCAATCGCTGCGTGGGATTGGCGTTTCGGACCGAACGCGCGTCGGTGACGTCTGCGCGGCGCGTGGCTGCATTCGCATTGCTTCGCCCCGTCGCTTGACCCATCGCCTGGCTGCACCATTTCCTGCCGCAATCGTCGGCATCGCCGCGCATCCGTCGCGACATCTTCTTCTCGGCCGTCCTCCTGCCGACCGGTTCATGTGCAGTCCGGCCGCGACAACGCCGCCCGTTCGCCCCAAGCTCGACCGACGCCCCGCGCGCCCCGCGCGCAAAACAAAGCGGGCGGGTGCTCACGCACCCGCCCGCTTCTCATGTACCGCAGCGCCATTCCCGGCGCCCATCGACGCTCAACCCCGCATCACGACGACGTCTTGCGCGGCATCCCGAACCCGCCGAGCAGCGCGGCGAGCGGCTGCTTCGGCGCCTTCTTCTCCGGCTGCACGGGCTTCGCCTCTTCCGAACTGCGCGCCGGCGTCGACGGCTCGTACGGCTTCAGGAAGAAATCGTCGATCGGCGCTTCGCGGCGCGCATGATGCGGGCGCTCGCCGCCCGCCGAACGGCGGCCGACGGATGGGCCGCGGCGCTCGTCACGGTCGCGCTCGCGGCGGCCGCCGCGGTCGTCGTGGCGGTGACGCGGCAGGTCGAGCTCGAGCGCCTCGAGCGGCAGCACGCGCTTGATCAGCTTCTCGATGTCGGCAAGCTGCTTGCGCTCGTTCGGGCTGCATAGCGACAGCGCGTCGCCTGACGCGCCCGCGCGCCCCGTGCGGCCGATCCGGTGCACGTAGTCTTCCGCGCTGAACGGCAGATCGAAGTTGATGACGGCCGGCAGCTCGACGATGTCGAGACCGCGCGCAGCGACGTCGGTCGCGACGAGCGCTTCGATCTCGCCGCGCTTGAACGCGTCGAGCGCCTGCATCCGCTCGCTTTGCGAACGGTCGCCGTGGATCGCCGACGCGACGATCCCGTCGCGCTCGATCTGGCGCGCCAGGCGGCTCGCGCCGATCTTGCTGTTGCAGAACACGATCACCTGCTTGAGCGCGCGGTCGCGGATCAGCTTGACGACGGCCGCCTGCTTGTCGCCCTCGGCGACGTCGTAGACGACCTGTGTAACGTTCGTCGCGGTCGCGTTGCTGCGCGCGACTTCGATCGTCTGCGGGTTGCGCAGATAGGTCGACGCGAGCTTCTTGATTTCAGGCGAGAACGTCGCCGAGAACAGCAGCGTCTGACGCTCTTTCGGCAGCAGGTTCAGGATGCGCTGCAGATCGGGCAGGAAGCCCATGTCGAGCATCCGGTCCGCTTCGTCGAGCACGAGGATCTGCACCTGGCCGAGATTCGCGGTCTTTTGCTGGACGTGATCGAGCAGGCGGCCCGGCGTCGCGATCAGGATTTCGACGCCGCGGCGCAGCTCGGCCATCTGCGGATTCATGTCGACACCGCCGAACACGACCGCGCTCCGCAGCGGCGTGAGCTTCGCGTACGCGTGCACGTTCGCGGCGACCTGGTCGGCGAGCTCGCGGGTCGGCGTGAGGATCAGCGCGCGCACTGGGTGGCGGGCGGGCGACGCGCTCGTGTTCGCCTGCGGCAGCAGGCGCTGGATGATCGGTAGCGAGAAGCTCGCGGTCTTGCCGGTGCCCGTCTGCGCGGCGCCCATCACGTCGCGGCCGGACAGCACGACCGGAATCGCCTTCGCCTGGATCGGCGTCGGCGTCGTATAGCCCTGGTCGGCAATCGCTTTCAGGATCTCGGCGGCAAGGCCGAATTGATCGAACGTCGCGTCGACAGGCGTGGCAACAGAATCGGACATGGTGGCGTTTCGCTCAAAAGGCGCGGCGGGACATCTAGCGCGCGGCATGCTCGCTCGCGAGACAGGCTGCGCAAACCACTTCGGAATGAAGACGAAGCTGCGGCGCGCCGCAGGGCACCGCCGGCGCTTGAGGCCGTCCAGGCCGCGCGCGAAGCTTCGTCCGGCAGGAGTGCCGGCAGAAAGGGCAGTATTGTAGCATCCATTGTGAAACGGCTTCGTCGGCGCGGCCCGCGCGGCGCTCAGTGTAGCTCGGCCGCGTCCCCCCGCTCAGCCCTTCTTGCGCTTCTTCTGGATCTCGCTGCAATCGCCGAGCACGGGCGACGCTTTCTCGCCCGCGATTTCGTCGTACAAATTCGCGTCGCGACCCTTCGTCCACCAGATGTAGCGGCCCGCCTGATAGCGGACGCCCGACGCCGACACGGTATCGACGAACAGCAGCCGCGATTCGTTGACGGGCACGAGCGCGAAGCTCTGCCCGTTGTCCGCGCGCCAGTACGACACCCGCACCGGCTTCGGCTCGTTCGCACACCGATAGACGACCGTTTCGCGCGCATCGGTGTCGATCTCCTCGATGGTCAGCCGCGCCGCATGCGCCGCGCTCGCGGCCACGCACAGACCGGCGACGCCGAGCACAGCCAGCGTTTTCATGTTCATTCCTTTCCTCGTCGAGCAATGGACGCGCGCCGCGCATCCAGGCCGTTGCTTCGTCAATCCGGATCGATGACGCCCGCGCACGCGTCGGTCGGCGCCGCCGCGACATGGCCGACGACGGGCACGATCTTGAGCCCCGTCGACGCGATCCGGCACGGCGCGGCGGCAAGCCCGCAGCCCGCCGTCGACAGACACAATGCAAGGATCAACATCCACTTCATCGCCACCTCCTCTCCCGGCCCGCTGCGCCCCCTTCGCGTCGATGCTCGCGCGCGGCGGCCCGGAAACCTCGACTTGCCGCTTGCGGACCGACGCGGCATCGCGACCGACACGAACCGATCGCAGCCCCCCGCCGTATCCGCTACATCCGCTACATCCGCTACATCCGCTACATCCGCTACATCCGCTACATCCGCTACATCCGCTACATCCGCCGATGCGCGCAACGCGCATCGTCAGCGCGCGGACACCGGCCGCACCGCGGCGGCCGCCCGCTTCGCGCGCTCGCGCGCTTCGTCGACGTTCGCGCCCGTCGCGAGCGCGACGCCCATCCGGCGCTTGACGAAGCTCTCCGGCTTGCCGAACAGACGCAGGTCCGCGCCCGGCACCGCGAGCGCGTCGCGCACGCCTTCGAACGCGATGCCCGCTTCGTCGAGCCCGCCGTAGATCACGGCCGACGCGGCGGGCGTCGTGAGCGCGGGCTCGACCGGCAAGCCGAGAATCGCGCGCGCGTGCAGCTCGAACTCCGACTGGCGCTGTGACGCGAGCGTGACGAGCCCCGTGTCGTGCGGACGCGGGCTCACTTCGGAGAACCAGACGTCGTCGCCGCGCACGAACAGCTCGACGCCGAAGATCCCGCGGCCGCCGAGCGCGGCCGTCACGCGATGCGCGATGTCGCGCGAGCGCTCGAGCGCCTTCGCGCTCATCGGCTGCGGCTGCCACGACTCGACGTAGTCGCCCGCGACCTGCACGTGCCCGATCGGCTCGCAGAAATAGGTGCGCGTCTCGAGGCTCGCCGGATCGATCGCGCGCACCGTGAGCTGCGTGATCTCGTAATCGAACTGGATGAAGCCCTCGACGATCACGCGGCCGTGATTCACGCGGCCGCCCGCCATCGCGTACTGCCACGCGGGCTCGACGTCGGCGTCGCGCCTGACGACCGACTGCCCCTTGCCCGACGACGACATCACGGGCTTCACGACGCACGGGAAACCGATCTGCGCGACGGCCGCCTTGAATTCGTCGAACGACTGCGCGAATGCGTACGGCGACGTCGGCAGCCCGAGTTCCTCGGCCGCGAGCCGGCGGATGCCCTCGCGGTTCATCGTGAGCTGCGTCGCACGCGCGGTCGGAATCACTTCGGCGACGCCGGCCGCTTCGATCGCGGCGAGCGCGTCGGTCGCGATCGCCTCGATTTCGGGCACGACGAGATGCGGGCGCTCCGCATCGACGAGTGCGCGCAGCGCGTCCGGATCCGTCATGTCGATCACGTGCGCGCGATGCGCGACCTGATGTCCGGGCGCGTTCGGATAGCGGTCGACGGCGATCACTTCGACGCCGAGCCGCTGCAACGCGATGATGACTTCCTTGCCCAACTCGCCCGCGCCGAGCAACATGACGCGCGTGGCGGACGGCGAAAGCGGCGTGCCGAGCCGCTGACCGATCTGCATGAGATTTCCCGCTGAATGATGGATGGCGAAAATGACTTGCGATGTTAACACGCAGGGACTGTGCGCCGCCCGTCGATTTGGCGGGTCGCGGCCGTTGGGCGCCGCGCGGCGGCAAGCGCGGCGCGCGGCTCGCGGGCGCCAGGACGTCGCGACGGCGAGGCTTTGCAGCCGCCACGTTCATTCATGCGTTCGACGAACATCGCAGCCCTTGCGACCTTCGCGACTTCCACAGCCTTCGCGACGCTCCCGCCGTCGCGTCGTCCACATCCACAAAATGATCGGCGACTTCGACGCGCCTCGGAAGCCCGGCATCGTCGCGCCATCCGCGATCCCCGCGCGCCAACGACGCTCACAACGACGTCTCGCCTCGCATATGCGTCGCGCGCAAAGCCATCGCGACCATCGCGACGATCCGATGCAATCCTCGGCAACGCACCGCATTGCCGGCGAATCGCGCAAGAAACGCCCCGCGTCATTGCCGCAAGACGCACGAACGAACGCGTGCGGCGACTGTCCGCTCGCGTCCGACGACGCTAGTGCGTTACCCTTACGGCTTCGCCAGCAACATTGAAATTCGAAGGGGAACGAGGCCATGTTCAATTCATCCGCAGCCGCGCACATGCGCTTTCGCGTTGTCCGCTCGCTGCGCGCGCCGCTCGGTGCGCTGACCGTCGCCGCGCTTCTCGCCGCCTGCACGATGCCGACGCATCCCGACTCGAGCGCCCCCGCCCCCGATCCGTTCAATCCCGCGACGGTCCAGCTGATCGACGACACGAGCTGGGCGCTCGTCAACTGGCGCAATGCCGACGGCTCGCAACGCGACGTCCCGCACGGCGACAACGGCGAGCCGATCAAGCTCGCGCTGTCGACGCAGTCCGGCGTGCGGCGCGCGGCCGGCTTCTCGGGCTGCAACCGCTATGCGGGCGCCTACGACGTGAAGAACGGCGTACTGAGCTTCGGCCCGCTTGTCGGCACGCGGATGGCGTGCATCGCGCCGGCGCGCGCCGCGCTCGAGCGAGACTATCTCGCCGCGCTCGACCACATCGCGAAGGCCGGCGTGCAGATGCGCGATCCTCAACAGTTGATCCTCATCACCGACGACGGCGCGACGCTGACGTTCGCGCGCCGCGACAGCAAGTAAGCAGCGACGCGCGTCGGACGGCCCCGCCGGCGAAGCGGACGGCGGGCGCTGCCCGCCGGGTTGCGCGCGCACGACGACGGCGCGACGACGCGCGCCGTTCCCGAAACCAACTTCGTCGACCGGTTAAACTCGACGGGGTCGCGCGTCGCGCCCCGTCCTCCTCCAGTTTCTGAGCATGCAAACGGTAGTTCTCGGCTGGTTCGGCCTCTCGGCCGTCTGGTTCATTCCTCTTTTCTGGCGGCTCGTCAAGGCGATGTTGCCGGGCGGCGGCGGCCTCGCGGGTCACGGCTCGATCCGGCTATGGCTCGGCTTCTTCTGCGTGCTCGTCGCGAACTGCACGCTCGCGACCGCGCTGCCGGGCGACGCGACGACGAACGCGCTCGGCCACACGCTCGCGGGCGGCTTCGAACGGGTGTTCGGGCACGTCGGCACGCCGCTCGCGATGGTCGTGCTGTTCTTCGTCGGGCTGCCGTGGCTCGTCGGCGTTCGCTGGCAGCAGGTGAACGCGTGGCTCGACGCGTCGTTCGGTATCCGCTTCGCGCGCGAGCGCGGCGGCGAATCGCGCGGCGTCGCGGACCTGCCGCGCGCCGCGCTGCATCGCGACGACGACCGGCGCGTGCGCCGCGCAGCCGACGTGCAGCCGACGACCGCGCACACGGTCAACTCGATGGCGCCTCGGCAGAATGGCCGCTTTTCACGGCCGACGCTGTGGAAGCCGAACGACGCGCAGCGCGGCGATCGACGCAACGCCGCGGCGCGACCCGCGGTGGAACCGACCGCGCCCTCCGGATGGCTCAAGCCGGGGGCGTCCGCGCGCGGCGCGGCGTCGGCAGCCGCGGTGGCGGGAGCGGCGGCGAGCGGCGTCGCGAAGGCGGCCGCGGTCGCAGCACCCGCGAGCGGACTCTCGAAGACGGCGGGCAGCGCCATGACGACGGGCGAGCCGGCGAAAACGGCCGGCGCCGCCAGGCCCGTGAGCAGCACGTCCCAAGCGGCCAACCCGACGACGCCGGCGATGTCGGCGAGCGGCGTATCGAAAGCTGCGAGCCCGGCGACGCAAGGAAGCATTGCGGCGAAAGCGCCGCATCCAGTCTCGACCGCACCCGCGGCCGGCCCGGCAAGGGCTGCCGGAACGATGCCGGCGGGCGGCCTCGCGAAGCCGGCAAGCGGCGCCGCGTCGGCAGGCGGAGCGGCCGCCCCGCTCGGCACGCACGTTTCGTCCGGCACGCCCCACGCACCGTTCGCACCGGCTGCGGCCGGCATCGCCAAGCCGATCGGCTCGACCGCGGCCGTCGCGGCGATCGGCAAGCGGTCGGGACCGCATCCCGCCACGCCCGACGAGCGCTTCGTGCTGCGCCGCCCGGCGACGCAGGCCGCCGTATCGGCTGCTCGCAATCGGCCGATGACGTTCACGCCGTCGCGGCAGGCGGCGGCCAGCGCGCCGCGCCGCAATCTTGCCGCGACGCTGCCACAGCCCGCCCGCGCGCCGATCACGGCACCCATCGCAGAATCCGCACGCAAGCGGCCGGCCGGCCCGGCGCGCGCGCCGCTCTACGCGTGGACGGAAAAACCCGCGGAACGCATCGCGCCCGCAGCAAGCGTGCACGAGACGCTGCGCTCGATCGAGGCCAACGCCGCGCAATGGACGACGATCGCCGGCGCGACGAGTGTCGCCTCGGTGCCGGAAGCGGCGCGCGCGCCGTCCGTGCCGTCGGCCATCGAGGCGGCGGCGGTTGCATCGAGCATTCCAGCGGCAGAGGAAGTGACTGCGGCTGCGGTTTCTCCTGTCGTCGAGGCTGTCGCACCGGCGGCCGAAGTAGCCTGGTCAACGGTCGACGCCGATGCCGCCGCCCCTGCCGAAGCCGACGCGCCCGCCGCTGAATCGGCGGTAGCAGCATCCGACGCCCCGGCCGACGCCGAGGCGGTCCGGTCGGCCGCCGTGACGAAACCTGCATCGGTTGCAACGTCCGAAGCAGCCGACGCAAAAGATCCGACCGGCGCGCCCGATATGAAGCCGCGAGACGACGCTGCGCCGCACGAGCCGGCATTCGGCATTGCCGACACGCCATCGCCAAGCCAGGAACCGGCGACCGCCGTCGTCGCAAGCGAGCAGCGATCCGTAGCCGCACCGAGCGTCGCTCCCGCGTCGCAAACCGCCGCCCCGATCGCGGCAGGCGCCGCGCTGACCGCCACGTCGAACGGCGGCGCCGTGGACCGCAAGCCGATCGCGCCGGCCAGCGGCAACAGCACACAAGCCGTGCCGCAACCGGCTGTCGCTTTCGGCTCGCGCACGATGGCGAGCGCTTCGCAAGCCGTCGACACGCGGCGCGCGATCGCGCCATGGGAAGACGCGGTGGACGCCGGCGTCCCGGCTGCGCCTTCCGCGACGATGCAAACCGAATCGCACGCGCAACCGCAATCGACACGAGCTGCGGCCGCGATCAGTGCGGCCGCCTCGCAACCGGCGCCCGCCGAATCGTCGGCGAGTGCTGCAACCGCCCTGCCCCGGACGGGCGACGCGGCACGCCCCGCGACGAGCGCCCGGAACAGCGACGCATTGGCCGCGACCAAAAACGCGACTGCGCCGATGCTGGAGAAGGCCGCGGTCGTATCGAACGAATCGAAGGCTCAGACAATGCCGGCCATGGATACGTCGCCGTCTGCCTCGACTGCTCCGACTGCCTTGACCGCTCCGGCCATCTCGGCCGCCTCGCTCGTTCCACCGCCTTCGACGACACAGACCTCGACGGGCAATGCAGCCGGCGCAGTCGGCATGGCCGGCGCGGCCTTCGGCATGCAGGGCGCCGCCCGTGCGGCGGCAGCGACCGCCCAGACCGTCTCGGGGACCGCCGCCCCGGCAAGCGCCCCGACGACGCCCGCCAGCACGCCCGCGATCAATCGAGCGGCGTCCGCCGCCATGCCGTCGCCTGCATCGACGACAGCCGTTCCGAACACGCCTTTCGCCGCCACCGCCACCACCGCCGGCTCCGCCGGATCGACGTCCGCTGCGACGTCACCCGCGCCAGCGACGCAATCGCCGAGCGGATCGAGCGCCGCCGCACCATCCGGCGCTGCATCGGTCGCCACGCCGGATACGACGATGCCCGCTCCCGTCGCGTCGGACACAGTCACGAAGGCCGTGGCGTCACGCACCGTCGCGCCTGGGGAGACGTCGAACTTCGCCGCGCCTCGCGCGGCCGCGACGTTCTCCAGCGTGCCCGTCGCGATCGCGACGGCCGTCCCCACATCGCGCCCGGCCATGCCGCCCATCGGTGCGTCGAATATCCCGCCAGCCGCAGCCGGGCCAAGCGCAGTCGCGCCGAGCGGCGGCGTGCCGCCCGCCGGCGCGGCGGGCATCGCCGCGCCGAACTTCGCCGCCGCGCCCGCAGTCACTTCGAACGCAGTCGCCGCGCCCGCAATCACGTCGCCCGCCGGCGCACCGTCCGTCATGCCGAGCGTGAGCGCGCCGACGGCCGCAACGACAGGCGTCGCCGCTCCCGGTGCAGTCGCCTCGCCGATCGTCGCGCCGAGCATGACGCCGCCGAACGTCACCGTATCGTACGCGCCGGCGCCGACCGGCCACGTGTCGAGCGTGCCGAACGCAACCGTGCCGGGCGCGTCGCCGTCGCCGCACACCGCCGCACCTGGGGCGCCGCAAGCGCCGGGCACGCCAGGCGCACCAACCATGCCGCCCACATCGGATGCTGTCGCCGCCGCGCCGTCGAGCGCCGCCCCCGCCGAGCGCCCCCGCCCGATGCTCCAGCCGGGCCCGAACGCGTTCGAATTCCACGCGCCCGCCGCGTCGAACGTCGAACTGCCGACGCTCGATCTGCTCGAACCCGCGGCCGACACCATCGAGGCGATCTCCGACGAGCATCTCGCGCAAACCGGCCAGATCATCGAGCAGCGTCTGCAGGAGTTCAAGGTGCCGGTGACGGTCGTCGGCGCGTCGGCCGGCCCCGTGATCACGCGCTTCGAGATCGAGCCCGCGCTCGGCGTGCGCGGCAGCCAGATCGTCGGCCTGATGAAGGACCTGTCGCGCGGCCTCGGCCTCACGTCGATCCGCGTCGTCGAGACGATCCCCGGCAAGACCTGCATGGGCCTCGAGCTGCCGAACGCGAAGCGGCAAGTGATCCGCCTGTCCGAAATCCTCGCGTCGCGCCAGTACCAGCACTCGGCGTCGCAGCTCACGCTCGCGATGGGCAAGGACATCACCGGCAATCCCGTCGTCACCGATCTTGCGAAGGCGCCGCACATGCTCGTCGCCGGCACGACCGGCTCGGGCAAGTCGGTCGCGATCAACGCGATGATCGTGTCGCTCCTCTACAAGGCGACGCCCGAGGACGTGCGGCTCATCATGATCGATCCAAAGATGCTCGAGCTGTCGGTCTACGAAGGCATCCCGCATCTGCTCGCGCCCGTCGTCACCGACATGAAGCTCGCCGCGAACGCGCTCAACTGGTGCGTCGGCGAGATGGAAAAGCGCTATCGGCTGATGTCGGCCGTCGGCGTGCGCAATCTCGCGAGCTTCAACCAGAAGATCCGCGACGCCGCCGCGAAGGAAAAGAAGATCGGCAACCCGTTCTCGCTCACGCCCGACGATCCGGAGCCGCTGTCGCCGCTGCCGCTCATCGTCGTCGTGATCGACGAGCTCGCGGACCTGATGATGGTCGCCGGCAAGAAGATCGAGGAGTTGATCGCGCGGCTCGCGCAGAAGGCGCGCGCGGCGGGCATCCATCTGATCCTCGCGACGCAGCGGCCGTCCGTCGACGTGATCACGGGCCTCATCAAGGCGAACATTCCGACGCGCGTCGCATTCCAGGTGTCGTCGAAGATCGATTCGCGCACGATCCTCGATCAGATGGGCGCCGAATCGCTGCTCGGCCAGGGCGACATGCTGTTCCTGCCGCCCGGCACCGGCTACCCGCAGCGCGTACACGGCGCGTTCGTCGCGGACGAGGAAGTGCACCGGATCGTCGAGTATCTGAAGCAGTTCGGCGAACCGCAGTACGAGGAAGGGATTCTCGACGGGCCGGGCTCCGAAGGCGGGTCGCAGGATCTGTTCGGCGAGGCGCCGGACGCGGAAGCCGATCCGCTCTACGACGAGGCCGTCGCGTTCGTCGTGCGCACGCGGCGCGCGTCGATCTCGTCGGTGCAGCGGCAGTTGCGCATCGGCTACAACCGCGCGGCGCGGCTCGTCGAGCAGATGGAGGCGGCGGGCCTCGTGTCGCCGATGGGCATCAACGGCAGCCGCGAGGTGCTCGCGCCGCCGCTGCCCGAATAAGCGCGCGGTGCATGTGCCGCCGCGCGGCACGGCTTCGACACCGCGCGGCACGACGCAATGCAGCAAAAGCCCCCTCGCGACACGCGAGGGGGTTTTTCATTCTCGAACTCGAACGAACCACCGGAACGCACTCGGCGCCCGGCGTCCGGCTCCCGCCTCGTCCCTGACTGATCCGACCAGCCGCTGCGGCGTTCGCGCGCGCTGCGCGCCGCTCGCCGCTACTGCACCGGCACGAACTCGAAGTCGACCGGCTTGCCGACCTCGATCTTCGCCGGATTCGGCTCGAGCCGGCCGCTCGCGACGTCGCGCCGGAACACGAACACGCTGTCGCTGTCCTGGTTGCCGACGATGAGCCACTTGCCGCTCGGATCGATCGCGAACTCGCGCGGCGTCCTGCCGAGGCTCGATTGACGGCCGGCGAGCTTCAGCTTGCCGTCGGCCGGGTTCACCGCATAGATCACGATGTCGTTTGCGTCGCCGCGGTTGCTCGCGTACAGGAAGCGCCCGTCCGGCGACAGGTGCAGCGCGCCCCCGCCAACCTTGCCGGCGAAACCCGGCGCAGTCATCGAAACGGTCTCGACGTGCGCGAGCCGGCCGTCGTCGTAGCGATACACGTCGACCGACGCGTTCAGCTCGTTGGTCACGTAAGCGAACCGCCCGTTCGCGCCAAACACGAGATGGCGCGGGCCCGAGCCCGGCTTCACGAGCGCGTAGCGCGCATTGGTCGGGCCGACGAGCCCGCGGCTGCCGTCCGGCGTGTAGCGGTACGAATAGATCTTGTCCGCGCCGAGGTCCTGCACGAACAGATACTTGCCGTCCGGCGAGAACACGGTCGAATGGACGTGCGCGCCGTCCTGGCGCCCCTTCACGGGGCCCGTGCCCTCGTGATGCACGTTCAGCACGGCAGCGCCGAGCGCGCCCGTCGCCTCGACCGGAAATACCGAGAAGCTGCCGCCCGGATCGGACGCGACCGAATAGTTCGCCGCGACGAGATACTTGCCGTCCGGCGACAGGCTCAGGTAGCACGGATCGTTGCCTTCCGACGACACGCGGTTGACGAATGCGAGCGCGCCCGTCTTCGCGTCGAAGTCGAATGCGCTGACGCCGCCGCGCACGCTCGCCGGACCGGCGTCGCCGGGCAGCTCGTTGACCGCGTACACGTGGCGGCCGTCGCGGCTTGCGACGAGGTACGACGAGTTCTCGGCCTTCGCCGACGACACGGGCGTCACGCGCCCCGAATCGGTGTCGAAGCGATACACGTGGATGCCATCGCTGCCCGGGTCCGCGTAGGTGCCGACGAGCAGGTTGTAGACGCCGCCCGCAGGGCCGGCGCTCGCATCTTGTGCGAACGCATGGGCGCTCAGGAGCGGCAGCGCGAGCGCGAAACCTTTCATCCAGTGGCTCAGCCTAAGCGGGAAAGTGAAAGACGAAGGCGCGTGAGCGCGTTGGGTCATCGGAACCTCCTTGCATCGATCCGTCTCAAGTGATGTGATGTTGCGAAGCGCGGGCCGTCCGGACTCCCCGCGCGGCGTCGTCCGCCGGAGTATACGGGTCCCCGCTTGCCGCCGTACAGCGCGGCGCGGGCGTGCCCAGATCATGAACGACAAGATTGTTGGAGTTGGAGGATCGTCGCCCATGCCCGCCCTCATCGAAGACTATGCCCTCGTCGGCGACGGCCACACGGCCGCGCTGATCTCCCGGGACGGCTCGGTCGACTGGCTGTGCTGGCCCCGTTTCGATTCCGGCGCATGCTTCGCCGCGCTCGTCGGCACGCCGGAGCACGGCCGCTGGCTCGTCGCGCCCGCCGCCGACGTCCGCGTGAGCTCGACGTCGCGCCGCTACCGCGGCGACACGCTGATCCTCGAAACCGACTACGAGAGCGACGAAGGCGCCGTCACCGTGATCGACTTCATGCCACCCGACAGCGGCTGGTCGGAGCTCGTGCGGATCGTCGTCGGCCGGCGCGGCGAGATGAAGATGCAGATGCAGCTCGTGTTGCGTTTCGACTACGGCTTCTCGGTTCCGTGGGTCACGCGGCTGCCGCGCGAAGCCGGCGTGAAGGCGATCGCGGGTCCGGACACGGTCGTGCTGCGCACGCCGGTGCCGCTGTCGGGCCAGAACCTGCATACGGTCGCCGAATTCACCGTGAAGGCCGACGAGCGCGTGCCGTTCTCGCTCAGCTACGCGGCGTCGCACCTGCGGCTGCCGCCCGCCCGCGAGCCGCTGTCGATGCTCGCGCGCACCGAGAACTACTGGCTCGAATGGTCGACGCGCTGTCCGTTGCGCGGCCGCTACGCCGCGGCTGTGCGCCGCTCGCTGATCACGCTGAAGGCGCTCGCGTACGAGCCGACGGGCGGCATCGTCGCCGCGCCGACGACGTCGCTGCCCGAACAACTGGGCGGTTCGCGCAACTGGGACTACCGCTACTGCTGGCTGCGCGACGCGACAATCACGCTGCTCGCGCTGATGCGCGGCGGCTACTACGACGAAGCGCGCGCATGGCGGGCGTGGCTCGGCCGCGTGATGGCGGGCTCGCCCGAGCAGATCCAGATCATGTACGGGATCGCGGGCGAACGGCGCCTGCCCGAAATGGAGCTCGACTGGCTGCCGGGCTATCACGACTCGCGGCCGGTGCGGATCGGCAACAACGCGGCGAACCAGTTGCAGCTCGACGTGTTCGGCGAAGTGATGGCCGCGCTGCACATCGCGCGCGTCGGCGGCCTGCAGGCGGACGACACGGTCTGGTCCGTCCAGACGACATTGCTCGCGCACCTCGAGAAGATCTGGCGCGAGCCGGACGAAGGCATCTGGGAGACGCGCGGCGGCCGCCGGCACTTCACGTTCTCGAAGGTGATGGCGTGGGTCGCGTTCGACCGCGCGATCAAGTCGGCCGAGATGTTCCGCCTGCCCGCGCCGCTCGACCGCTGGCGCGCGGTGCGCGACGAGATCCACGCGGACGTCTGCGCGCACGGCTGGAATGCGCGCGTGCGCGCATTCACGCAAAGCTACGGCAGCGACGCGCTCGATGCGAGCGTGCTGATGCTGCCGCTCGTCGGCTTCCTGCCGCCGTCCGATTCGCGCGTGGCGGACACGGTCGCCGCGATCGAGCGCGGCCTGATGCACGACGGCCTCGTGCTGCGCTACCACACGACCGAATACGACGACGGCCTGCCGCCCGGCGAAGGCACGTTTCTCGCGTGCAGCTTCTGGCTCGTCGACAATCTCGCGCTACTCGGGCGCATCGACGACGCGCACGCGCTCTTTCGGCGCCTGCTGTCGCTGACGAACGACCTCGGCCTTCTCGCCGAGGAATACGATCCAGTCACGCGGCGTCAGGTAGGGAATTTCCCGCAGGCGTTCTCGCACGTCGGGCTCGTGCACACGGCGTTCAACCTGATGCATCACGAAGAGGAAATGCTGCGTGCGGCCGGCCAGCCAACGCCCGCCGATGCCGTCGCCGGACAATGATGCCGATTCACGTTTGCACGACAAACGTAAGACATCGTCAGATGTCGAGGCATCCCTCGAAAATGCGGGTATGCTGCGTTGCGACACCCCTGATTGTCCGATATGATCGGTCGCGACTGATTCGATCTCATGAGCGAATCAGTCCGATTGCTGACTGACACGGCACGCCGCGACGCTCCGCGCCGCCTTCGCGCACCGTTCTCCCATCGGGAGCTCGCATGCTTTACCAATTTCACGAATTCCAGCGGGCGATGCTGAGCCCGCTGACCGCCTGGGCACAGGCCGCCTCGAAATCGTTCGCGAATCCGTTGAGCCCGCTGTCGCTCGTGCCGGGCGCGACGCGCCTCGCGGCAGGCTACGAATTGCTGTTCCGGCTCGGCAAGGATTACGAGAAGCCGGAATTCGCGATTCACCAGATCGTCAAGGACGGGCACAACATTCCGATCGTCGAGCAGACGATCGTCGAGATGCCGTTCTGCCGCCTGCTGCGCTTCAAGCGCTACGCGGACGACTCGGACGCCGTCGGGCAACTGAAGGACGAACCCGTCGTGCTCGTGTGCGCGCCGCTGTCCGGCCACCACTCGACGCTGCTGCGCGATACGGTCCGCACGCTGCTGCAGGATCACAAGGTGTACATCACCGACTGGATCGACGCGCGGATGGTGCCCGTCGAAGTCGGCCCGTTCCACCTCGACGACTACGTCGACTACATCCAGGCATTCATCCGACATATCGGCGCGCGCAACCTGCACGTGATCTCGGTATGCCAGCCGACCGTGCCCGTGCTCGCGGCGATCTCGCTGATGGCGAGCCGCGGCGAGGACACGCCGCTCACGATGACGATGATGGGCGGTCCGATCGACGCGCGGAAGAGCCCGACGTCGGTGAATTCGCTTGCGACGAACCGCTCGCATTCGTGGTTCGAGAACAACGTGATCCACACGGTGCCCGCGAACTATCCGGGCGAAGGCCGCAAGGTCTATCCGGGCTTCCTGCAGCACACGGGCTTCGTCGCGATGAATCCAGAGCGCCACGCGCAATCGCACTGGGACTTCTACCAGAGCCTGTTGCGCGGCGACGAGGAAGACGCCGAAGCGCACCGCCGCTTCTACGACGAATACAACGCGGTGCTCGACATGGCGGCCGAATATTACCTGGACACGATCCGCATCGTGTTCCAGGAATTCCGTCTCGCCGAAGGCACATGGGACATCCATGGCGAACGCGTGAAGCCGGCCGACATCCATTCGACCGCGCTGATGACGATCGAAGGCGAGCTCGACGACATCTCGGGCAGCGGCCAGACGCACGTCGCGCACGAGCTGTGCACGGGCATTCCGCAGGCGCACCGCCGCAGCCTCACCGCCGAGAAATGCGGCCACTACGGTATCTTCTCGGGCCGCCGCTGGCGCACGATCATCTATCCGCAGCTGCGCGACTTCATCCGCGAGCACGCGTCGCAGCCGAAGAAGCCGACGCCGCAGACCACGCGCCCGCCGACTTCGCCGACCACGCCGAGCGAATCGACGTCGGGCAGCGAGACGGCGAGCACCGCGCCGGCGGCGGCGACGCTCCGGCTGGCGGACGCGAAGCGCCCGGCGGCGAAAGCGCGCGCGGCAAAACCGGCCGCCGCGAAGCGCACCGCAGCGAAGGTCGCGGCAACGCGCGTGCCGCGTTCGCGCAAGGCTGCCTGACGCCGGTCCGCCGCTTATCGCCGAACGAGCGTGGCGAAAATCCGAAACCAGCCGGGCGCCCTGCCCGGTTCAACGCCTGAGCAGATACGCGAGCAGCAGCTCGGTGTTCATCTTGACCATCTCGGTTCGCTCGCCGGGCGTGCTGAAATCGCGGCCGAACGTCGCCGCGAGCGTGAAGCGGTTCGACACCATGTAGTAGCCGAGCCCCGACAGCGTCACGTAGAAGCGCAGCGGATCGATGTCCGTGCGAAAGAGCCCCGCCTTCTGGCCGCGTTCGAGCACGCCGTCGAGCGTCGCGACGATCGGCGAGATCATCTCGCGGATGCGCGTCGACTTCTGCAGATAGCGCGCCTCATGCAGGTTCTCGTTGTTGAGAAGACGTAGCAGATCGGGATGATCGCGGTAATAGTCCCACACGAAATGCGCGAGCCGCGTGATCGCCTCGACGGGCGCGACGCCCTCGAGATCGACCGCCCGCTCGGCCTCCGTCAGCGCGGAGAACGCGTATTCGAGCACCGCAGTGAACAACTGCTCCTTGCTGCCGAAGTAGTAATAGAGCATGCGCTCGTTGGTCTCGGCACGGCGTGCGATCTGGTCGACTCGCGCACCGAACAGCCCCCCTGTCGCGAATTCGTCGGCTGCCGCGAGCAGGATCCGGCGCCGGGTTCCCTCTGGGTCTCTTTTGATTTTTGGCTGATTCATAGTGGCGTTTTGCTATGTGAGCCGCGTAGTCCGGCTCGCGCCGCCGGCCCTGCGTCGATCGCCAGCAGCATGAACGGGCGCGCCGTCGTTAAGGGACACCCTGCTATAGTCACGCGGAAAAGCGTTTTGATTATGGCACATGCGTTGTTAAGCGCAATGCGAAAAATCGGCGATAATTGTCGTTTCAAGAAAGATCCTGGCCGCATTCGAACGCCCGGCCGCCGTGCCGCGCCCGCGCGCCTCCCCACGTAGTCACCGTGACTGATTCCAAGACCCTCGCGGATCGCATCGAAGATCTGCTGCCTCAAACGCAATGCACGAAGTGCGGCTACGAAGGCTGCCGTCCGTACGCGGAGGCGATCGCGGCCGGCACCGCCGGCTACGACCAGTGCCCGCCGGGCGGCGTCGAAGGCGTCGCGCGCCTCGCGAAGCTGCTCGGCAAGCCCGTGATTCCGCTCAATCCGGAGCACGGCGTCGAGCGCCCGCGCCCCGTCGCGTTCATCGACGAGCAGCTGTGCATCGGCTGCACGCTGTGCATGCAGGCGTGCCCCGTCGATGCTATCGTCGGGGCACCGAAACAAATGCATACGATCGTCGCCGAGCTCTGCACCGGCTGCGACCTGTGCGTGCCGCCCTGTCCCGTCGACTGCATCGCGATGATACCCGTCACGGGCGAGACGACCGGCTGGGACGCGTGGTCGCAGCAGCAGGCGGACGCCGCGCGCACGCGGCACGACGCACGCCTCGCGCGCCAGACGCGCGAGCGCGAAGCGGCCGAAGCGCGCGCGGCGGCGCGGCGAGCGGCGAGCGCCGCGGCAGCCGCCCCCGCGGTCCCCGCGCCTGCCACGGCCGCCGCCGACGATCCGGAAGCGAAGAAACGCGCGATCATCGCGGCGGCGCTCGAGCGCGCCCGCAAGAAGAAGGAAGAGCTCGCCGCGCAGGGCGCGGGCCCGAAGAACACCGAAGGCGTGAGCGCCGCGGTGCAGGCGCAGATCGAAGCGGCCGAAGCACGCCGTCGCCGTCTCGCCGACCCGCGCGACACGAGCGACAAGCCGGACGACGCCGACGCTTCGGATGCCGCGGGCGACGCATCGCCGACCTCGAAACCGAAGCCATAACCGCATGAACGCCAACAAACGACGCGCGATCTTCGAAACGCTGCAAAGCCTCAACCCGCATCCGACGACCGAGCTCGAATACACGACGCCGTTCGAACTGCTGATCGCAGTGATGCTGTCGGCGCAGGCGACCGACGTATCGGTCAACAAGGCGATGCGCAAGATGTTCCCGGTCGCGAACACGCCGAAGAAGATCGTCGCGCTCGGCGAGGAAGGCGTCGCCGACTACATCAAGACGATCGGCCTCTATCGGACGAAGGCGAAGAACGTCGTCGCGGCATGTCGGATCCTGCTCGAGCGCTACGACGGCGAAGTGCCCGCTGACCGCGAAGCGCTCGAGAGCCTGCCAGGCGTCGGCCGCAAGACCGCGAACGTCGTGCTCAACACCGCGTTCGGCCAGCCGACGATCGCCGTCGATACGCACATCTTCCGCGTTGCGAACCGCACGGGGCTCGCGCCCGGCAAGGACGTGCGCGCGGTCGAAGCCGCGCTCGAGAAGTTCACGCCGGAGGAATTCCTGCACGACGCGCATCACTGGCTGATCCTGCACGGACGCTATGTATGCAAGGCGCGGCGGCCCGAGTGCTGGCATTGCGCGATCGAGCCGCTTTGCGAATACAAGCCGAAGACGCCGGCGCCGGTGCAGTAACGGACGTGGGCCGCGTGTGAAGCTGCGCGCGGCTGTGCGAATCGCTTCGTACGCGTGTGGGCGTCGTGAGACGCGGCGGCTGTGCCAGCCGCGCGGCATCGCGTTGGAGCCGTCCGTATGCGAGGCGGCCGTCCCTTCGGTTGTTCACCCGGTCATCCGTTCCGAGCCGTTCGAGCGGACACGCAGGACGCTCGCCGCGCGACCGCGTGCTTGTTGCGCGTCCGTTCGTCGCCGGCTCGACGACGTCCGCACAATTGCAGCCGCATCGAAAACGACAGCGTGCTGCGTCGACTTTCCGCCACCTGCTCCGACCTTCGCGCAGTCCAATCAACGGGCGACGAATCCCAGCCTCGCGGCCGCGCGTATCGCGCCGTCCTGATCGCTGCGTCGCCCCGCTCGACTTGCTCGACTTGCTCGCCCCGCTCGACCCGCTCGACCCGCTCGACCCGCTCGACCCGCTCGACCCGCTCGACCCGCTCGGCAGAATCACCATCGCACACGCGTCTTCGATATGCGACGCCGGCTCTTCTTCCCCCAGATCGAGCCGCCGCCCCGTCCAATCGACAATGGACACCCGCCGAACGCCCGCCCAGCGAGCCACACGCGTTACGCGCCCGCGATCGCCTTCGGCTCCGCTTCGTTGGCTGCATTGCCCGCGCGCACGAGCCACAGCACCGCCGCGAGGATCGCGACGCCGCCCGCCCCTTGCAACGGCGTCAGCGTCTCGCCGAACAGCGACGCGGCCAGCGCGACCGTCACGACGGGCTCGAGCGTCGACAGCATCGACGTCCGCGCGGCGCCGAGCCGTTCGAGACCGGCGAAGAACGCGAGCATCGCGGCGACGGTCGACACGAGCGCGATCGCGACGAGCGCCGCCCAGCCGGACGTCGCGCGCGGCCAATGCGGCGGCGCGTCGAACGCGACTGTGCGCACGAGCGCGAGCATGACGAGCATCGCGGCCGCGGCGCAGCAGATGATCGCGACGGTCGCGAGCGGATCGACACCGCGCGCCGCCTTCGCGCCGACGACGATGTACAGCGAATAGACGACCGCCGCGCCGAGCGCGAGCGCGATGCCGAGCGGCTCGCCGCGGCCGCCGCCCACCATCAGCGCCGAGCCGGCGACGCACAGCGCGAGCGCGACCGCCTTCGCGCGCGTGAGCCGCTCGCCGAGCCACCATGCGGCGAGCAGCGTGACGAACGCTGGATACAGATAGAGCAGCAGCGCGACGAGGCTCGCCTGCGCGTGCTGCAGCGCGCTGAAATAGCACAGCGACTGGCCGACGTAGCCGAGCGCGCCCATGCCGACGATCGCGCCAAGCGCGCGGCCGCGCGGCCAGTTGACGCGCCGCCGCCGCGCGACGACGGCGAGCAGCGCGCCCGCGATCGAGAAGCGGACGATCAAAAGGCCGAGCACGTCGGCGCCGCCCGCGTACGCGTAACGGCCGAAGATCGCCATCGCGCCGAACGCGGCGGCGGACAATGCGACGTACAGCGCGCCGCGCAACACGGCGGATGGTGCTCCGGCGGCGGAGGTCATGACGGAAAAGGAATAGTGAAAGCGCTCGATTCTAACGAGCTCCGGGTGACCGCATAAGCGGTGTTTATGCCGACGCTTGCGCCGCTCGCGACGCACACCGCGGCAAGCGCATCCCGCCTGGAACGACGGTCGAACAGGAAACGCATCGCAGCACGCCGGCATCCGCCAGCCGCCGTGCTGCTTCGGGCGCGCGGCAACACGCGCAGGCGAGCCGCGCCGCGGCTCTTCCGTTTCCGGCGTTGGCCCTGTCGCTCGCCGCGCGCGTGCCCGACGCGCTTTCGGCAGTCCCGCCGCAGGCGGCGTAAAATGCGCATTCGCGCGGCCGCGACGGCCCGCCACACGCTACCCCGCACTACATCATGTTCAATCCGAGCCGCGACGACGTGCGTCGCTTCTTCATCGACACCTGGCGCAAGCAGCGTTCGGGCGAGATCCTCACGCCGCTCGAAGCGATCGCGGCCGACTGGATCGTCGAGCATCCCGAATACCATGCGGAACTCGAGGACGCAGAGCGTTCGACCGCGCACGATTACACGCCCGACGAGGGACGCGCGAATCCGTTCCTGCATCTGTCGATGCATCTCGCGATCAGCGAGCAGTTGTCGATCGATCAGCCGCCCGGCATCCGGGCCGCGCACGAGAAGCTCGCCACCCGCTTCGACTCCGCGCACGACGCGCAGCACGCGATCATGGAATGTCTCGGCGAGACGATCTGGGAAGCGCAGCGCACGAATACGCCGCCCGATTCCGACGCCTATCTGCAACGGATCCTGCAGCGCGCTTCGCGTGGCTGAAGCCGCGCGGCCCGGCGTCGTCGCGTCGCTACGTCGTCTCGTCGTCGCATCGCTGCGATAGTCGAAGCGACGAGCGAGCACGCGCGGCACGCCTGCCATAGATGCAAAGGTCGGCCCCGACCGACGACCAGCGACGGGCCGCGACGCACGACTCGCCGGAGCGCATGAATCCGCCGTCCGTGCGCCCCGCATCTGTCCACCCATCGGCGCGGCGAAGGCCGCGCCCCACGAGCCGCGCCGTTACGCGCCGCCACCGAACGCACGCCCGCGCCGGACAAAAAAATACCCCGGCGCGAGGCGGGGTACTTTCGGCGCGCGCCGCACAAGCGGGCGCATGCGATGCCGGACGTGTCCGTTACTTCTTGAACACGAGACTGCCTTGCAGCGATTCGAGGTACGCGGCGATGTCCTTCATGTCGGCGACCGACAAGCTCTGCACCTGTGCCTGCATGATCGCGTTGTTGCGACCGAGGAGCGGATTCGTCAGGCCCATCTGGTACTGGCGCATCGCCCAGACCAGGTAGTCGGCGTGCTGGCCCGCGAGGCGCGGATATTCGGCGTTGATCGGATTGTCGAGCTTTGCGCCGTGGCAGGCCGCGCAGTTGTGCGACTCGACGAGTTCCTTGCCCTTCGCGACGTCCGCCGCATGCGCGGTGCCGATCGCGAAGCCGGCTGCGAGCGCGAGCGCCGCCGCCGTCTTGAGTGCCGTCTGAGGCTTCTTCATGGATGCTCCTATCCCGGTGCTGAGATCAGCAAGCGCGAGCTTACTTGTAGGGATTGTTCTTCGAATCGGGCTTTTGCGCGGCGTAGTAGGCCGCGAGATCGGCGACGTCCTGATCCGTCAGCGATTCGGCGATCGCGTTCATCGACGGGAAATGGCGATCCTTCTTCCGGTAGGCCCTAAGCGCGTTCTCGAGATAAACCTGGTTCTGGCCGCCGAGGAGCGGAACCCGGTAGACCTCCGGGTAGGCGACGCGGTAGCCTTCGATGCCGTGACAGCCGATGCACATCGCAGCCTTGCTCGCCCCGTCCTTCGGGTTGCCGACCACACCGGCCGCCTGCGCACTGGCGGATAGCGCCGCGAGCGCCGCAAGCACTGTGGCAGCGACATGTTTGCCGACGAATTTGTTCATAGCTCTTGTAACCTAGCTTGAGGGGAAACTGGCGCCCGCAAAGGCAACGGCCGGCGCCGTCATGCCGCCGTTATACTTGTGAGGCCGCCACGCAGGCCAAAAAAACGGCCAGATTGTACCGCGTCGTCGGGGAATGCGTCCACCATGCGGCCCCGCCGAATGCGCCCCGCACGATACACCGGCCGCGCAAGGCCGTCGGCGCTTCTGACTTATACTGGGATTTTTTGCCGGAAGCTCGCCGCCATGCGTTTCGAAGGTTCCTCGCAATACGTCGCGACAGACGATCTGAAGCTCGCCGTCAACGCGGCCCTCACGCTGCAGCGCCCGCTCCTCATCAAGGGCGAGCCCGGCACGGGCAAGACCATGCTCGCCGAGGAAGTCGCGGCGGCGCTCGACATGCCGCTCCTGCAATGGCACGTCAAGTCGACGACAAAGGCGCAGCAAGGCCTCTACGAATACGACGCGGTGTCGCGCCTGCGCGATTCGCAGCTCGGCGACGAGCGCGTGAAGGACATCGCAAACTACATCGTGAAGGGCGTGCTGTGGCAGGCGTTCGACGCCGAGCGGCCGAGCGTGCTGCTGATCGACGAGATCGACAAGGCCGACATCGAGTTCCCGAACGACCTGCTGCGCGAGCTCGACCGAATGGAGTTCCACGTGTACGAGACGCGCGAGACCGTGCGGGCGCAGCACCGCCCCCTCGTCATCATCACGTCGAACAACGAGAAGGAGCTGCCCGACGCGTTCCTGCGCCGCTGCTTCTTCCATTACATCCAGTTCCCCGATCCGTCGACGATGCAGAAGATCGTCGAGGTCCACTACCCCGGCATCAAGCAGGACCTGCTGCGCGCGGCGCTCGAGAGCTTCTTCGAGCTGAGAGGCGTGTCGGGGCTGAAGAAGAAGCCGTCGACGTCCGAGCTGCTCGACTGGCTGAAGCTCCTTCTCGCCGAAGACATCCCGCCCGACGCGCTGCGCTCGAAGGACCAGAAGCAGATCGTGCCGCCGCTCGCGGGCGCGCTGCTCAAGAACGAGCAGGACGTGAGCCTGTTCGAGCGGCTCGTCTACATGAACCGCCACAACCGCTAGGCGCGCCGGAGCTGCGAGGAGACACGCGAGATGCGCCGCCGGCCCCCATCCGTCACGCCCGCGATCGCGCATGCGACGTTCGACCGCCGCCCGGCTCGCCACGATTGCGCGAGGGCCCGCCCATGCTGATCGATTTCTTCTATTCGCTGCGCGCCGCGAAGCTGCCGGTGTCGGTCAAGGAATACCTGACGCTGCTGGAGGCGCTGAAGGCGCAGGTGATCGAGCCGTCGCTCGACGCGTTCTACTATCTCGCGCGGATGACGCTCGTGAAAGACGAGCAGTACTTCGACAAGTTCGACAAGGCGTTCGGCGCGTACTTCCACGGCGTGTCTGCGCTGCCCGCGGACGCGTTCGACATCCCGCTCGACTGGCTCGAAAAGCGCCTGCAGCGCGAGCTCACGCCCGACGAGAAAGCGCAGATCCAGTCGCTCGGCGGCATCGACAAGCTGATGGAGCGCCTGAAGCAACTGCTCGACGAGCAGAAGGCGCGCCACGAAGGCGGCAACAAGTGGATCGGCACGGGCGGCTCGTCGCCGTTCGGGCACGGCGGCTACAACCCGGAAGGCATCCGGATCGGCGGGCCGTCGAACGGCAACCGCACCGCGGTCAAGGTGTGGGAGGCGCGCGCGTATCGCGACTACGACGACTCGGTCGAGATCGGCACGCGCAACATCAAGGTCGCATTGCGGCGGCTGCGGCGCTTCGCGCGCGAAGGCGCGGCCGAGGAGCTCGATCTGCCCGACACGATCCGCAGCACCGCCGCGAACGCCGGCTGGCTCGACATCAGGATGGTGCCCGAGCGCCACAACAACGTGAAGGTGCTGATGCTGCTCGACGTCGGCGGCTCGATGGACGACCACATCAAGCGCACCGAAGAGCTGTTCTCCGCCGCGAAGGCCGAATTCAAGCACCTCGAGTTCTACTACTTCCACAACTGCGTGTACGACCATCTGTGGAAGAACAACCGCCGTCGCCACTCGGAGCGCACGCCGACCTGGGACGTGCTGCACAAGTTCACGCCCGACTACAAGCTGATCTTCGTCGGCGACGCGACGATGAGCCCGTACGAGGTGCTGCAGCCGGGCGGCTCGGTCGAATACAACAATCCCGAGGCGGGCGCCGTGTGGCTGCGCCGTCTCGCCGATCAGTTCCCGCACCACGCGTGGCTCAACCCCGAGCCCGAGCGCCTGTGGGAATACCGGCAGTCGATCTCGATCATCCGCGACGTGCTCGGCGACCGGATGTATTCGCTCACGCTCGCGGGCCTCGAATCCGCGATGCGCGCGCTCAGCAAATGACGCGCCCGCCGTCCCCCGTACCTTTCGACACCTCCGACGCTTCCAGCGCTTCCAACCCGACGTTCCACCGATGAGCAGTCAGCCGCCCGCCTCCAATCTGTCGCCCGCCGTCGCGCGGCCGAGTTTTTTCGCCGACACGTCGGCATCCGCGCTCGTCGCGGGCTTCGTCGCGATGATGACGGGCTATACGAGCTCGCTCGTGCTGATGTTCCAGGCGGGCCGCGCCGCGCATCTGACCGATGCGCAAATCTCGTCGTGGATCTGGGCGCTCTCGATCGGAATGGCCGTGACGACGATCGGGCTGTCGATGCGATATCGCGCGCCGATCGTCGTCGCGTGGTCGACGCCCGGCGCGGCGCTCCTCGTCGCGTCGCTGCCGGGCGTCGCGTACGCGGACGCGATCGGCGCGTTCGTCGTCTGCGCGCTGCTGCTCGCCGCGGTCGGTGCGAGCGGCCTGTTCGACACGCTGATGCGCAAGATCCCGTCCGGCATCGCCGCCGCGCTGCTCGCCGGCATCCTGTTCGAGATCGGCATCGAGATCTTCCGCGCCGCGCAGTTCCAGACTGCGCTCGTGCTCGCGATGTTCTTCACGTACCTGATCGTGAAGCGCGCGGCGCCGCGCTATGCGATCGTCGCGACGCTCGCGATCGGCGCCGCAGTCGCGGGCGCGCTCGGCTTGCTCGACTTCAGCCGCTTCCATGTCGCGCTCGCGCGGCCCGTGTTCACGATGCCGTCGTTCTCGCTGTCGGCGATCGTGAGCATCGGCGTTCCGCTCTTCGTCGTCGCGATGGCGTCGCAGAACGTGCCCGGCATCGCGGTGCTGCGCGCGGACGGCTATCGGACGCCGTCGTCGCCGCTCATCGCGACGACGGGCATCGCATCGCTCGTGCTCGCGCCGTTCGGCTCGCACGGGGTCAACCTCGCGGCGATCACGGCCGCGATCTGCACCGGCCCCGAAGCGCACGACGATCGCGCGAAGCGCTACACGGCGGCCGTCTGGTGCGGCGCGTTCTACCTCGTCGCGGGCGTGTTCGGCGCGACGATCGCCGCGCTGTTCGGCGCGCTGCCGAAGGCGCTCGTCGTGTCGGTCGCCGCGCTCGCGCTGTTCGGCTCGATCATGAGCGGCCTGACCAACGCGATGCAGGACGCCCGCCAGCGCGAGGCGGCGCTCGTCACGTTCATGGTGACGGCGTCGGGCCTCACGCTGCTGTCGATCGGCTCGGCGTTCTGGGGCCTCGTCGCGGGCGTGCTCACGCAGGCGATCCTGAACGCGCGCCGCGCCGCCTGACGCGCGTCGATCCCATCGTTCGGCACCCGGTTCCCGGAACCGGCCTAAAATGGAGGGTCCGGCGGCCGCGCGCAGCGCGCGCCGCCCTGCATCGCCCCGCGCCCCGCCGCGCGGTCGTCTTCACCGAACCGGCGCGCCGCGCCTTGCTCTCGACTCGTCATGACTACCGCACTCGACCAGCTCAAGCAGTACACGACCGTCGTCGCCGACACGGGCGACTTCCAGCAACTCGCGCAATACAAGCCGCAGGACGCGACGACGAACCCGTCGCTGATCCTGAAGGCCGTCCAGAAGGACGCCTATCGGCCGATCCTCGAGAAAACGGTCCGCGATCACGCGGGCGAATCCGTCGGCTTCGTCATCGACCGTCTGCTGATCGCGTTCGGCACCGAGATCCTGAAGCTGATCCCGGGCCGCGTATCGACTGAAGTCGACGCGCGCCTGTCGTTCGACACGCAGCGCTCGATCGACAAGGGCCGCGAGATCATCAAGCTTTACGAAGCAGCGGGCATCGGCCGCGAGCGCGTGCTGATCAAGCTCGCGTCGACGTGGGAAGGCATTCGCGCGGCCGAAGTGCTGCAACGCGAAGGCATCCGCTGCAACATGACGCTGCTGTTCTCGCTCGTGCAGGCGGCCGCGTGCGCGGAAGCGGGCGCACAGTTGATCTCGCCGTTCGTCGGCCGGATCTACGACTGGTACAAGAAGCAGGCGGGCGCCGAATGGGACGAGGCGAAGAACGGCGGCGCGAACGATCCGGGCGTCGAGTCGGTGCGCGGCATCTACACGTACTACAAGCACTTCGGCTACGAAACCGAAGTGATGGGCGCGAGCTTCCGCACGACGAGCCAGGTCACCGAGCTCGCCGGCTGCGACCTGCTGACGATCAGTCCCGACCTGCTGCAAAAGCTGCAGGACAGCACCGAGACGGTCGCGCGCAAGCTGTCGCCGGACACGGCGAACGACGCGCGGCTCGAGCGCGTCGCAATCGACGAGTCGTCGTTCCGCTTCCAGTTGAACGACGACGCGATGGCGACCGAAAAGCTCGCCGAAGGCATTCGCCTGTTCTCGGCCGACGCGGTGAAGCTCGAGAAGATGATCGAGGCGCTGCGCTGACGCAAGCGGGCGACGATTCGCGGCGAGCGGGCGTCGTCGACGTGCGCCCGCCGCGCGGTTCGGCACCGGCATCTTTTTTTCGGATGCCTGAATCGGCGGGCACCGCGCTGCGAAGCGGCGTCCGGGCGTTGCCGCGCGGCATCGATTGCCCGATTGCCCGATTGCCCGATTGCCCGATTGCCCGATTGCCCGCCAATTGTCCACCGATTACCCACCCATTGCCCGCTGCCGGCGCCGATTTCTGGGGGGCGGTTCGATCGCCGCCCTTCTCCCCCACGCCTTCCCGGCCCGCTCGTTGCGGCCCCTTTCAATCTTCCCGTTACTGTCACCCGGACGCACTACAATCGTCCGCACGGGCGCGGCTGCGCCCGATCCCAGCCCAAGATCAAGGAGACGACGATGCAAGTACAACCGTATCTGTTTTTCGGCGGCCGCTGCGACGAGGCACTGAAGTTCTACGGCGACGCGCTCGGCGCGAAGGTGAATTTCCTCGTGCGCTACAACGAAGCGCCGCCGAATCCCGAGCGGCCGATGCCGCCCGAGATGGCCGACAAGGTGATGCACGCGAATTTCCAGATCGGCGACTCAGTGCTGATGTGCTCGGACGGCGATTGCAAGGCAGGCACGCAGCAGGTGCACGACGGCTACTCGCTGTCGATCGATCCGAAGACCCTCGACGAGGCCAAGAAGATCTTCGACGCGCTGCTCGCAGGCGGCGGCGCAGTGACGATGCCGTTCGAGAAGACGTTCTGGGCGCTCGGCTTCGGCATGCTGCGCGATAAATTCGGCGTGCACTGGATGATCAACGTCGAAGATCCAAACATGAAGAAGTGAGCGCTTCGGAAGCCGAAGCTTCTCGCGGTCGACAAATGGACGACGCCCGCGGCGCAAGACGCGCCGCGGGCGTTTTGGCGTTCGCTTCCGGTCGATGTGAAACCGCGCGTCAACTCTCGACGACGTCGAAATAATCCTCCGGTCGCGTGCGGTCTTCCGCATGCGTCATCCCGAACGCGCGAACGAGCACACTGACGACGATCGACACGGCGAGATTCACGAGCAGCGACCAGACGGCCGCGTAGCCCGGAATCGCATGGCCGAACAGATGGATCGTGAAGATCGAGCTCGCGAGCTTCAGCGAAATCGCCATCCACGTGCCGCAGACGAGCCCGGCCACCCAGCCGAGCAGCAGCCCGCGATAGTCGAGCACGCGCGTGTAGAGGCCGAGCACGATCGCGGGCAGCGTCTGGATGATCCAGATCCCGCCGAGCAACTGCAACTGGATTGCGTACGTGAGCGGCAGCCCGAGAATGAACGCGACCGCGCCGACTTTCACGATCAGCGAAACGAGCTTCGCGACGTTCGTCTCCTGGTCGTGCGTCATGTTGCGATTGACGAATTCGCGATGGATGTTGCGCGTGTAGAGGTTCGCGGCCGCGATCGACATGATCGCGGCCGGCACGAGCGCGCCGATCCCGATCGCGGCGAACGCGACGCCGACGAACCACGACGGGAAGAAGTGCAGGAACAATGCCGGCACCGCGAAGTTCGGCCCGAACGCCTTGAAGTACGGCGCGTATTCCGGCATGTCCTTCACGCCCGACGCGAGCGCCATGTAGCCGAGCAGCGCGAGCAGGCCGAGCACGAACGAATACGCGGGCAGCATCGCCATGTTGCGCCGGATCGTGTTGCCCGACGACGACGACAGGATCGCCGTCACCGAATGCGGATAGAGGAACAGCGCAAGCGCCGAGCCGATCGCGAGCGTCGTGTACGCGCTGAAGCCGTTCAGGCTCGATACGTCGGGCGCCTTCAGCAACAGCTTCGCGGGCGGCACCGCGCCGAAGATGTGCCCGAAGCCGCCGAGCTTCGCCGGAATCACGATCACGGCCGCGGCGATCGTGATGTAGATCAGGATGTCCTTGACGATCGCGATCATCGCGGGCGCGCGCAGGCCCGACGTGTACGTGTATGCGGCGAGGATCGCGAACGCGATGATGAGCGGCAGGTCGCCGACGAAGCCCTTCGTGTCGAAGCCGAGCCCGCCGATCACGACCTCGATGCCGACGAGTTGCAGTGCGATGTACGGCATCGTCGCGACGATGCCCGTCACCGCGACGGCGAGCGCGAGCGAGCGGCTGCCGTAGCGGGCGCTGACGAAGTCGGCGGCCGTCACGTAGCCGTGGCGCTTCGCGATGCTCCAGAGTTTCGGGAACACGACGAACGCGAACGGATAGATGAGGATCGTATACGGCAGCGCGAAGAAGCCCATCGCGCCCGCGCCGAACACGAGCGCCGGCACGGCGACGAACGTGTAGGCGGTATAGAGGTCGCCGCCCAGCAGGAACCACGTGACGATCGTGCCGAAGCGCCGGCCGCCGAGGCCCCATTCGTCGAGATGGGCGAGATTGCCGCGCCGCCAGTTCGCGGCGAGAAAGCCCATGATCGTCACGCCAACGAAGAACAGTACGAAGACGAAGGTCGCGGTCAGGTTCATTTGCCGTCTCCCCGCGGGACGCCCTTCCAGCAATTCTTCGTCTTGAAGTAGACGAACGCCGTGATCACGGCGCTAAAGAACACCCACAGCAGCTGGTACCAGTAGAAAAACGGGAATCCGAACCATTGCGGTTCAATCTTGTTGTACGACGGCACCCAGACCATCGCAACGAGCGGCAGGACCAGCAGCCAGAGCCAGCGTTTCGCGGCCCGGCTGGCGTCGGCATCGTGAGCCATGACGTCTCCTCTTCACATCCCGGTTATTGATATGTTCTGAACGGGTACGGCAGTGCGAGAGGAACGACACGACGGTTAAGCTGCGCCTCCCCTGGCGTCAGTCAGTATAAAAGTCGGAAATACCCGGTCATACGAGGGCGAACCCGAAGCCCGCGCGCACCGCCGCTCGTCCATCCGGCGGCGGCGCGAGCGGCCGCTTCGACGTCAGATCGTGAAGACGCCGGCGCGCTCGCCGACCGATGCTTTCAATCCTTTCACCCACGAGCGCGCGGGCAAACGCAGCTCGGCTTCGATCAGCTTCGCGCGCTCGGTCAGCTGTGCGAACGACGTCGACAGCGGCGGACCGGAGAACGCGAGCGCGATCCGGTTGCCGTCGTGCACTTCGGGCAGCGCGATCACGCGCTGGTCGAATGCGGCGTTCAGGTGCTTCATGTTGCGCACGAAGCTCGGATGGTCGCCGAACAGATTGATCGTCGCGATGCCCGCGTCGGCGAGACATCCGCGCACCGCGCGATAGAACGCGACGCTGTCGAGCACCGGGCCGCGCGCGGTCGCGTCATACAGGTCGATCTGGAGCGCGCCGATCGTGCCGCGATTCTTCGGATCATTGACGAAATCCCACGCGTCCGCTTCGTGGACGGCCAGACGCGCGTCGTCGGACGGCAGCTCGAACATCGAGCGCGCAGCGACGATCACGGCCGGATTCAGTTCGACCGCCTCGACGTGCGCGCGCGGCAGGTAGCGATGCGCGAACTTCGTCAGTGCGCCAGTGCCGAGGCCCAGCTGGACGATGCGTTTCGGCGTTTCGAGGAAGAGCAGCCACGCCATCATCTGCTGCGCGTACTCGAGCTCGATGTGATAAGGCTTCGACAGGCGCATCGCGCCTTGCACCCACTCGGTGCCGAAATGCAGATAGCGCACGCCGCGCTCTTCGGAAAACGTGACGGGGGCGAAGCGCGGCTTGCGCGGCGCGTCGAGGACGGCGACGCCGTCGACTTCGTCGCCGAACTCGGCGCGGCTGCGCTTTGTGCGCATCGGTTCGAGCTTGTCGGAGCCATTATAGGAAGACGGCTTGCCGCGCCGGGACGCGCGCGCCTCGGCGGACGCGCGCTTGATCAATCGGGTCATGGATGAATCTCGTACGGATGTGGCTGTTTGGGCGAACGAGAGGATAGCATTCGCGGCAGCGCGCATAGGCGAACCGCTCGCTTGCGTCATTGCGTGCGGCGACGCGCGGAAGAAGAAGCAGGCGAACAGGAAACACGCGGTCGACCGCCGCGCCGCGAGCAAGGCATCTCAAGCGACGATGCCCTTCCAGAAAGTCAGCTTCTGCTCGAACGACAGCATCGCATTCGCCGGACTGGAAGAAGGCAGCACGAACGTGTCGAACCCCGCCGCGCGAATCGCCGGCTCGAAGCGCCCCGCCGTCTTGCCGTTGAAGCACACCTTCCTCAACTTCGGCGCGACTTCCCACAGGGGCGCGAAATCGTTCGGCCGCGCGTTGCGGATCGCCGCATCGAGGCTGCCTTCGCGATGGCATGCGGCGAGCACGTCCCAGATGCCGAAGCCGTGCGCGAGCACGCGCGTCAGACGCTGCTCGTACGGCAGCGCGTGCAGATCCGGCTCGCCGAGCACGACGCCCAGCAAGCGCCAGAACTGATTGCGCGGATGCGCGTAGTACTGCGCGGCCGCGAGCGACGCCTCGCCGGGAAAGCTGCCGAGTATCAGCGTATGCGTGCCGGGCGACACGACGGGTGGGAAACCGCGCAACATCACGCCGCCTCGCTGTCACGCGCGCGGCGCTCGCCGTGCGCATCGAGATGCCGCCACAGCGCGGGCAGCATGCATTCGGTCACCATCAGCGGCGCGCCGTGTCGCTCGAACACCGAGCGGCGCGCGGCAAACGCGTGCTGCACCGCATGCGCGCGGTTGAGCGCGTGTGACGCCAGCGCGAAGAGCGGATGCCCCGCGATCACGCGCCGGCTCACGAGCGCCGAGCGCGTCACTTCGGGATCGCTGTACAGCAGCTCCGCGAGCGGCCGCGTGCGCAGCCGCCGCATCGCCTGCCACACGCCCTTGCTCGCCGCGAGCGGCGCGATGCTGTGCGCGGCGACGAACGGCGTGCCGTCGACTGCGAGCACGACCTCGCGCACCCAGACAGGCGTGCGCGTCACGCACGCGAGCGCCGCATGCTCGTCGGCCCACGGCGTCGCGACGGCCTCGCGCGTCACGCGCACCGTCACGCCGCCGAGCCGTGCGAGATGCGCGGTCAGCGAGCCGCCGCGCGTGAGCCAGTCCTTCTGCGCGCTCGACGCGCCGGGGCGCGGCGTCTCGCGCCAGCACGCATCGGCCGCGTCGAAACGCATCCGCGCCATCACACCGCGCGCGACAGCAACAGCGCGTTGGTCCGCTTGACGAAGCTCGCCGGATCCTCGAGCGCACCGCCTTCGGCGAGGAGCGCCTGATCGAACAGCAGGTGGCACCAGTTGTCGAAGTCCGCGCCGTCGGCCTTCAGCGCCTTGACGAGCGGATGGTCCGGATTGATCTCGAGGATCGGCTGGAACGCCGGCGCATTCTGGCCCGCCGCCTTCAGCATCCGCTGCAGGTAGCCGCTCATGTCGTTGTCGTCGGCGACGAGGCACGACGGCGAATCGGTCAGCCGGAACGTGACGCGCACGTCCTTCACCTTGTCGCCGAGCGTTTCCTTCATCTTGTCGACGACGGGCTTCATCGCCTCGCCCGTCTCTTCCTGCGCCTTCTTCTCTTCGTCGTTCAGCGAGCCGAGATCGAGATCGCCGCGCGCGACGCTCGCGAGCCCCTTGCCGTCGAACTCATGCAGGAAAGACAGCATCCATTCGTCGACGCGGTCGGTGAGCAGCAGCACTTCGACGCCCTTCTTGCGGAACACTTCGAGATGCGGGCTGTTCTTCGCGGCCTGCCACGTGTCGGCCGTCACGTAGTAGATCTTCGACTGCTCGGGCTTCATCCGCGCGACGTAGTCGGCGAGCGCCACGTCCTGCTCGTCGGTGTCGCCGTGCGTCGACGCGAAGCGCAGGAGCTTCGCGACGCGCTCGCGGTTCGCGTGATCCTCGCCGACGCCTTCCTTCAGCACCTGGCCGAACGCGCGCCAGAACGTCTTGTACTTCTCGCGGCCGGCATCGTCTTCCGCGTTCGCCAGCTCTTCGAGCATCGACAGCGCGCGCTTCGTCACGCCTTCGCGGATCGCCTTCACGTCGCGGCTTTCCTGCAGGATCTCGCGCGACACGTTGAGCGGCAGATCCGACGAGTCGACGACGCCCTTCACGAAGCGCAGGTACTGCGGCAGCAGTTGCTCGGCGTCGTCCATGATGAACACGCGCTTCACGTACAGCTTGAGGCCGCCGCGATAGTCGCGGTTCCACAGGTCGAACGGCGCGTGCGACGGCACGTACAGGAGCTGCGTGTACTCGCTGCGGCCTTCGACGCGGTTGTGCGTCCACGCGAGCGGATCTTGATGATCATGCGCGAGGTGCTGGTAGAACTGCTTGTACTGGTCTTCGGCGATGTCGCTCTTCGAACGGGTCCAGAGCGCGCTCGCCTGGTTGACGGTTTCGTCCTCGTCCTTCTCGACCATCTCGCCCTTTTCCTGATCCCACTCTTCCTTCTTCATCAAGATCGGCAACGCGACGTGGTCCGAATACTTCTGGACGATCGACTTCAGGCGGTACGACGACAGGAGCTCGTCCTCGCCTTCGCGCAGATGCAGCGTGATCGTCGTGCCGCGCGCGGCGCGCTCGACCGCGCCGACCGAGAAATCGCCCTCGCCCGCGCTTTCCCAGTGCACGCCTTCGGACGCGGGCAGGCCCGCGCGGCGCGTCTCGACCGTGATCCTGTCCGCGACGATGAAACCCGAGTAAAAGCCAACGCCGAACTGGCCGATCAAGGCCGCGTCCTTCTGCTGGTCGCCGGAGAGCTTCGAGAAGAATTCCTTCGTGCCCGAGCGCGCGATCGTGCCGAGGTTCGCAATCGCCTCGTCGCGGCTCATGCCGATTCCGTTGTCGTCGATCGTGATCGTGCGCGCGGCCTTGTCGAACGACAGGCGGATGCGCAGATTCGGATCGCTCTCGTAGAGCGCGTTGTTTTCCAGAGCCTCGAAACGGAGCTTGTCAGCGGCGTCGGACGCGTTCGACACGAGTTCGCGCAGGAAGATCTCCTTGTTGCTGTAAAGCGAATGAATCATCAGGTGGAGGAGTTGCTTGACCTCTGCCTGAAAGCTCATGGTTTGCTGAGTCATCTTGATTTACCCATTGATTGCGTCAATACGACAGACATTTTCGATTCACGACCCCACAGGAGTCGGCGCGCGGCATCCCGCAACGCTCGACCGCGCCACAAGTTGGGGCGCTTGCGGGAATTTCAAGAGGCGCGGCGATTCACGCTGCCGAGATAGCGGCCAAGGAACGCCTGCAGCGCGGGATCGCCGCAGTTCGCGACGTTGAAACGGGTCCAGGTCGACGGCGACTGCTGCGGTGAAAACAGGCTGCCCGGCGTGAGCAGGAAGCCCTCCTCGTGCGCGGCCGCGGCGAGCGCGTCCGAATCGACGCCCGTGTCGGCCCACAGGAACATCCCGGCCGCCGGCATCGTGAAGAGCCGCATCCCGGTGCGCTCGAGCATCCGCGCGGTCTTGTCGCGCACGCCGTCGAGCCGCGCGCGCAGCCGCTCGACGTGGCGCCGGTAGTGCCCTTCCGTCAGCACCTTGTACAGCACGCGCTCGTTGAGCTCGGGCGTCGTCATCCCGGCGAGCATCTTCTGGTCCGTCAGCGCCTTCGCGAGCTCCGGCGCGCACGCGATGTAGCCGACCCGCAGGTTCGCCGCGAGCGTCTTCGAATAGCTGCCGAGGAAGATCACGCGCTTCAGCTGGTCGAGGCTCGCGAGGCGCGTCGCCGGATAGCTCGGCGGGCACAGGTCGCCGTAGACGTCGTCTTCGACGACGAGAAAATCGTACGCCTCGGCGAGCTTCAGGATCCGGAACGCCCGCGCGGCCGACAGCGACGTGCCCGTCGGATTGTGCAGCACCGAGTTGATCACGAGCATCTTCGGACGCCACATCTGCACGAGGTTCTCGAGCGCGTCGAGATCGGGGCCGTCGGGCGTGTACGGCATCCCGACGAGCTGCGCGCCCTGCGACGCGAAGCGGCCGAACATCTGGAACCAGGCCGGATCGCCGACGATCACCGCGTCGCCCGGCCGCACGCAGAGGCGCGAGATCAGGTCGATCGCCTGCGTGATGCCGGACACGAGCACGAGCTGGTCAGGCGTCGCGCCGATCTCGATTTCGGCCAGGCGCGTCTGTAGCTGCTGGCGCAGCGGCAGGAAGCCCTGCGCGCTGCCGAAGCCGAGCATCTGCGCGCCCGCCTGCCGGCCGAGCGCGCGCAACGCGCTCGTGATCAGCTCGCCGTCGAGCCAGCGGCTCGGCAGATAGCCGAGTCCCGGCCCCTTTTCCGGGCTGACCGTGTGCAGCATGTTGCGCAGCAGCCAGACGACGTCGATCGTGTTGTGCACCGGCTGCGCCTGTCCGCCGTCAGGCCCGGCGACAGGCTGCGGCCCCGGCGCGCGCTCGCGCACGTAGAAGCCCGACCCGCGCCGCGAATCGAGATAGCCTTGCGCGACAAGCCGCTCGTACGCCTCGACGACCGTGAAGCGCGACACGCTCTTGTCGACCGCGAGCTTGCGGATCGACGGCATCCGCATGCCGGGCCGGAACACGCGCTCGTCGATCCGGCGGCGCGCCCACTGCACGAGCTGGTCGACGAGCGTGAGCGTCGCGGTATCGTGCGGCGCGGGAATCTGCGCAAGCGGAACGGTGGACATCGCAGGCCTCCAACTGTACCGAAGAGTATCGCAGCGATTGTACCGTTACTGTGCCGGTCGCCGCGATTACAGTTTTTCGACGGCGATGCGGCGCAATGGCGCACGTCCGCCGGGAAACCAGTCCCGATTCCTCGCTTTTCGTTCGATGGCAGCGCATTCACTGAAACTCGATCATCTCGTCGTCGCCGCGCGCACGCTCGAAGAAGGCGTCGCGTACGTCGCGGACACGCTCGGTCTGGCGCCCGCGGGCGGCGGCGCGCATCCGTCGATGCGCACGCACAATCGCCTGTTCGGCCTGTGGGGCGGCGCGTATCTCGAAGTGATCGCGCCCGATCCCGACGCCCCCCCGCCCGCCGACGGCGAGGCGCGGCCGCGCCTCTTCGGCCTCGACGATCCAGCGACGCGGGCGCGCCTCGAACAAGGCCCGTACCTCGCGCACTGGGTCGCGCGCGTCGATCGTCCGCGCCAGCTCGACCTGTGGCAGCGCCAGTACCCGGCGCGGATTGCCCGCGTCGTGCCGATGACGCGCGGCGACTTCGGCTGGCGGCTGACGGTGCCCGACGACGGCTCGCTGCCCGCGTGGCGGCACGCGGGCGACGGCGTGCTGCCGTCGCTGATCCAGTGGAACGACGCGCGCCACCCGGCCGACACGCTGCCGCACGGCGGCGTCGCGCTGAGGGCGCTCAAGGGCGCGCACCCGCAGGCGGACGCCGTGCGCGAGCAACTCGTCTGGCTGAACGCGGCGCACCTGATCGACCTCGACGCGGGCGAGACGCCCGCGCTCGCCGCCGAATTCGACACGCCCGCGGGCGTGCGCACGCTGCGCTAGCCGCGCGGCGGCCCGCTCCCTCATTCCGATGTCCGACAACCCATATCGACGGAGACACCTCATGGATTCGCGCGAAACCCGCGGCATGCTGCTCGGCTTGATCGGCGTGATGATCTTCAGCCTGACGCTGCCGATGACGCGCATCGTCGTCACCGAATTCCATCCGCTGCTGAACGGGCTCGGACGCGCGCTCGCCGCCGCGGCGCCGGCCGGGCTGCTGCTGTGGCTGCGCCGCGAGCGCGTGCCGACCCGCGCTCAATTGAAGAGCCTCGCTGTCGTGTCGGCGGGCGTGATCGTCGCGTTTCCGGTGTTCTCCGCGTGGGCGATGAAGACCGTGCCCGCCGCGCACGGCGCGGTCGTCAACGGGCTGCAGTCGCTCCTCGTCGCGCTGTATGCGGCGTGGCTGTCGCGCGAGCGGCCGTCGAAGGCGTTCTGGGCAAGCGCCGTGACGGGCAGCGCGCTCGTCGTCGCGTTCGCGTTGCGCGACGGCGGCGGCGCGCTGCAGCCGGGCGACCTGCTGATGCTCGTCGCGGTCGGCATCGGCGCGCTCGGCTACGCGGAAGGCGCGCGCCTCGCGCGCGAGATCGGCGGCTGGCAGGTGATCTGCTGGGCGCTCGTCGTATCCGCGCCGCTCCTCGTGCTGCCCGTCGGCTGGCTCGCCTGGGCGCACCACGCGGCGCACCCGGGCCCGGTGTCGCTGCGCGTGTGGCTCGCGTTCGGCTACGTGACGCTGTTCTCGCAGTTCATCGGCTTCTTCGCTTGGTACGCGGGCCTCGCGATGGGCGGCACAGCGCGCGTCGGCCAGGTGCAGCTGCTGCAGATCTTCTTCACGATCGCGTTTTCGGCGCTCTTCTTCGGCGAGACTGTCTCGCCGTCGACGTGGCTCTTCGCCGCCGCCGTGATCGCGACCGTCGTGCTCGGCCGGCGCGCCGCCGTGAGCACCGCGCCGCAACCGGCTCGCGCCGCCTGATTTGACGAGCGATAATCGCCCCTTTCATCCGAACGACCGACGATACCGACCGAGGAGACCATGAATCCGAGCGATCTCAAGCCGCCCCACTGGGCCCTGTCCGAACGCGCACGCAAGCTCACGAGCTCGGCGATCCGCGAGATCCTGAAAGTGACCGAGCGCCCCGGGGTCATCTCGTTCGCAGGCGGCCTGCCGTCGCCCGCGACGTTCCCAGCCGGGCGGATGCGCGAGGCCGCCGACCGCGTGCTGCGCGACTCGCCCGCCGCCGCGCTGCAATACAGCGCGACGGAAGGCTTTCTGCCGCTGCGCGAGTGGATCGCCGAGCGCTATCGCGTGCGCACGACCCAGGTGCTCGTCACGACGGGCTCGCAGCAGGCGCTCGATCTCCTCGGCAAGGTGCTGATCGATCCGGCAAGCCGCGTGCTCGTCGAAACGCCGACCTACCTCGGCGCGCTGCAGTCGTTCTCGCTCTTCGAGCCGACCTACGTGCAGGTGCCGACCGACGACGCCGGCCTCATGCCCGACGCGCTCACGCCCGAGCTGACGAAGGACGCGCGCCTGTTGTACGCGCAACCGAATTTCCAGAATCCGACGGGCCGCCGCCTGCCCGTCGAGCGCCGCCGCGCGCTCGCCGCGTTCGCGCAGACGAGCCCGTTCCCGGTGCTCGAGGACGATCCGTACGGCGCGCTCAACTACGCGGGCGAGCCGCTGCCGACGATGCTGTCGATGGCGCCCGATCACGTCGTCCATCTCGGCACGTTCTCGAAAGTGCTCGCGCCCGGCCTGCGGATCGGCTATATCATTGCGCCCGAGGAACTGCACTTCAAGCTCGTGCAGGCGAAGCAGGCGACGGACCTGCACACGCCGTCGCTCACGCAGCACATCGCATACGAAGTGATCCAGGACGGCTTTCTCGACGAGCACATCCCGACGATCCGCCGGCTCTACAGCGCGCAGTGCGAAGCGATGCTCGCGTCGCTTGCGCGGCACATGCCGGAAGGCGTGAGCTGGAACCGCCCGGAAGGCGGGATGTTCATCTGGGTGAAGCTGCCCGAGCAGATCGACAGCATGCAGCTCCTCGACGCGGCCGTCGCGAACAACGTCGCGTTCGTGCCGGGCGCGCCGTTCTTCGCGAACGACCCGCGGAAGAACACGCTGCGGCTGTCGTTCGTCACGGTGCCGCCGGAAAAGATCGAAGAAGGCGTCGCGCGGCTCGGCAAGCTGTTGCGCGAGCGTCTGTGACGCTTTACGCTCGTTCACCCATTCACGATTGACTCACGAGGACAGAATCAGATGGCAAACGTCTACGACAAACTGAAGGATCTCGGCATCGACCTGCCGGTCGCGGGTGCGCCCGCCGCCGCCTACGTGATGAGCGCGCAAAGCGGCAACACCGTCTATCTGTCGGGCCACATCGCGAAGAAGGACGGCAAGGTGTGGGCCGGCAAGCTCGGCCACGACGTCACGACCGAAGAAGGCAAGGCGGCGGCGCGCGCGGTTGCGATCGACCTGCTCGCGACGCTGCATGCGCACACGGGCGACCTGAACAAGATCGAGCGCATCGTCAAGGTGATGAGCCTCGTCAACTCGACGCTCGAGTTCACCGAGCAGCACATCGTGACGAACGGCGCGTCGGAACTGATCGCCGCCGTGTTCGGCGATGCGGGCAAGCACGCGCGCTCGGCGTTCGGCGTCGCGCAGATCCCGCTCGGCGCGTGCGTCGAGATCGAACTGATCGCCGAAGTCGCGTAACGCGATGCCGGCCGCTCCGGGCGCCGTGGAAACGGTACGCTTCAAGCAGGTCGACGTGTTCACGTCGGTGCCGTTCAAGGGCAATCCGCTCGCCGTCGTATTCGATGCGGATGCGCTCTGCGACGCCGACATGCGCATGATCGCGCGCTGGACCAACCTGTCCGAGACCGCGTTTCTCGTCGCGCCGACCGATCCCGCCGCGGACTACCGCGTGCGAATCTTCACGCCGGGCGGCGAACTGCCGTTCGCGGGCCACCCGACGCTCGGCGCCGCGCACGCGTTTCTCGACGCGGGCGCGCAGCCGAAGACGCCCGGGCGGCTCGTCCAGCAATGCGGCGCGGGGCTCGTCGAGCTCGCCAAGCACGGCGGCGGCTGGGCATTCGCCGCGCCGCCCGCGCGCGTGACGCCGCTGCCCGAGCGCGACTGGCCGGCGCTCGCGGCCGCGCTACGCACCGGCGCGATCGATTTCGACATGCCGCCGCAAGCGGTCGACAACGGCGCGCCGTGGCTCGTCGTGCGGCTCGCGTCGGCCGCCGACTGCCTCGCGCTCGCGCCGGACCATGCGGCGCTCGCGCCGATCGTCGTCGCGCTCGGCGCGGACGGCCTCGCCGCCTACGCGCCGCACCCGGCGGGCGGCCCGGCGACGTTCGAAGTACGCTGCCTGATGACGGGCGACGCGTTCGGCGTGGGCGAAGACCCCGTGACCGGCAGCGCGAACGCGGCAATCGCGGGCCTCCTCGCGCAAGCCGGGCGCCGCCCGGGGCGCAGCTACACCGTGCGCCAGGGCACGGCGCTCGGCCGCGACGGCCGCGTCGCGGTCGATTACGACGACGCCGCCGGCAAGATCTGGATCGGCGGCGGCGCCGTCACGCTCGTCGACGGCAGCATCCGGCTGCGCTGAGCCGCGTTTTCGCCCGGCCGCGCGGGCCGCGCGCGGGACCGGTCCCCTCCTTGCCCGGTTAGCGATATCCTGATCACGCTAAATTAAAGACTGACCATTCAGTAATATCGGGCCTCGTCTATTGTCTTCTTTATCGGCCCGTTTACTCGGTTATCCTGTTGGATCGCCCATGCGCGCAAGGACACTTTTCGTCCGATGAGTTCGTCTCGGTCACATGCCGCCCGCGCCGCGCGGTCGGTACGCGCGACACGCAGGTCGCGCCGCCGCCGCGCGCTGTTCGCGATTCCGCTCCTCGGCACGCTCGCGCTCGCGCTGCTTTGGGTGGCGATCATCGCGCGCCTGTCCGTCGAGAAGGACAGCGCGTACCGCGAGGCCGTCGCGTCGGCCGCGATCCTGTCGACGGCGCTCGAGCAGCACACGGTCAAGGCGATCCACCAGGTCGACCAGATCACCCGCTTCGTCAAGTACGAGTTCGAGAAGTCGCCCGCGCATTTCAACCTCGCGAGCACCGTCGAAAAAGGCGTCGTGCCGAGCGACACGCTGATCCAGGTGTCGCTCCTCGACTCGCGCGGCCGCCTCTTCGCGAACACGGCCGACCCGCATCCGAAGCCGATCGACCTGTCCGACCGCGAGCACTTCAAAGTGCACTTGCAGCACAACGGCGACGAGCTCTACATCAGCAAGCCGGTGCTCGGCCGCGTGTCCCGCCACTGGACGCTGCAGATGACGCGACGCCTGAACCATCCGGACGGCTCGTTCGCCGGGGTCGTCGTCGTGTCCGAGGATCCGACCTACTTCACGAACGACTTCTACAACAACGCGACGCTCGGCAAGGACGGCGTGATCGCCGTGATCTCGGACACGGGCGCCGTGCTCGCGCGCAGCACCGGCTCCGCGCAGAAAACGCCCGGCGCGTTCTCGGCATCGGGCGTGTATCCGGTATCGGAGCGCGCATCGGGCACCTACGTCGATCCGATCGACGGCATCGTGCGCATCGTGTCGTACCGCCATCTCGACGGCTATCCGCTCGGCGTGATGATCGGCCTGTCGCAGGCGGACGAGCTCGCCGACTACCACCACACGCGCAACGTCTACCTGCTGATGACGAGCTTCATCACGCTCGCGATGCTCGCGTTCTTCGGCGTCGCGACGGGCCTGATCGGCAAGCTGCTCGGCCGCGAGCGCGAGATGACGCAGCTCGCCGAATACGACCTGCTGACGGGCCTCGCGAACCGCTACGCGACGCTGCGCAGCCTGCGCAACGACGTCGCGCTGCCGTCGAACCTGTCGCGGCTCGCGATCCTCTTCATCGATCTCGACAACTTCAAGACCGTCAACGACACGCTCGGCCACAACGCGGGCGACATCGTGCTGCAGATGACGGCCGCGCGCCTGTCCGACGCGGTGATAAACGAAGGCGCGCTGGCGCGGATCGGCGGCGACGAGTTCGTCGTCGTGGTGAAGGGCGACGATGTCGAGCGGCACGCCGAGCGCCTCGCGGAGGCGATCGTCCGGATGTTCGCCGAGCCGTTCGACGTGCGCGGCAGCTCGTTCGTGCTCCACGCGAGCATCGGCATCGCACTGCATTCGGTCGAGAACGAAAGCGAGATCGACCTCCTGAAGAAGGCTGACCTCGCGATGTACAGCGCGAAGGACGCCGGCAAGAACTGCTATCAGTTCTACGCGCCGCACCTGTCGCATCGCGCGGATCATCTGATGCGCTGGGAGCAGCAATTGCGCGTCGCGCTGTCGGACGGGCAACTCTTCCTCGCCTACCAGCCGAAGATCGACCTCACGTACCGCTGCATCACCGGCTTCGAGGCGCTCGTGCGCTGGGATCATCCGGAGCACGGCGTGATCTCCGCGAACGAATTCATTTCGATTGCCGAATCGACGGGACTCATCGTTCCGATCGGCGACTTCGTGATCCGCACCGCGTGCGAGCAGCTCGCGCGCTGGCGCAGCGAAGGCCACGACAAGCTCACGCTCGCCGTCAACATTTCGCCCGTGCAGTTCTGGCGCGGCGACCTGATCGACACGATCTCGCGCGCGCTCGTCGAGACCGGGATCGAGGCGCGCCGCCTCGAACTCGAGATCACCGAGACCGCGATGATGGAATACCCTGAGCTCGTGTCGGAAAAGATCGTCTCGCTGAAGAAGCTCGGCATCCGCGTCGCGCTCGACGATTTCGGCACCGGCTATTCATCGCTGTCGTACCTGCACCGCTTCTCGGTCGACACGCTGAAGGTCGACCGCTCGTTCATCCAGGCGATCCCGGCCGACCGCAGCGTCTGCGTGATGGTGTCGTCGATCGTGCACCTCGCGCGTTCGCTCGGGCTCACGGTCGTCGTCGAAGGAACGGAGACAGAAGAGCAGATCGCGTGGCTCACCGCGCTCGGCCGGATCGAGGCGCAAGGCTTCCTGTTCTCGCGGCCCGTGCCCGCCGACGGCATTCCGGCCCTTCTCGCGCGCTTCGGCGTCTGCGGCGGCGACGGCGCGCACGCGGCCCGCCGCGACACCGCCAGTACGACTAAACAATCGTTCGACAGCGACTAAACAGCGCACCCCCGTCCGCGCCGCGGCCTCCGGCGGCAGTCACGAGGTGCGTACTCGTTTTTGCTCATACAAGAAATGCGTCGGCGGGTGCACAATGAAACGTGCGACGCACATGTGGCCGCGGTGCGTCCAAGACCGCACCTGGACACCATCATGACAATCACAAGCGTGGATGCCGCGTTTTGCGGCGAACGAGAATCGCTGTGGGCGTTGTTCAAGACCGTGGCAGGCATATCCGCCGTGTCGTGGGGCGGTCTTGCGATGATGGCGCAACTCGAGCGGCATTACGTCGACCACGAGCAGCGCATCGATCCGCTGTCGTTCGCCGATCTCATCGCGCTCGCGTGGATGATGCCCGGCCCCGTCGGCTGCAACGTCGCGGTTCAGGTCGGCCACGCGCTGCGCGGCCGCACCGGCGCATGGATCGCCGGCACGGCGAGCGTGCTGCCGTTCTTCGGCGCGATGACGCTCTTCGCGATCTTTTATCAGACGCCGCTCGTACGCTCGCTCGCGTCGCCCGTGCTGCTGCATCATTTCGGGATGGTGCTCGCCGCGCTGATCGGGCTCACATGGTTCAGGCAAGTTCGCGCGCTCGTGCACGCGCCGCTGGAACGCGCGGTCGCCGCGCTCGCGACGGTGCTGCTCGCGCTCGCGCACAGCCCGGCTGCGTTCGTCGCGATCCTCTTCGCCGCGTTCGCGGCCGGCTGGCTTTCGAGCGGGCGACGGCGCAACGAAGCGCTGCGGCTCACGCTGCCCGCGCGGGAATGGCGGCTGCTCGTATCGTTGGCGATCCCGATCACGCTGTTCGCGCTGCCTCTGCCGATCGAATACGAATCGCCACTGCTCTGGCCGCGCCTCGCGGGCGCCGGCATGACGCTTTTCGGCGGTGGCTTCTCCGCGCTGCCCGTGCTGAAGTCGCTATTCGTCACGCGCGCGACGGGCATCACCGAGCAGGACTTCATGCTCGCGTTCACGCTGTCGCCCGTATCGCCCGGGCCGCTCCTGAACGTCGTGCCGTTTCTCGGCTATCTCGAGGACGGCTGGCGCGGCGCGCTGCTGTCGACCGTTGCGCTGTTCGTGCCGTCCGGCTGCCTCGTCATATTCGCGCGGCGGCACGTCGAGCGTCTGAAGCTCCATCCGCGCTTCGCGGGCGGCATGCGCGTGCTGCGCGCGGCGACCACCGCGTTCCTCGCGATCGCAGCCGTGCGCCTCGTCGCGAAGACGCCCGTCGAGCCGGTGTACTGGGCAACAGGCGTGATCGCGTGGCTGTGCCTCGCGCGATTCAAGGTGCCCGTCTATGCGATATACGGCGCGGTCGCGGCGGCATGCGGCGGCTGGTTGATCCTAGCCGCGCATGGGTGAGCGCCGTCTGCGCTAGGTTGTATCGTTTCGTTGTTGCATTTCGTTGTTGCATTTCGTTGTTGCATCTCGCCCCGCTCTCCGCTCTCCGCTCTCCGCTCTCCGCTCGCCGTTCCCTCGCAGCTCATTCCATTGCTTCGTTACTTTTCGCGCTGCCCCGCGCGTACCGCTTGCCGCGCGTATCCACACCGCCGCGTCAGCCGCGCGCCGCGCCGAATCCGCCGAAGAACGCCTGCGCATTCGCTTCGAGACTCTCGATGTGATAGCCGCCCTCCTGCACGATGACGGTCGGCAGCCGCATCCCGCCGATCAGGTTTCCTAACTTGCCGAAACCCTCCGTCGTCACCGCGACCTGCGACTGCGGATCGTCGCGATAGATGTCGAAGCCGAGCGACAGCACGAGCGCATCCGGCGCGAAGCGCCGCAACTCGCGCAGCGCGTCGTCGACGCGCTCGAAGAACACCGCTTCGCTCGATCCGTGCGGCATCGGCAGATTCACGTTGTAGCCGTAGCCGTCGCCCGCGCCGCGCTCGTCGTCGAAGCCCGCGACGGCCGGATAGTAGTTCGTCGGATCGCCGTGGATCGACACGTAGAGCACGTCGCGCCGCGCGTAGAAGATCTCCTGGATGCCCTGGCCGTGGTGCATGTCGGTGTCGAGGATCGCGACACGCGCATGGCGTGCGCGCAACGCCTGCGCGGCGATCGCCGCGTTGTTCAGGTAGCAGAAACCGCCCGCCGCGTCGACGCGCGCATGATGGCCGGGCGGCCGGCACAGCGCGTACGCTTCGCGCGCGCCGTCCCGCACCGCCGCCGCCGCCGCGAGCGCGCTCTGCGCGGACCAGTACGCGGCGCGCCACGTGTCGGCGCCGACCGGGCAGCTACCGTCCGCGAGATAGCGGCCCGCCTGCGCGAGCACGCCGCGCAGCGCGTTCGGCTCGCGCACGAAGATGTTCGACATCACTTCGTCGCCCCAATCCTCGGGCATCTTCTTCCATTCGCGATGCGCGGTTTCGAGAAAGCGCAGGTAGCCCACGTCGTGCACGGCCGCGATCGGCGCGATGCCGAAGTCGACCGGCTCGCGCACCGCGAAGCCCATCGCAAGAGCCGCCGCGGCGAGCCGCGCCGCGCGATCGGGCACCTCCTGCGGCGTGCGCATCCGGCCGCGCGAATAGTACGTGCGCGGATGATGCAGCGATTGATCGGGGTGGAAGTAAGTGAGCATCTTGCGTTCCTCGGTTTGGTCGGGCGGGCAGTGCGGCGCCCGTTATCGGTTATCGGATTGCAGGGGCGGTAGTGCTCGTTCGGCGTTCGGCGTTCGGCGTTCGGCGTTCGGCGTTCGGCGTTCGGCGTTCGGCGTTCAATGTCCGAATGCGCTTCGATTCGGCAATCGTCGAATCGGCATCGATCGAATCGATGTCCATCGACAGCCGACGATCGTTTCGATGTGCGCCCGTTCGACGTCTCGCGCTTCGTCGCTCGACGATCCAGCGCTCATCGATCCGCCACGCCCGCGCGATCGAGCACCGCGCCGAGCAGCACGTTCGCGCCGCGCGTCGCGTCGTCGGGCAGCACATCCTCGGCTTCGTTGTGCGACAACCCGCCGACGCACGGAATGAACACCATCGCGCTCGGGCAGTGCTTCGCGAGATGGATCGCGTCGTGCCCGGCGCCGCTCGCGATCCGTTCGTGCCGATAGCCGAAGCGCTCGGCCGCGGCCTCGACGCTCGCGACGCAAGCCGCATCGAACGGCGTCGCGGGGCTTGTCCAGTGCGTCGACGCGTCGATGCGCAAGCCGCGCTGCGCAGCGATGCGCGCGCAGACATCGGCCGCCGCGCGCGCCATCTCGTCGAGCGTCGCGTCGTCCGGATGGCGCAAGTCGAGCGTGAACACGACCGCGCCCGCGATCGTGTTGCGCGACGCATTCGGAATCCCGACGCAGCCGATCGTCGCGAGCCCGTGTGGCGCGAAGTCCGCGAGCATCCGTTCGATTCCGTCCGCGATCTGCGCGAAGCCGAACAGTGCGTCGCGACGATGCGCGATCGGCGTCGTTCCCGCATGCGCGGGCTGGCCCGCGATCGTCACGTCGAGCCAGCGGATCGCCTGCCCGCCCGTCACGACGCCGATCTCGGCGCCGTTCGCCTCGAGCACCGGCCCCTGCTCGATATGCGCTTCGAAGTACGCATCGATCGCCGGCCGCGCCGCCGGCCGCGCGCCGCGATAACCGATCCGATCGAGCGCGTCGGCAAGCGTCGCCTGCGCGGCGTCGCGCACGGCGAGTGCATCGGCTAGCGGCATCACGCCCGCGGCCACCGCCGAACCGAGCATCGCAGGTGCAAAGCGCGCGCCCTCCTCATTGGTCCACGACACGATCTCGATCGGCTTGCGCGTGACGATCGCCGCATCGTTCAAGCTGCGCACGACCTCGAGCGCGGCGAGCACGCCGTAGGCGCCGTCGAAGCGCCCGCCTTCCGGCTGCGTGTCGAGATGGCTGCCGATCAGGACGGGCGGCGCCCCGGCGTTCGCGCCCGCGCGGCGTGCGAACAGATTGCCGATCTCGTCGACGCTGACCGCGAGCCCTGCGTCGCGACACCAGCGCGCGAACAGATCGCGGCCGCGCCTGTCGTCGTCGGTCGCGGCGAGCCGCCGCACGCCGCCGTTCGCGGTCCCGCCGATCCGGGCCATCTCGGCGAGCGAACGCCACAGTCGCTCGCCGTTCACGGCGGGCGATCGCCGATCGAATGCGGACGTCATGTCAGCGCGCCTCCAATACTTCGTTACCCGAAGCACCGCGGGCCGAGCGGCGCGCATCCAGCGCGACGATGCTCACGAGCGACAGCCCCGCAAGACACGTATAGAACAGCGCGAGCGGCAGCCACGCGCCCGCATGGCGATGCGCGAGCCACGTGCCGACGAGCGGCGTGAGCCCGCCCGCGAGCGCGCCGCACACCTGGTACGACAGCGAGATCGCCGAATAGCGGATGCGCGCCGGGAACACGCCGGACACGAAGCCCGCGATCACCGAATAGAAGCCCGCCATGCACACGACCGCGAGCGCGATGCCGACGACGATCGCGCCGGGCCGCCCGCTCGTCACGAGCGTGAACATCGGATACGGCGACGCCATCGCCGCGACGGCCGCGAGCTTCAGGAAGCGTGCGCCGCCGAGCTTCTCGGCGAGCCACGCGGCGACGGGCTGCGCGACGAACTGGATGATCGCGACCGCGAACAGGCAATCGAGGATCGTCGAGCGCGAAATGCCGAGCTGCTGCGTCGTGTACGCGATCATGAACGTGTTCGTGAAGTACACGCCGGCGATGCCGATCGTGTTCGCGCCGATGCACAGCAGCACGAGGCCCGACGCCGAGCGGAACACGTCGGCGATCGGCAGCTTCGCGGTCGCGCGCGTCCGCTTGACCGCCTCGAACTCGGGCGATTCGTTGACGCCGAGCCGGATCACGATCCCGACGATCAAAAGCACCGCGCTCGCGAGAAACGGCAGACGCCAGCCCCACGCGAGGAAATCGGCCTTGTCGAGCGACGTGACCGCGCGAAACGCGACGAGCGACAGGATGAGCCCCGCCGGGCTGCCGAGCTGCGCGAACGACGCGAAGAACGTGCGCCGTCCTTCGGGCGCGTGCTCGCCCGCCATCAGCACCGCGCCGCCCCACTCGCCGCCGACCGCGACGCCCTGCACGATCCGCAGCAGCACGAGCAGCACGGGCGCGAGCGTGCCGACGCGCTCGTAGCTCGGCAAGAGGCCGATGCAGACGGTCGCGACGCCCATCATCGCGAGCGTCGTCGTCAGCGCCTTCTTGCGGCCGATCCGGTCGCCGAGATGGCCGAACACGATGCCGCCGAGCGGCCGCGCGAAAAAGCCGACCGCGAACGTGCCGAACGACGCCATCGTGCTGACGAACGGGTCGCCGGACGGAAAGTACAGCTCGCCGAACACGAGCGCGGCGGCAGTCGCATAGATGTAGAAGTCGTACCACTCGATCATCGTGCCGACGAACGCGGCGCCGGCGGCGCGCACCGGCTGGCGCACAGACGGTTGGGGGGCAGTCATCGCGGAATCTCCTCTCTGCTCACGCGCGGCGCCCGGCGATTCGGCGGGTGCGCGCTCGACATGCTGCGGGCCCGTCGCTTTGCGCCCGCGCCACGCGCAAGCGGCTGCGCGCAGCACGTTTATCGCCATCCATTAACTATTAGTCAAATTTCGGCTTATTATCTACGGCATTATTTTTACTAATGTCAGTCGCCGGAGACTCGCCGCCATGCGCCCCGCCGCCGTCCGTTTCCTGAACGACCGCCTCGACTGGAACCTGCTGCGCACGTTCCTCGTCATCATGCAGGAGCGCAGCGTGAGCCGCGCCGCCGCGCGGCTGCACGTCACGCAGCCGGCCATGAGCCAGGCGCTCAAGCGGCTCGAGGACACACTCGGCCACACGCTGATCCAGCGCCGCGGCCCGCACTTCGAGCCGACCCACGCGGGCGCCGAGGTATACCGGATCGCGAGCGAGATCTACGGCACGATCTCGCAGCTCGACACCGAGCTCGACGACGCCGCGGCCGACCTGACGGGCTCGATCCGGCTGCTGTCGGTGAGCCGCATCGAATCGGGCGTCTACGACTCCTTCCTTGCCGACTTCCACCGGCAATATCCGCGCGTCGATCTGCAGATCGAAGTGATGCGCTCGTCCGACATCATCTCGTCGCTGCTGCAGAAAACCGCGACGGCGGGCCTGAGCCTCTGCCGCAACCCGGTCGACAAACTCGCACGCACGCCGTTCCTGCGGCAGCGCTACGCGATCTTCTGCGGCCGCCACCATCGCCTCTACGGCCAAACGCAACTGACGACGAACGATCTGCTCGCGGAGAACTTCGTGTCGTTTACGAGCGACCAGATCGGCGACAGCCTGTCGCCGCTCACCGTGTTCCGCGACCAGAAGGGCTTCACGGGACGCATCGTCGCGGCGTCGCCGAGCCTCGACGAAGTGCGGCGTCTCATCTTCGCGGGCTACGGGATCGGCTGCCTGCCCGAGCACATCGTCCGCGACGATCTCGTGCGCCAGCGGCTCTGGCGGCTCCCGCCGGAAGAAGGCCTCGTCGACATCGACATCTTCTTGCTGTGGCATCGCGAGCGGAAGATGAACGCGGCCGAGCACGCGTTCCTCGAAGGCTTCGAGCGCGCGATGCAGCGCTACGCGCTCGATGAGCGGCTGTCGGTCGAGCCGTGACGCGGCGCGCGACGATGCGTTCGCGCAAAATTTGGATAGGGGCAGGCCTCGCGGCCCGCCCCCTTCGACATACATGGACGTACGGGTCCGGACACGGCGGTTCGGATCGGTTAATCGGTTTGGTTTGCGACGATGGAAGACCCAGAGAGGCGAGATACCGGTTCGACAGGGCGATGCTCAGCGCTGAGCTACAGCTCAGCCGCCAGACACCGTGGGGTGAACCCACGGTCTGGGCGGCAAGGTTGCTGATTGACGCCGCGTGCAGTCAGTTCCTGGAATCGGGTAGGCGTCTGTTTTCGCTGCTTCCAGAGGAAGCAGCGGAAACATCGCCGAATCCACGCATCCAGTTTCTGAAGAGCGCCCGGCGTCTCGCAGAACCCAAAGTAGCCTCGCCACGGTTCATCAGCAGGCGGCTGTTGCGCCACCATCGCCGACCGTTCGCGGCCACCCGGCGAGCATCCTCTTTCGAAGCGCCCAGCGCCAACATCCCCCGGTACATCGTCGCACCTCGTCTCCAATGCTTGAGCTGCACTGCTCGCAGCCGGTGCCTGATCCACTCGTCGAGTTCAGGGAACACCTTCGGCGTCTGCGCGAGCTGGAAGTACGCTTTCCAGCCCGGCATATACGCTTTCAGTCGCTCCGCCACCGCCGGCAGGCTTCGCCCGCCCGAGCGGCGTGTCATCTCCCGGATGCGTTGCTTGAAGGTCTCCTGCGCCTTCCACGACACCGCGCATTTGATCCGGCCGCCTGCGCCACGCCATAGCGCGTCGCCCAGAAACTGGCGGCCCGTCCACGCTTCCCTCCCACATTCGGTCGCCCTCATGCAGTTGCGCTTCGCTTCATTCGCCGTGACCAGCTTATGGGCGGGACTTTCTCCCGCAGGAGAGTGCGCCCATGCTGGGCGCACCATGAAAAACGCCGCGAGCGATCGCGGCGTCTTTGCATCGATGCGCGTAGCGTCCCGCGTTCACGCGCCCGTTCGGACGCGCGACGAACGCCGATACGCGTTCACACTTCCCCTTTCGCGACTTCCTCGGGCTTGAGCTCGACGATCTTGTCGAGCGCGGTCCGCACTTCCATCGCATATTGCGCGAGCCGCTTCTGCTCGTCGGTGACGGGCACGAACGGCGGCACCGGCACCGGGTTGCCGTTCTCGTCGACCGCGACGAACACGACGAGACAATCGGTCGTCTGGCGCAGCACGCCGCCCTTCGGGTCGCCCGCGTGCACCGACACGTGGATGTGCATGCTCGTGCGGCCCGTCGCGACGACGCGCGCCTTCAGCTCGACGAGATTGCCGACGAGGATCGGCCGCTGGAAGCGGATGTTGCCGACGCTCACCGTCACGCAATAGCGGCTCGACCAGATCGCCGCGCACGCGTACGCGGTCTCGTCGATCCATTTCATCAGCGCGCCGCCGTGCACCTTGCCGCCGAAGTTCACGGACGTCGGCTCGGCGAGGAAGCGGAAAACGGTTTCGGTGCGATCAAGCGGCGCGGGGGGCGTGGCGGGCATCTCGGCTGGCTCCGGTTCTGCGGTGTGGCGGGAAAGGAGACGATTATACGTTGCACTGCGACATAGCGCCGCGCCCGCCGTGCGTGCGTGCGTGCGTGCGTGCGTGCGTGCGTGCGTGCGTGCGGGCGTGCGGGCGGGCGGGCGGGGGGGCGACGCGCGGCGCGGGAGCGGCGCGTGCCCGCGCACCGCTTTCGGCATCGCGCCGTCAGTTGCGGATCGTCACGCCCTGATCGATCGTGCCGTACATCTCGATGCGGCCGGTGCCGGCGCCGGATGTGCCAGCGCCGCCGGACACGCAGCCCGCACAGAGGATGGCGGCAATGAGGGTTGCAACAAGCGTTTTCATCGAAAGAAGCATCATCGAGCGGCCGGTGTGCCGCGACGGCGCGCCGGCGAATCATCGGACGTCGCATTTTACGCGTGCCGCCGTCGCGGGCGCGAAAGACGAAACGAAAGTCAGGGCTAAAGCGCGCGACGCAGCCACGCACACGGCGAAGCGCATTCGATATTTCACCCCGAACTGAAACATCGAATGCGATCCGCGCCTACACTCGAAGCCGTATCCCCTCCGAGGTCCAACGATGTCCGTTTCCGATCGCCACCACCACTTTCCCGGCCTGAGCCGCCTCGCTGCGCTGCTCGCCGACCCCGGACGCGCCGCGATGCTCTGGGCGCTGATGGACGGCAGCGCGCGCCCCGCGGGCGAGCTGACGATGATCGCCGGGCTGTCGCCGTCGGCGGCGAGCGCGCATCTCGCGCGACTCGCGGACGGCGGCCTGCTCGCGCTCGACGTGCGCGGCCGCCATCGCTACTACCGGATCGCGTCGCCCGACATCGCCGCGGCGATCGAGGCGCTCGCAAACGTCGCGCAGGCGGCCGCGCCACAGCGCCCGACCCCGCAGCCGGCACGCACGGTGCCGCCCGACATGCGCTACGCGCGCACCTGCTACGACCACATGGCGGGCGAGCTCGCAGTGCAGGTGTTCGAGCGGCTGATGTCGCGCGGCTGGCTTGCGACGGCGGACGGCGCGCTCGACGCGACCGCCGCGGGCGCCGCGCAATTCGCGCAATGGGGCATCGACGTCGGCGGCCAGCGCGCGAAGCGCCGCCGCTTCGCATGCACGTGCCCGGACTGGAGCGAGCGCCGTCCGCACCTGGGCGGCGCGCTCGGCGCGGCGCTCCTCGACAGCTTCTGCCGGCACGGCTGGATCGAGCACGCGGGCAAGCCGCGCGTACTGCGCGTGACGCCCGCCGGCCAGCGCGAATTCGACGCGCTGCTTACCGGCGAATGACGCGCGCTTTCATCGTTCTGACGAATTCCCGTGCATCGACAAGTCTTGTTACACGCACGTCAAATCACATTACAAAACGACCGTCCCTGAAACATGCCGAGCGGATAGAGTGAACTCATACGGCGCGTGCCACGCCGGACATAACAGAGACAATGATGACCATGCTTGCCGCTCGTAATCCGCTTGCGCTTTCGCGCATCGCCCGTCACACGCTCATCGCCGTCGCCGCGCTCGCCGCGCTGCCGCCGGCCATCGCTCAGACCGTCGACGCGCAGCCCGCCGGCATCGCCCGGCAAACGGGCGGCGATCCGCCGAGCCGCGTCGCGCGCCTCAACTACTTGTCGGGCGCCGTGACGACCGAGCCCGCGGGCGCGAGCGACTGGTCGTACGCGGCGGTCAACCGCCCGCTTACGACGGGCGACCAGTTGTGGAACGACTCGGGCGCGCGCTCCGAGCTGCACATCGGCTCGACCGCGGTGCGCCTCGGGCAGTCGACGAGCCTGTCGATCCTCAATCTCGACGACACGAACACGCAGCTCAAGGTGCCGCTCGGCACGCTGTCGACGCACGTGCGCGAGCTGCCGCCCGGCGCGTCGTACGAGATCGACACGCCGAACCTCGCGCTCGCCGTCGGCGCCCCCGGCGACTACCGCGTCGACGTCGCATCCGACGGATCGAGCACGACCGTCAGCGTGCGGCGCGGCAGCGCAACCGTCTACGGCGACGGCACGCAGATGCCGGTATCGGCCGGACAGCGGGTCGTCTTCACGGGCACCGGGCTGCAGGTCGCGGACACGGGCGCCGTGCCGCCGCCCGACGGTCTCGACGACTGGGCCGCGAGCCGCGACGCCGCCGAGGAACGCTCGGTGACGGCCCGCTACGTGTCGCGCGAAATCCCGGGCTACCAGGATCTCGACGCAAACGGGACGTGGCGCGACGACCCCGATTACGGCGAAGTGTGGGTGCCGAGCGCAGTGCCCGCCGGCTGGGCGCCGTACCACACCGGCCACTGGATCTGGCAGGCGCCGTGGGGCTGGACCTGGGTCGACGACGAGCCGTGGGGCTTCGCACCGTACCACTACGGCCGCTGGGCGTACGTCGACGACTCGTGGGCATGGGTGCCGGGCCCGCTCGTCGTCAGTGCGCCGCCGTGCTACGCGCCTGCGCTCGTCGCGTTCGTCGGCGGAGGCGGCGGCGGCTTCGACTGGAGCGTGGGCCTCGCGGTCGGCGGAATCGCGGCGGCGGGCGTCGCATGGTTCCCGCTCGGCCCGCACGACCCGTGGCGGCCGAGCTGGGGCGGCTGGAGCCCACGCTACTACCAGCACGTGAACCAGACGGTGATCGTGAACAACGTCAACAACATCAACGTCAACAAGACGGTGAACGTGACGAACATCCACAACACGTACGTGAACTTCCGTGCGCCGAACGCGGTGACGGCCGTGCCCGCGACCGCGTTCGTCCATGGGCAGCCGGTGTCGCGCTTCGCGCACAAGGTCGATCCGCAGCAATGGCGCAACGCGCATATCGGCTCGGGCGCGCCCGGTGTCGCGCCGGTGCGGCAGAGCTTCAACGGCGCGCTGCGCAGCGCCGCGTACCGGCCGCCCGCGGCCGCCGAGCAGCGCTCGATCGTCGCGACGCGCAACCCCGTCGTGCCGGCCGCGTATCGCGACCAGCTCGCCGCGCATCTCGCGCAAAGCGGCGCGCGGGTGCCGGGCGCGGGCGCGCCCGTCGTGAAGACCGCAGTGCCGCCGAACTATGCGATGCGGCCCATGCGTTCGCCCGAAAACACGGGCGCGCCGAACCGCTGGGCGATGCGCAACGTGCAGCTCGTCGACACGCACGTGCCCGTCGCGCAGCCGGGACGCGGACCGCAGGGCGGCGTCGGCAATCCAGCCGCGCGCGCGGGCGAGCGACCGCAGCCGCCGAACATGCCGCAGCCGAATGCAGCCCAACCGAATACCGCGCAGCCGAACATCGCACGTCCCGGTATCCCGCAGCCGGGCGGCGCGCAGCTTAACGCGCCGCACGCGCCTGCCGTTCCGGGCGCGACCGCCGGGCCGCAAAACGCGATGCGGCCGAATGCCGCGCCGTCGATCAACAACGGCGTGCCGCGGCCGCCCGCGGCCGGCAACAACCCGGGCGCGCGCAATGAAGCACGCGCGCCGGGCGAAGCGCAGCGCCCGCAGCCGTCGTGGACACAACCGCATCCGCCGATCGGGCAGCAACGCGCGAACGGCGGCCAGTCGCGTGAGAGCGGCACGCCGAATCCGCCGCTCAATTACCGGTCGCCGACGCAGAACGCAGTGCCGCCGATCCGTTCGACGCCAACGCCGACGCACGCCGCGCCGCAGCCCGCCGAGCGCGCACAGCCGCAGCCGGGCTCGCCTGCGCCGCGCAACGAAATGCGCGCTGCCGAAGCGCCGCGCGCCGCACCGCGCGAAATGCCGCGCCAGGAAGTCGCGCCGCCCGCGCCGCGCAACGAATATCGCGCGCCCGCCCCTGCGCCGCGTCCGCAAATGGAAGCCCCGCGGATGGAAGCGCCGCGGATGCCGGCTCCGCGCATGGAAGCGCCGCGGATGGAGCCGCGTCCCGCGCCGCCGCCGCCGCAAGCCGCGCCGCACAGTCCGCCGCCCGCGCCGCGCCAGGAGCCTCCGCGTCAGGTGCGTCCGGATCAGCAGCATGGCTTCGATGCACATCGCGACGAGCGTCGGCACGCATGAACGGGCCGGCCGGCATCGACAAAAAAACCCACGAAATTCGTGGGTTTTTTGTGGGTCGGATGACGAACGAACCACGCGTCACCCGCGCCGCTCGATCGCTCAGACGGCCATCGGCGCGGTCAGCGGCTCGTGATGACGATAGCCGACGAGCGAGAAATCCGACGGCTCGACGCGCTCGAGCCACTCCGGCTCGTACTTGCCCGTCTTCGCGTAATCGGGCACACGCTCGGCGATTTCGAGCCGCGGGCTCTCGAACGGCTCGCGCTCGAGCTGCTGCTTCAGCATGTCGAGCTGATTCTCGTAGATGTGCGCATCACCGATGAAGTAAGTGAACCAGCGCGGCGCGTAGCCGGTCAGCCGGCCGACGAGCGCCAGGAGCGCCGCGCCTTCCGCGAGGTTGAACGGCGTGCCGAGCCCGACGTCGTTGCTGCGGATGTACAGGCACAGCGAGATCTCGCGTCGCTCGACGTTCGGCAGGAACTGGTACAGCAGATGACACGCGGGCAGCGCGATCTCGTCGAGCACCGCGGGGTTCCAGCCGTGGAACAAAATGCGGCGGCTCGACGGATCGCGCTCGATCGTGTCGAGGCAGTCGCGCAATTGATCGATCGCCTTGTGGAGCAGCACCTTGCGCGCGCCGTCCTCTCCGAATCGAGCGACGACGCGAAAGCCGCGCGACGTCGCATCGGCGATCTGCGCGTCGGCGTGCGCGTCGAGCACCTTGTAGCCCGGCCAGCGTCGCCACTGAACGCCGTACACATCGCCGAGATCGTCGTCGCCGCGGCGATACGGATTCGCGAGCCACTGCGCGTTCTCATTCGCATTCGCGTCCCAGACCTTGCAGCCGAGCGCGCGGAAGTCGGCCGCGCTGCGCTTTGCGCGCAGGAAACCGACGAGCTCGCCGATCGCCGACTTGAACGCGAGCTTCTTCGTCGTCACGGCGGGAAAGCCCTGCTGCAGATCGAAGCGCAGCATCGCGCCGGGTATGCTGATCGTGCGTATGCCCGTACGGTTGCTTTGCCAGGCGCCGGCGTCGAGAATGGTGCGAACGAGGTCGAGATACTGTTTCATGCGGGTTCCTCCGGCCGCGGGAAGCGGCCGTGCCCGCCATTTTAGCAAGGCCCGCGCTAGCAGGCCCGACGCAGGTCCTCGTCGCGCTTCCCGCGCGCGCTGCCGTCGTCGCGCATCCCGTACGCGCAAAGCAGCCGATAGAGCGTCACGCGCGACACGCCGAGCTCGCGCGCGGCGTCCGCGAGCCGGCCGCGATGCCGCAGCAGCGCGACTTCGATCGCATGCCGCTCGGCGCTCTCGCGCGCCTCCTCGAGCGACATCGGCGCGACCTCCGCGTAGTTCGACAGCTCGAGATCGGCCGCGCTGATCATGCGCCCTTCCGACATCACGATCGCGCGCCGGACCCGGTTGATCAACTCGCGCACGTTGCCCGGCCACGCGTAGTTGTGAAGCGCCGCGATCGCGTCGGGCGTGAAGCCGCGCAGCCGCCGGTGCGCATCGCCCTTGAAGCGCTCGAGCATGTGCTTCGCGAGGATCTCGATGTCCTTGCCGCGCTCGCGCAACGGCGGCTCCTCGAGCTTCAGCACGCACAGCCGGTGATACAAGTCTTCGCGGAAGCGCCCGTTGCGCAGCGCGACCTGCATGTCGACATGCGTCGCGGAGATGATCCGCACGTCGACCGAAATCGACGCATGTCCGCCGACGCGCTCGACCTTGTGCTCCTGCAGGAAGCGCAACAGGCTCGCCTGGCTCTCGAACGGCAGATCGCCGATCTCGTCGAGGAACAGCGTGCCGCCGTTCGCGGCTTCGATGCGGCCGATCTTGCGCTGGTTCGCGCCGGTGAACGCGCCGCGCTCGTAGCCGAACAGCTCGGCTTGCAGGAGCGTTGGCGGAATCGCGCCGCAGTTGATCGCGACGAAAGGCGCATTCGCGCGCGCCGAGCGCTCGTGAATCGCGACCGCCGTCAGTTCCTTGCCGGTCCCCGATTCGCCGGAGATGAACACAGGCGCGTCGGTCGCGGCGACCTTGCGGATCATCTTGAAGAGCGCGAGCATCGCATCGCAGGTGCCGACCATCTCGCCTTCGTTGCGCACGGTCGCGGCGGCGGGCGCGAGCCCTTCCGACAGCGTGACCATCCCATACGCGTGGCCGACCGACTCGACGATGCGCTCGCGCTCGTAAGGCACCGTCACGTAATCGAAGCAGTAATCGCGCACGAGCCGGCGCACCGCCTCTTCTTCCATCTGCCCCCGTCGCGTCATCGCGATCCAGCCGACGTTCGGCGTCTTCAGACTCGCTTCGAGCTCGCGCAATTCCGCAGCCCCGACTCCGCACGAAAAATCGAGCAACCCGCCGGCAATCACGCCTCGCGCGGCGGAACGCCGCATCTCGCGCGGCGAATCGACAACGTCGGCCTGCCATCCATGCTGGTCGAAACAGCGCTGCAGATCCGCATTCGGACGATGGGAATAGTAAATGAGATGCCTTGCCGCAACATCCATGACGCCACCCAGTCAATCGATTTGCGTCGCGCGGCCTGGCACAGGTGCGCGACGGAACCGAGCCGGGATCTACGAAAAGGACTCGGCTCGTCATTTTTCACTTCCACTGGAACTGCGTTCCCCGTAGATCGACGCTTGGCTCGAAAATCAGAGGCGGTGGTCACGGCCGCCCCCCATTTTTCGGATCTGTGTTGTTTCAGCCTACTGACAAGCGCACGACAAAGCAAATGAATTAAATCATCTTTTTTCAGCATCGGCTGCATCAAATCAATTGCATTCCTCTGCTGATATTCCGAAAGACTGTATCTAACGATTCGCTTAATTCGTCGTGCGCTTGAATGGAAGATTAGATTAATCCGTCGATTTTTGAATCAGCGGTATTCCCGATCGGCCGTTTCAAAGCTGAAACGTTTTGCACGTGTTTGGCCGTACCCCGATTCGTCCGCGCATTCGGGCAGCTCGTCCAGTCAACGGATGGCGCGCGGTGGCATGTATTTCGCTCGATCACCGGCAAACCGGAGAGACGTCATGCGCATCGCCGCTTGTCTTGCCTATCGACCACATCTCATCGTCACAGTGCTCACGGTATTGTTTGCGGCGTTGTCGCCTTTCGTCGCAATCGCGCACGAAAACGATACATACCGGAACGTCGACAAGCAGCCCGTGCATGTCACCGCTGCCGAATGGACCGAGCGTTTCGTGCATGTCGATGCCGGCGTATTCGCGCGACAGCGGGAGCGTGTGGCGGCCTCTGTTCCCGTCGCGACGCCGCTCTCCGGCCGCAGCGCGGCCGTGACGCTGTGGGACGAGATTGGGCCGCCGACACCGCTGCCCGTGCCGTCCGATGCGCAGCGCACGGTTCGAGGCGACGGCACGAGCTATACGAGGCGATGACGGACTCGCATGTAAAGGGCCAGGCCCACCGCGACAAAACCACGCAAGACGAAGAGGAGACGAGATGGCTGTACTGCCCGACGCCTCGCAGCCGTCGTCGCGCCGCGCGTTGCACGCTTTGCGGACCGGTTCCGCCGCCGCAATCGTGCGCGTTGAGCCGATGGGCGCGGTTCCAGGCAGCGCGATCTGCACGCATGCGATCGCATCGCGCGGCGCGCGTCGACAGGCGCTGCGCATTCGCGATGATCACGATCATCACGACGTCGCGGTTTCGCGCGAGCAGCCGCGCCACACGAGCGCGACCGATGCGCGGAACACGGCCGCCGCATCTCGCCCCAGTCCGAAGCACTCACGCATCTCCATCCGTCTCGCTCGGAACGGCGCATCGCATGCGACGACGAGCGCCGGATGCATCGCATTGCCGAATCCGCGGGGTCCGTCGCCCGCGCATCGGCATGCGGGCACAGCAGGTCTTCAGCGCGACAGCGTCGCAACCCGCACGCTGAGCGCGAAAGCGGAAACCGCCTCGGATAGCGAACTATCCGAGGCGGTCCCTAAACACGGAAGTCTGGGACAGCCGGCGGGGGGGCATGAAATGCAGCGGGCATTGCGCCACGGCGACGCGCTCGCGCATCTCATCGGAATCGTCCAGGTCATCCAGATAGCCGGAGCCGTTCATGCAACGGCGAACGTTTTGGTGCTCCGTCCCCCGGCGGGCACTCTTTTTGGCAGCAGAATCCATACATGTCGGAGTGTCTGATGAAACGCCTCTTCGTTGCATCGGCGATGATGCTTGCGTCGGCAATCGGTTTCGCGTTCGCTTCGCCGCTCCCCCCCGCTCCACACGGCGCAACCGGCCTCACGCCGCGCGCGGACCTGTCCCGCTGGTTGGCGCGCGCCGATCGCGTCGATGCAGCGCGCGACGGCCTCGCCGCGACGGCCGCCGACGATCGGCCAATCGCGCCGGTGTCGAGCGCCTCGTGCGGCATGCACCGTCGCTGCGACTCGCATCGCACACGATCCGCGCGCAATATCGCCGGCGATGCGCGACTGCGCTCGCGCATCGCCGATCGGAACCGCGCATCGCTCGCTGCGTATCGATCGCCGCTTGTCGATTTGTCGTCCAATCGTTCGGGCGATCCGCCGCACGACGCGCACGAATCGACATCGACATCGAATCGCGCGACCGACTCGGGTCTCGGCGATCCGCAGCACACGCCTTCGATGCATGACGGCCGCTCATTCGTCGCATCGAAGTGCGTCGTTCAGCCAAGCGATCGGGATCGCGCGGTATACGTCTCGACGAATGCGAATATGTCGGCGCCGGCGAACACGCCGAGACATTCGCCACGCATGCGCGACGCCGACGACGTGGCGACACGTCGCATCGTCGCGCACGTTTTCCCGGCGCGGCGAGCGAACGTACTCGCCGCGACGAGCGCAATCGGCAGCATCGAAACGAAGACCGCTGGCGATGCCGGCAACTGGGAGGACAATCACTCGCGGTCGCCGCGCTGAAACGCAGCCGACGACGACTTACCGAGGAATGCGCATCGCGCCGCGACGATCGCAACGCGACACGCCACGGGGGGACCGACATGTCCGGGGAAATCGCGCCGACGCCCGCTCGGCCAGCCGCATTCGCGCGCCGCGCGTCGTGCGCGTGTGTCCTCGATCGTCTGGTCGGCGATCGGCCGGGCATGGTCGACGACCACACAACACGGCTGCGTCAGCCGACACGACGCTGCCGGCGCGCTTACGTTTTCCGCGCACCGCGCGACGCACATCGCGCTCGACGCCACCAGCCCATCCCGACCGAATGCGCCTACGCCGCATCGGTGCGCGAGCCGAGCGCAAGCCGACCGGCGTCGATCCCCGCGCCGCGCGCCCGCTTCGATTACGCCTTCGATCACACCTTCGATACGCATATGCCGACGATCGCGCCCGACAACGCATACGACGCGCCGCGAGCCACTATCGACGCGCGCATCCCCGACACGTTCCGAACAATATCTGCAGAGGTGCATCGTGCACGACTTCCGTCCCTACCCCGATTGCACGCCGCCCGGTCACGCCACGCATTCCTCGTCCGCATCGACCAACCCGAGCGCGGACGAGCAGGCCATACGCCCGCTCGTCTACCTGTCGCGCACGCCCGACACGACGCTCGTCGAACATCTGCGCGCGCGGCGCTGGAACGTGCACGTCGCGCGCTCGGCGAACGAAGCGGCGCGCCGCGTGAAGCCGAACCAGCCACAGGCGGGGATCGCGGATCTCGACGGTTTCGCGCCGCGCGAGCTGTCGACGCTTGAATTGGTGCTGCGGCAGCAGCAGGTCGGCTGGATCGCACTCGCGGGCGACACGCGCATCAACGATCCCGACGTGCGCCGGCTGATTCGTCAGTACTGCTTCGACTACACGCAAGGCCCGCCGCCGCACGAGACGATCGATTATCTCGTCGGCCACGCATACGGGATGGTCTCGCTGTACGATCTGGATTTCGCAGCGGGCATCGCCCAGACGACGGGCGACGAGATGGTCGGCGCATGCGACGCGATGCAGCAGTTGTTCCGGATGATCCGCAAGGTGGCCGCAACCGACGCGACCGTGTTCATCTCCGGCGAATCCGGCACCGGCAAAGAGCTGACCGCGCTCGCGATCCACGAGCGCTCGGAGCGCCGCAAGGCACCGTTCGTCGCGATCAACTGCGGCGCGATTCCGAATCATCTGCTGCAGTCCGAACTATTCGGCTATGAGCGCGGCGCGTTCACGGGCGCGAGCCAGCGCAAGATCGGCCGTGTCGAAGCGGCCGACGGCGGCGCGCTGTTCCTCGACGAGATCGGCGACATGCCGCTCGAAAGCCAGGCGAGCATGCTGCGCTTCCTGCAGGAAGGCAAGATCGAGCGCCTCGGCGGACACGAGTCGATTGCGGTAGACGTGCGGATCATCTCCGCGACGCACGTCAATCTCGAAACGGCGATGCGCGAAGGCCGCTTCCGCGAGGACCTGTTTCACCGGCTGTGCGTGCTGAAGCTCGAAGAGCCACCGCTGCGCGCGCGCGGCAAGGACATCGAAATCCTCGCGCATCACATCCTGCATCGGTTCAGGAGCGACGGCGCGCGCCGGATTCGCGGCTTCACATCGTGCGCGATCGAAGCGATGTACAACTATCAGTGGCCCGGCAACGTGCGCGAGCTGATCAACCGGATCCGGCGCGCGATCGTGATGTCCGACGGCCGCCAACTATCGGCCGCCGATCTCGATCTCGCGCCGTACGCGACGCGCCAGGCGACGACGCTCGCCGAAGCGCGCGAGCGTGCCGAGCGCCGGACGATCGAAGCGTCGCTGCTGCGGCATCGCCACCGCCTGACGGAAGCGGCAGCCGAGCTCGGCGTGTCGCGCGCGACGCTGTATCGGCTGATGGTGTCGCACGGGCTGCGCGAGCTGTCATGGGGCGCCGCGCATCGGCCGGGCGCGGGCAACGCCGGCGACGAAGCCGAGCGCACGTGATGCGCGCGTTCCGCGCATGCGGCACGGTGCATGACGTATAAGGCGCGGCGAGCGAGGCGTCCGTCGCCGCGCGTGCCGCGCGCGAAGCGGCATTCGGACCGACGCGATGCAAACGCCGCCCATCCCGCCGCGCCGAACGAGGCCGGCACGGCGCGCGATGCGCGATCCGGTAAAATCGTGCCCTTCGGCATCTTTTCTTTCCGTCATGACGACGCTGACCCTGATCGTCGCACGCGCCCGCAACGGCGTAATCGGCCGCGACAACCAACTTCCGTGGAAACTCCCCGAGGATCTCGCGTTCTTCAAGCGCACGACGATGGGCGCACCGATCGTCATGGGCCGCAAGACGCATGAATCGATCGGCCGGCCGCTGCCCGGTCGCCGCAACATCGTCGTCACGCGCGACGCCGCGCGGCGCTTCGACGGCTGCGACACGGTTTCGTCGCTCGACGACGCACTCGCCCTCGCTGCGCGCGACGGCGCGGCCGAGGCGTTTCTGATCGGCGGCGCGCAGCTCTACGCGGAGGGCCTGCGGCACGCGGACAAGCTGGTCGTCACCGAGATCGACAAGGACTTCGAAGGAGACGCGTCGTTTCCCGCGCCCGATCCCGCGCAATGGGAAGAGGTGTCGCGCGACGCACATCGCGCGGCGGAGCCGAACGATTTCACGTACGCTTTCGTCGTCTACCGGCGCAAGCGCGCCGGCTGACGCGGGCAGCGGCGCGCGTCCACGCGCCGCTGCGGCAAAGACGCCCAAAAAGACAAAACCCCTCGTTCCGAAAAACGAGGGGTTCGTCAGCATTCTAAAGCGCCGCTTGCCGTGGCGCTTTTTGCTTTTACACGATCGAACCGATCGCGACGCTCACTGCCCCGCGATCGTCATCTGCTCGATCAGCACCGAGCCCGTCGCCTTCGTCCCGCGCACGATCGAATCCGCGCCGATCGCGACGATGTGGCGGAACATCTCCTGCAGCGTGCTCGCGACGGTGATCTCCTCGACCGGATACTGAATCTCGCCGTTCTCGACCCAGAAGCCCGCCGCGCCGCGCGAATAGTCGCCCGTCACGTAGTTGACGCCCTGCCCCATCAGTTCCGTCAGCAAAAGACCCGTGCCGAGCTTCTTCAGCATCGCGTCGAAGTCGTCGGTCGGCCGCGTGAGCGCGCTCTTCAGCGCGATGTTGTGCGAGCCGCCCGCGTTGCCGGTCGTCTGCGTGCCGAGCTTGCGCGCCGAGTACGTCGACAGGAAATAGCCCTCGACGACGCCGTCCTTCACGACGCTGCGCGCGCGCGTGCGAACGCCTTCCTCGTCGAACGGCGCGCTGCCCATCGCGCGCGGCACGTGCGGGTCCTCGACGATCTGCACGTGCGGCGCGAACACCTCTTTGCCGAGGCTGTCGACGAGGAACGACGTCTTGCGATACAGTGCGCCGCCGCTCACCGCCTGCACGAACGCGCCGAGCAAGCCTGCCGCGAGCGGCGCCTCGAACAGCACCGGCACCTTGCGCGTATCGAGGCGGCGCGCGCCGATCCGCGCGAGCGCACGCTCGGCCGCATAACGGCCGACCGACTCGGGCGAAGCGAGCTCGTCCGCGCGGCGCTTCGACGTGTACCAGTCGTCACGCTGCATGTGGCGGCCGCTGCCCGCGATCGGCGCGCACGCGATGTAGTGGCGCGAGTACGGATAGCCGGCAAGAAAGCCGCGCGACGTCGCGAGCACGAACTGCGAGTGCTGCGCGGACACGCTCGCGCCCTCAGAATTGCGGATCTGCGGGCTGACCGCAAACGCGGCGTCCTCCGAGCGGCGCGCGATGTCGACCGCTTCGTCGGCCGAGATGCGCCACGGATGATAGAGATCGAGATCGCGCGGATCGGTTTCGAGCAGCTCGGCTTCGGCGAGCCCCGCCGCGTCGTCCTCGGCCGTGAAGCGCGCGATGTTGTACGCGGCCGCGACCGTGTCCTTCAGCGCGGCGGGCGAGAAATCCGACGTGCTCGCGTTGCCGCGCTTCTTGCCGATGAAGACGGTCACGCCGACCGTCTTGTCGCGGTTGTGCTCGATCGTCTCGACCTCGCCGCGCCGCACCGACACCGACAGGCCGTCGCCCTCGGAGATTTCGGTCGCGGCGTCGGTCGCGCCGAGCGCCTTCGCGTGCCGGAGGATATCCGTCGCGATTTCTTTCAGTTCGTTCTGCGTGTGCGGGAAATAGTGCGCCTGGGCGTCGAGGTTTGCAGCCATCGTCGTGGTATCCGGTGGCGGGCGGTTCGCCCGCGTGTTTCAAAATGTGCGTATCCCGCGATCATAGCAAGGTCCGGCGCGGGCGACGCGGGTCGGCGAACGCGATGCGCGGTGCGCGGCGCGATACAATGCCGCCCATGACACGCAAAACCCGTATCCAACCGATCGAGCCCGCCGCCGAAGACGCCAGCCACGGTTACGATCGCCCCAGCAAGTCCCAACTGAAGCGCGACATGCACGCGCTTCAGGAACTGGGCGTCGCCCTCGTCGAGTTGCCGAAGGATGCGTTCAAGCGCATGCCGATGCCGGAAGATCTCGCCGAAGCCGTGCGCGAGGCGCGCCGCATTACCGATCATGAAGGCAAACGCCGCCAGATCCAGTACGTCGGCCGCGTGATGCGCTCGCTCTCCGCCGACGAAACAGCCGCGCTGCGGCTGGCGCTCGACACGCAGCGCGGCGTCAACAAGGCAGAGACCGCACGCCTGCATTGGATCGAGCGCACCCGAGAGCGACTGCTCGCGAGCGACGACGCGCTGACCGCGTTCATCCACGAGCATCCGGCCGCCGACGTGCAGGAAGGCCGCATGCTGATCCGCAACGCGCGCAGGGAAGCGCAGCAGGGCAAGCCGCCCCGCTACTTCCGCGAGCTGTTCCAATGGATCAAGACGGCGAGCGGCGCGGCAGGCGACGCGGACGATTCGCCCGATCACGCCTCTTCTTCCGACGATGACGACGACGAAGCGTAACCATCCCGACGAACTCGTGATCGGCCTCGTGTCGATCAGCGACCGCGCCAGCAGCGGCGTCTACGAGGACAAAGGCATTCCCGCGCTGAAGGAGTGGCTCGCGTCGGCGCTTGCGTCGCCGTGGCGGGCCGAGACGCGGCTCATCCAGGACGACGCGCCGACGATCTCGGCGACGCTCGTCGAGCTCGTCGACGCGGCCGGCTGCGACCTCGTGCTGACGACGGGCGGCACGGGCCCCGCGCGCCGAGACGTGACGCCCGAGGCGACGCTCGCGGTCGCGACGAAGGAGATGCCGGGCTTCGGCGAGCAGATGCGGCAGATCAGCCTGAATTTCGTGCCGACCGCGATCCTGTCTCGGCAGGTCGCGGTGATCCGCGAGGCCGCGGATCACGCGGCGCTGATCGTGAACCTGCCCGGCCAGCCGAAATCGATCAAGGAAACGCTCGAAGGGCTGCGCGGCGACGGCGGCAAGGTCGAGGTGCCGGGCATTTTCGCTGCGGTGCCGTATTGCATCGACCTGATCGGCGGCCCTTACGCGGAGACGAATCCGGCCGTATGCGCGGCGTTCCGGCCGAAGAGCGCGGTGCGCGCGCCGAAATGATCGCCGCGGCGCAGCGACGCCCGCCCGCCTCCCCGGCCCGGCGCCACGACGCGCGGACCGCCGCTCAAGCGGTTTCGCCTGCCGGCGCGGCCGGAATCAGGAAGTGCTCGCGGTAGTACTTGAGCTCGTCGATCGACTCGTGGATGTCGGCAAGCGCCGTATGCATCGCGCGCTTCTGGAAGCCCTTGTAGATCGCAGGCTGCCAGCGCCGGCACAGCTCCTTGAGCGTGCTGACGTCGAGGTTGCGGTAATGGAAGAAGCGCTCGAGTTCCGGCATCCAGCGCGCCATGAAGCGGCGGTCCTGGCAGATCGAGTTGCCGCACATCGGCGACTTGCCAGGGGGCACGTGCTGGCCGAGGAACGCCTCGATCTGCGCGGCGGCGTCCGCCTCGGTGACGGTCGACGCGCGCACGCGGTCGATGAGGCCGGAACGGCCGTGCGTGTTCTTGTTCCAGTCGTCCATCTTCGCGAGCGTCTCGTCGCTCTGATGGATCGCGAACACGGGGCCTTCGACCGCGATGTCGAGGGTCGAATTGGTGACGACGACGGCGATCTCGATGATACGGTCGCTGTCCGGGTTCAGGCCTGTCATTTCCATGTCGAGCCAGACGAGGTTCAGTTCGTTGCGAACGAGCGCGGGCTGGCCGGCCACGGCAGAGATATCGGTCATGAGCAATCCTGGGAAATGGACGGGCGGCGCGCGCGCCGCCACGCGGACCGGCAAGCGACAAGCGGGCCGGGTCCGCAAGAACATATAATTCTCGCATAGATACCACTAGCGCCCTCGATGTCCGCCTATACCTTCACCCTGCTCTTCGCCGTCGCGCTCGTCGCGATGACGGGCACCAAGCTGTGGCTCGCGTCGCGGCAGATCCGCTTCGTCGCCGCACATCGCGGCCGCGTGCCCGCGCAGTTCCGCGAAACGATCCCGCTTACCGCGCACCAGCGCGCCGCCGACTACACGGTCGAACGCACCCGGCTCACGATGTTCGAGATCGTCGTCGGCTCGGCCGTGCTCGTCGGGCTCACGCTCCTCGGCGGCGTCGGCGCGCTCGATTCGCTCCTCACCGGCTGGCTCGGCCACGGCTACGGCCAGCAGGTCGCGCTCGTCGCCGCGGTGCTCGCGATCTCGAGCGCCGTCGACCTGCCGTTCGAGTACTACCGCCAGTTCGGCATCGAAGAGCGCTTCGGCTTCAACCGGATGACGAAGCGCCTGTTCTTCGCCGATCTCGCAAAGAACGCGCTCCTCGGCGCGGCGCTCGGGCTGCCGCTCCTGTTCGTCGTGCTGTGGCTGATGAACCAGGCAGGAGCGCTCTGGTGGCTGTGGACGTGGGCCGTGTGGGTCGGCTTCCAGTTGCTCGTCCTCGTGCTCTATCCGACCTTCATCGCGCCGCTCTTCAACAAGTTCGAGCCGCTGTCCGACGACGCGCTGCGCACGCGGATCGAGGGGCTGATGAAACGCTGCGGCTTCGCGGCGAAGGGCCTCTTCGTGATGGACGGCAGCCGCCGCTCCGCGCACGGCAATGCGTATTTCACGGGATTCGGTGCCGCGAAGCGGATCGTGTTCTTCGATACGCTGCTCGCCCGCCTGACGGGCAACGAAATCGAAGCCGTGCTCGCGCACGAGCTCGGCCATTTCAAACGCCGCCACGTGATGAAGCGGATGCTCTGGACGTTCGCGCTGAGCCTCGCGCTCCTTGCGCTCCTCGGCTGGCTCGCGCAGCGCACGTGGTTCTACACGGGCCTCGGTGTGATGCCGTCGCTCGCAGGCAGCAACGCGGGCGTCGCGCTCGTGCTGTTCTTCCTGTCGATGCCGGTGTTCCTGTTTTTCGTCACGCCGCTCGGCAGCCTGAGTTCGCGCAAGCACGAGTTCGAAGCCGACGCGTTCGCCGCGAGCCAGACCGACGCGCGCGACCTCGTCAACGCGCTCGTGAAGCTCTACGAAGACAACGCGTCGACGCTCACGCCCGACCCCGTCTACACCGCGTTCTACTACTCGCACCCGCCCGCGTCGCAACGGATCGACCGGCTGCTCCAGCTCTCATGAAGCGCGCGCCGACGAAGCAGCCGGCCAAGGCCGCCGCGCGCGGCGGCGAGCGCGTCGAAGGACGCGTGATCGCCGCGCACGGCCGCCACTACGTCGTCGCGCCCGCCGACGGCGGCCCGATGCTGCAGTGCTTTCCGCGCGGCAAGAAGAGCGACGTCGCGGTCGGCGACCGCGTCGTCTACGAACGGACGTCGGCCGACCAGGGCGTGATCGTCGAGATCGGTGAGCGGCGCAACCTGCTCTACCGCTCCGACCAGTTCAAGTCGAAACTCTTCGCCGCGAATCTCGATCAGTTGCTGATCGTGCTCGCGACCGAGCCGTACTTCAGCGAAGACCTGCTCGGCCGCGCGCTGATCGCCGCCGAGGCGAACGAGCTGAAGCCGATCGTCTTGCTGAACAAGATCGATGTCGAAGCCGCGCTGCCGGTTGCGCGCGAGCGTTTGGCGGCGTACCGCGCGCTCGGCTACGACGTGCTCGAGCTATCGATCAAGGGCGCGCCCGACGACGCACGCGCGCAGCTCGCGCCGCGCCTCGCCGGCCATTCGACGATCCTGCTCGGCCAGTCGGGGATGGGCAAATCGACGCTCGTGAACCTGCTCGTGCCCGACGCCGAGGCGGCGACGCGCGAGATCTCCGCAGCGCTCAACAGCGGCCGCCACACGACGACGTTCACGCGCCTCTATCCGCTCGCCGACGGCGGCGCGCTGATCGATTCGCCCGGCTTCCAGGAGTTCGGGCTCTATCATCTGACGGAAGGCCGCCTCGAGCGCGCGTTCCCGGAGTTCCGGCCGCTGTTGCCGCACTGCCGTTTCTATAATTGCCATCATCTGCACGAGCCTGGCTGTGCGATCCTGGAAGCCGTCGCCGACGGCAAGATCGCGCCCTCGCGCCACACGCTGTACGCACAGCTCGTGCACGAGGCGAGCCAGATCGTCCGCTAGCCGGGCGCCTCGGCGGCCGCGAGCCGCCCGCTCGCCCATTCGTCGTGCACAGAGGAGACGCCGCGATGCGCTTCAGGGCCCCCGATCTCGCGACCGCCCAGCACTGGGCGAACGTACTCGACGTGGCGGGCGTCGGCTGCGAGCTGCACAACCGCTTCGCGGGCGGCGCGCTCGGCGGCCTGCCGATCGACGCGTGCCTGCCGGAAATCTGGCTCGACGACGAGCGCGACGAGGCGCTCGCGCGGCGGCTGATCGAGGCGGCGTCGGCCGGGCCGCCCGCCGGCGCGACGCCGTGGCGCTGCGCGCGCTGCGGCGAGACGCTCGACGCGCAGTTCACCGCGTGCTGGCATTGCGGCGCGAACCGCGAACCGCGCGACGGCTGACGCAGCGCTTCGCCCCGCTTTACGCGTATTTGACGCCCATTCGGGCGTCCGCGACCCGCAGCAAGCGCAGAACATGCAAAAAAAGCCGGCTCGAAGCCTAATGCCGTTCGGTTGAGATCAAAAAGGCCGCTCCGATTGATACCGGAGCGGCCCTTTTCCTTGGTTCGGCAAGGCCACGGCGAACCATGCTTAACTGAACTGCATTACGGCTCGAAGCCGGCTTTTTCTCCGGCGATCGTCGCCGGTCCGGACGAAGAACGCACTACGCCCCGCCTTCGCGTCACGACACCCAGACGGCGATCGTCAGCATCAGCAGGAGCAGCATCCACAGGATCACCGCGCGCCACACGAGGCCGACGGCCGACTGCAGCGTGCGCGGCGTGCAGTCGTCGCCGACGGTCATCGGGCCGCTGTCGCCGGCCGCCAGCGCATCGACGCTCGACGGCTCCGCGAGCGGGCCTGCGAGCCGCGCGCCAAGCGCGCCGCTGCCGGCCGCGAGCAGCACGCCGTCGTTCGGGTCGGGCCACTGTCGCGTGTGATTGCGCCACGCGTAGATCGCATCCTCGAAGTTGCCGACGATCGCGAAGCCGAGCGCGGTCAGGCGCGCCGGCACCCAGTCGATCACGAAGAACGCACGCTGCGCGAACGTCGAGAACGCCGCGGTGCGGTCGTCCGCCTGCACCGACCAGCTACGCGCCAGATATTCGGCGATCCGGTACAGCACCGCGCCCGCGGGGCCGATCGGCAAAACGAACCAGAAGAACACGCCGAACACGTGGCGGTGCGACGCGACGACCGCATGGATCAGCGTATGGCGGACGATCTCGCTGACCGGCATGTCGACCGTGTCGATGCCCGTCCATTCTCGCAGGATGTCGCGCGCGCGCGGCACATCGTCGTTGTTGAGCGCGAGGTGGATGTCGGTGAAGTAATGGCTGAACTGCCGGAAGCCGAGCGTAAAGTACACGACGACGACATTCCAGAGAAACGCGAGCACGAAGCTCACCTTGTACAGCAGGAAATAAACGAGCCCGGCGGCAAGCACCCAGGGCAGCACGACGACGAGCCACGCGAGCACGCCATGCTTCCGCTTGCCGGCGTCGAAGCCGTGCGCAGCCGATTCCGCATGAGACTGAAACAGCGCGAAGACCGGATTGCTCGGCGACAGCGCGCGGACCTGTTCGATGATGAGGGCAAGGAGAACCGAGAAGAAAGTCATGCGAAGGGCCGTGCCGTTCTGGGATGATTGATTTTTCGCGTAACGATAGCACAGCGGACGCGCCGGATGGCCCGCGGCGTGCGTCGACTGTGGCGCCCGCCGCTAGGCCGCGAGGAAGCGGTACAGGTTGCGCAGCATGCCGGCCGTCGCCCCCCAGATGAAGTACTGGCCGCCGACCGGGCCGCGCGGATACGGCATCGCGAAGAAACGGCGCTCGCCGCCCTCCCAGCGAAACACCCGCACCTGATGATGCGCGGGATTCATCAGAAAATCGAGCGGCACTTCGAAGATCTCGGCCACTTCGAGCGTGTCCGCCTGCACCGTGAAAGGCGGATGCACGAGCGCGACGACGGGCGTCACGCAAAAGCCAGTACCCGTCAGATAGTCGGGCAGCGCACCCAGCAATTCGACGCGCTCGCGCGCGAGTGCGATCTCCTCGTGCGCCTCGCGCAGCGCGGTCGCGTTCGCATCGAGATCGTCGGGCTCGCGGCGCCCGCCCGGAAAGCTGATCTGGCCGGCGTGGTCGTTCAGGTGGTCGGCGCGCTGCGTGAGCAGCACGGTCAAGCCGCGCTCGCGCATGACGATCGGCACGAGTACGGCCGCGCTGCGCGGATCGACGCCTTCGACGAGTTGCGCCTCGGCGGGTTCCTGCATCCATTCGAGCGGTCGCGCGAAACGGTCGCGCAGGCCCTCCGGCGTCAGCAACGGCGGCGGGACGGCCGGCAGGCCGGCGCCGGTCGTCTCGATCGGCAGCACTTCGGGGTCGATGATGGGGCGACGGATCAAGGGGGACGCTCTTCTTGGAATGAATACGATCATATTGTCGCGCCGGAAAGAAAAAAGCGCTCGGCGCGGCGGATCGTCGAACGACACTGTCATCGGCGACAGAAAAAACCGCTGCGGATTCGGCCGACGTTCTTTGTCGATTCTCGGCTCATTATATGGTGCCGGAATAGCGCCGTCCGCAGTTCGCCCGCCGAATGCACGCAAAAAGCAGCGGAAAATACCGTGCGAAATGTCGATGGGCCCGGACTCGGCAAATCCAAGCTCGAAGCGACGTGCATCGGGATATTCGGCTCGGAAACGGTGCGCGAAGATTGGCTGCAGCGGCGGATTCACGGCAAGCGGCATGCGGCGAGCGTCGACTCGCGCCGTATCGGCCGAATTCGTCATACCGTCGCGTGGCGCTTGCGCCGCCCATTCGCTCTTTCAAACGTCTCGATCCGGCGAGCGGATTCAGCGCCACAGTTCGACTTCGGGTTGCCCGAGGACGCCGGGCGCCGATGAAATACGAGCAAAAATATCAAAACGCCGTCTTGAAGACGGCTGGATCGCAAAAAAGTACGCAACGCCACAATATACGCCAGGCAGTCTGTTTAGACTGGCTGCGGCTGCGGCTGCGGCGGCTCGAGCCGTGGCGGCGGACGGATACGAGTCGCAAACCCCAGCTGTTCGGCACGAATTCGGCGGTAGCGATTTGCCGTCAGGCCGAGCGAGTTTCCAGCGCGATCGCCGACGGCGCTGCGCGAGTGACAGCGTTTGCGCGTATTTTCCGGTGAACCGAACGGATCCCGGCCGCCTGGCCTTCCGGCGCGCAAAATGAGCAGGAAATAGTCGGTGCGGCGCACGTGTGCTTTCCGGTTTCGCGCCCGAAGTCGCCTCGTGACGATCGAGCCCGAGGAAGCCACACGTTCCGAATGCGGCGACATTTCGTTCGGGGTGGACCTGCTTGCCGATCGATTTGCGCAATGCGTTCGGCATTCACGAGACGCCCGACGCCCATTGCAATCGAACGGGAAGCGACACGCATCAGCGCCCCTGTCCGCGCGTCTCGCGGATGCGGGAAACCTGAGTGTGACCGCATTCGACACGGCTGCTCCGCCCGAGAATCGAGTCGCTCGATCCAATTTCCAACGCGTACGGATCGATACGAACCCGATCGATTCGACCTCGCAACCTGCGAATACCGGAAGGCTGAAACCTGCACGAGCGCGGCCGCGCTTCCGGCAACACGATTCGACAACCGGCGGGCGGACGATTGACGGATCCACATGAACCGCGATCGGCGCCACGCCGGGCCCTTCCGACATCACGACGACTACACGCCATGACGACCGCCTACGCACTCTGCTCGATTCGCTATAACGACGCGCCCGAAGCGCTTCGGCGCCAGTTCGCCCTGCTGCACCAACGCGTCGATCCCGACGACGCATGCGAACCCGGCGACACGGCGCCCGTGATCCACGACCCGCGCCTCGACGCGATGTCGTTCTATGTGTCGGCGCCGAAGAGCATCGACATCGTCAGCTACGCAGCGATCGTGCGCAAGACGATTTCGCACGCAGGCGAACGCTTTTCGATCGGCGGCCTCAGTTGGGTCGCGACCGATCCCGCCCACCGGCGCGCGGGGCTCGGAACGCGCACGGTCGCGGCGGCGACGCAGTGGATGGAAGCGAGCGGCATCGACATCGGCGTGTTCACGTGCGATCCGCCGCTCGCGAGCTTCTATGCGCGAGCCGGCCGCTGGCCGATCGCCTCGCGTGTCACGCTGATCGGCAGCCATGCGGACGGCGCACTGCGCAGCGACGCGCTGAACAAGATCGTCCTGATGCGACTGTTTTCGGCGAAGGCTCAGGCAGCCGCAGCGGAACTGAGCCACGCGACGATCGATCTCGATCTGCCGCTCGGCCAGTTTCTATGAGCGGATGCGGCGCGCTTTCGGACCGGCGATCGAAATCCGGGGCCGCCGGAATGCCGGCCGGCTTCCGGCATCACACGCGCAGTGCGTCGAGGCACCCGCGATCGCTCGGATACACGAGGATTCAGCGGATACAAAAAAGCCGCGGCGCCGCCGCGGCTTTCGACAGGCTGCCGAAAAAAACGCCGTGCGGAAGCATCCGCACGGCGCCTTTCCACGCCTGGCGGAACGCACACCGAATTGGATCCGGCACGCGTTCCCGACTGCGCTTACTGTTTCGCAGCAGCGGCGCGATCCTTCGACACCAGCTTTTCCTTGATCCGAGCCGACTTGCCCGAACGCTCGCGCAGGTAGTACAGCTTCGCGCGACGCACGTCGCCGCGACGCTTCACGACGATGCTCGCCAAGAGCGGCGAGTACGTCTGGAACGTACGCTCGACGCCTTCGCCCGACGAAATCTTGCGGACGATGAACGACGAGTTCAGACCACGGTTGCGCTTCGCGATCACGACGCCTTCGTAAGCCTGAACGCGCTTGCGGCTACCTTCCACCACGTTCACGTTCACGATCACCGTGTCGCCCGGGGCGAATTCGGGGATCGTCTTGCCTGCGAGCGCGCGCTCGATCTCTTCCTGCTCAAGTTTTTCAATCAGATTCATCACTGACTCCTAAAGCCATCTTGTCGGCGTTCGCACCTGCCGGTCGCCCGGCTCGGCCCCGATAGAGGATGGATTCACATCAGGCGCCGCGCACGCATGCATGACGCCGCCATATTCGCGAACGGAGCGCCGCCTCAGAAGGCCTGCTTCGCTTCTTTCGCGAGACTTGCAAGCCACGCCTCGTCGGCCCGGCTCAGCAACTTTTCGCGACGCGCCCGCGCAATCAGATCAGGGCGCTTCGCCAGAGTATTTCTCAACGCTTCCTGCCGACGCCAGCGCTCGATCTCGGCATGGTGCCCACCGAGCAGCACGTCCGGCACGCGCACGCCCTCGTATTCCTCGGGGCGCGTGTAGTGCGGGCAATCGAGCAGCCCTTCGGCAAAGCTGTCCTGCACCGCCGACTGAGCATCGTTCAACACGCCCGGAAGCTGGCGCACGACGGCGTCCATCAGCGCCATCGCCGGCAATTCGCCGCCCGACAGCACGAAGTCGCCGAGGCTCAGTTCCTCGTCGACGCAACGATCGATCAGGCGCTGGTCGATCGCCTCGTAGCGACCGCACAGCAGCACGACACCCGGCTCCGCGACCATCCGCATCACGCGGTCGTGCGTGAGCGGCGCGCCTTGCGGCGACATCATCACGACGCGCGACGTCGCAGCACCTTGCGCCGCCTGCGCGGCCTTCGCCGCGCCGATCGCCGCCTCGAGCGGCTTCGCGAGCATCACCATGCCGGGACCACCGCCGTACGGACGATCGTCGACGGTGCGGTAGTTGTCGGCCGTGAAATCGCGCGGATTCCACGTACGCAAGCCGAACCGCCCCTGCTTCACCGCGCGGCTCGTAATGCCCCAGTCGGTCAACGCGCGAAACATCTCCGGAAAGAGTGTGACGACGTCGAACTGGATCGCGCTCTGCGTGGCTTCGTCCATTTCAGTAATCGGCTTCCCAGTCGACGACGATGCGCCCCGCCGCCTGCTCGACCGCTTTCACGTACACGCCGACGAACGGAATCAGCCGCTCGCCGACCACCGGCCGGCCGTCCTTGCCGGTCGTCGGATATTCGACGCGCATGATCGAATGCACGCCGTTGTCGATCATGTCGGCGATCTTGCCGAGCGCGACGCCCGCCTCGTTGACGACGTCGAGGCCGATCAGGTCGACCCAGTAGAACTCGCCGTCGGCGAGCGCGGGGAAATCGTCGCGACGCACGAACACGCGGAAACCGCGCAACGCGAGTGCCGCATCGCGATCGGCGGAGCCGGCCGGATGCGCGACGATCGCGTCGCCATGCAACTTCGCTTGCGTGATGCGCGCGAATTTACGCTCCGCGCCTTTTTGCAGCCACCAATCGCGGGCCTCGAGGAGCGCATCGCCGCCTCGCCCCGCACCGGCGTGGGCCGCGAGCTTGACCCAGCCTTTGAGGCCGTACGCATCGACGACCGCGCCAACCTCGACCGCATCGTCCGGCCACGACTGCGCCGTGTCGATGCGAATTGCTTCCGAATCAGCCGCGCCGCCGCCCGCCTCTTTCGTGGGCGCGCGCTCGACGGGCTTGCGGACGAATACGCCGAACGACGGCGACCGCCCGCGCTTTACGCTACCGGAGTCGTGACCAGCCATCAACGAACCTCACAGCCGGCACTTCCGGCACGCCGCGCCATATTAGGCAGCCGGCTGCGCCTTTTGCGCTTGCTTGACGAGACGCTCGACGGTCGGCGACAGTTGCGCGCCGACGCCTTGCCAGTACGTCAGACGGTCTTGAGCGATGCGCAGTGCTTCGCCCTTCGTCGCGACCGGGTTGTAGAAGCCGACGCGCTCGATGAAGCGGCCGTCGCGACGGTTGCGCGAATCGGTAGCGACGATGTTGTAGAACGGGCGCTTCTTCGAGCCGCCGCGAGCCAGACGGATGATGACCATATGAATTCCTTCGGGAAACCGGGTTCGAAAACTACTGAAACGTGCGATTATAGCCGGAAACCGAAGGCACAACAAACACTTACCTGACAAAAATCCCGGAGGCGCTCTCCGAAGGCTTACAATTCCGCCATCGTGCGCTTCGCGCTCGCCCGCCTCCGTCCGCCATGCGTCCGCTCATCCCCCTGTCGCGCATCGTTTCCTCAGACCTGCCGACGCTGCTACGCACCGCTGCGGCCGCCTGTCTCGTTCTCGCCACAACCGCCGCATCCGCCGCACTGCCGATCGACGAGTTGAGCGTGCCGCCCGGCTTTCGCGTCCAGGTGCTCGCCGACGACGTGCCCGCCGCGCGTGAAATGGCGTGGTCGCCGCGCGGAATTCTGTACGTCGGCAGCATGGAGGGCCACGTGCATGCGCTCGTCGTGCGCGACGGCCATGTGCGGACGCACCATGTGATCGCGTCGGGACTCGAGATGCCGGTCGGCGTCGCGTATCGCGATGGCGCGCTGTACGTATCGGCCGTGTCGCGAATTCTGCGCCTCGATCGGATCGACGAACGGCTCGCCGCGCCGCCAAAGCCCGTCGTCGTCACGAACGCGCTGCCGACCGAGCGTCATCATGGCTGGAAATTCATCGCGTTCGGCCCTGACGGCAAGCTCTACGTGCCGACGGGCGCGCCGTGCAACATCTGTGTCGCCGACCGCGACCGCTACGCGATGATCGGCCGGATGAACCCCGACGGTAGCGGCTATGAGGTCTACGCGCGCGGCGTGCGCAACACGGTCGGCTTCGCATGGCATCCGGCGACGGGCGAGCTCTGGTTCACCGACAACGGCCGCGACCTGATGGGCGACGATCGCCCCGACGACAAGCTGAACCGCGCGCCGCGCGCGGGCCTCGACTTCGGCTATCCGTTCTGCCATGGCGGCGACGTGCTCGATCCGCAGTTCGGGCACGGCCACACGTGCGCAAGCTACGTGCCGCCCGTGCTCAAGCTGGGCGCGCACGTCGCCGCGCTCGGCATGCGCTTCTACACGGGCGACATGTTCCCGCCCGAATACCGCAACAACATCTTCATCGCCGAGCATGGCTCGTGGAATCGCAGCCGCAAGGTCGGCTACCGGGTCATGCGCGTGATCGCCTCGCCGGACGGCCGGTCCGCGCACCAGGAAGCGTTCGTCCAGGGATGGTTGAGACCCGACGAAAGCGTCTGGGGCCGCCCGGCGGACGTGCTGCCACTGCCGGACGGATCGCTTCTCATCAGCGACGACCATGCGGGCGCGATCTACCGGATCACCTATGATGCGACGCATTGACGCAACCGCTGCGTGACCTTGCGGCGCCCCGCATCGTAGAATGCGAGCCGACCGCCGCGCCCCTGTCTCGCCGGGGCGTCTATGAATAAGACACCCAATATCCTGCCCCGACATGTCCAGCAGCACGTCCACGCCGCCCCGCTTTCGCTCGAAGACGCTCACCGCACTGCTCGCACTCCTGTTCGGTTCGCTCGGCGCACACCGTTTCTATCTGTACGGCTGGACGGACCTCGCCGGCTGGGCGCATTTGCTCGCGACGAGCATCGGCATCCCCGGGTTCCTGCTGCTCGCGGCGTCGGGACGCACGGCCGCGCTCGGCTGGTGGCTCGCCGTGCCGGGCGCGATATCGCTGCTCGCCGCGTTCCTCGCCGCGCTCGTCTACGGGCTGCGCGCCGATGACAAATGGGACACACAATTCAACGCCGCCACGGGCCGCCACAGCCGCTCCGGCTGGGGCGTCGTGTTCGTCGTGATCTTTTCGTTGCTGATCGGGGCGTTCCTGTTGATGACGGGGCTCGCGCTCGCGTTCCAGACCTATTTCGAATCACAGGTCGAGGCCGCGAAGCAGATCTCGCAATGACGCATCCGCGCGCTCTGTCGACGCACCACGTGCGACTCAAAACAGGCTGAGCTGCGAACCGTCGTCAGCCTTCCGCGCTGAGCTTGGCAGCGCGAGCGGCTTCGGCGGCTTCAGCCGCTGCGGCGCGCGAAACTGCGAAAAATCGAGAATGCCATGCGTGCGCTCGTTCAGTCCGCAGCGCTTGGCCGCCATCCGGAAGCGCTGCCTGAGCAGATCCGCCCATATCCCTTCGCCCTTCATCCGCCAGCTGAAATCGGAGTCGTAGTCCTTGCCGCCGCGCATGTCCCGCACACGTGCCATCACCCGCTCCGCGCGATCCGGGAAATGCGCGGCAAGCCATTCTGTGAAAAGCGGCGCGACCTCCCACGGCAGCCGCAGCACGATATAGCTTGCATGCGTCGCGCCCGCGTCCGCGCACGCCTCCAGCACGCGCTCGAGATCGGGCTCGGTGACGAACGGGATCATCGGCGCGACGCTCACGCCGACCGGAACACCCGCGTCGCGCAGCGCACGGATCGTCCGCAGCCGGCGCGCAGGCGTCGCGGCGCGCGGCTCGAGCGCGCGCGCGAGTTCGGGATCGAGCGTCGTGATCGTGACGGCCGCCATCACCTGCTGACGCTCGGCCATCCGCGCGAGCAGGTCGAGATCCCGCTCGATCAACGACGACTTGGTGATCGCGGCGAACGGTTGCCCGTTATCGTGCATCACCTGGATCACCTGCCGCGTGATCCGCAGTTCGCGCTCGACTGGCTGATACGCGTCGGTATTCACGCCGAGCGCGATCGGCTCCGGCACGTAACGCGGCTTCGCGAGCTCGCGCTCGAGCAATTCCGCCGCGTTCACCTTCGCGTAGATCCGGCTCTCGAAATCGAGCCCCGGCGACAGTCCAAGATAGCTGTGCGTCGGCCGCGCGAAGCAGTAGATGCAGCCGTGCTCGCAGCCGCGGTACGGATTCAGCGACACGTTGAACGGGATGTCCGGCGATGCGTTGCGCGTGAGAATCGTTCTCGCGCGCTCCTCGAACACCTGTGTGCGCAACGGGACAGGCGGCTCGCGTTCGTCGTCGCGCGCCCAGCCGTCGTCGATCACCTCGCGCGCGACGGTCTCGTAGCGCCCCTGCAGGTTGTCCACCGCGCCGCGCCCCTTGCGGGGCACGGGCGGCGCCACCGGATATTCGACGTCGGATCGATCGCTCATCACGCCTCTGGTAAGCGGCCGAAGCCGCCAATGACAATGCCGCCAATTACTGTATATTTATACAGTAATTGGCGGCACGTGCCAAGCACTTCGGATGTGCGCTCTCGCGATCACTCGTCGACCGCGATCATCAGCGTCTCCTTGATTTCCTCCATCACGACGTAGCTCTTCGACTGCACGGCGCCCGGCAGTTGCAGCAGGATGTCGCCGAGCAGCTTCCGGTAGTCGGCCATCTCGCCGATCCGCGCCTTGATCAGATAGTCGAAATCGCCCGACACGAGGTGGCATTCGAGCACTTCGTCGATCTTCATCACCTCACGGCGGAACTGCTCGAACATGTTGCCGTTCTTGTGATCGAGCGTGATCTCGACGAACACGAGGAGCGCCGCGCCGAGCTGCCCAGGATCGACGCGCGCGTGGTAGCCGGTGATCACGCCGTCGCGCTCCATCCGCCGCACCCGCTCGATGCAAGGCGTGACCGTCAGTCCGACGCGCTCGGCGAGGTCCTTCATCGCCATGCGGCCGTCCTCTTGCAGCAGCTTCAGAATGCGCCGGTCCAGCTTGTCGAGCGCGCGCACTGGCTGACGTTGAGTTCTCATCGCTTTTTACTGAAAATTGAAAAAATACAATAACAAAACCTAGTAACTCAACAATACCATAGCGAAAAAAACTAGGTCGGATGTAGATCGCAGAGCGCATCGGGTGCGCCGCGCGCCATCCGGCGTTTTCTATCCGGAGCAGCTATGCGTGTGGTTATTTTGGGCAGCGGCGTGGTCGGCGTGGCGAGCGCCTATTATCTGGCGCGCGCGGGCCACGAAGTCACGGTGATCGACCGCGAGGCCGGCCCCGCCCTCGACACGAGCTTTGCGAACGCGGGCCAGATCTCGCCCGGCTACGCGGCGCCGTGGGCTGCGCCCGGCGTGCCGCTGAAGGCGGTCAAGTGGATGTTCGAAAAGCATGCGCCGCTCGCGATCCGTCTCGACGGCACGCGCTTCCAGCTGCAATGGATGTGGCAGATGCTGCGCAACTGCACGACCGAGCGCTATGCGCTGAACAAGGGCCGCATGGTGCGCCTCGCCGAATATAGCCGCGATTGCCTGCAGGCGCTGCGAGCCGAGACGGACATCCAGTACGAAGGCCGCACGGGCGGCACACTGCAGGTGTTCCGCACGCAGCAGCAACTCGACGGCGCCGCGAAGGATATTGCTGTGCTGCGCGACGCGAACGTGCCGTTCGAACTGCTGTCGCGCGACGAACTAAAGAAGGCCGAACCGGCGCTCGCCGCGGTTTCGCACAAGCTGACGGGCGGGCTGCGGCTGCCGGGCGACGAAACGGGCGACTGCCAGCTCTTCACGACGCGCCTGGCCGCGCTCGCCGAGCAGCTCGGCGTGAAGTTTCGCTTCAATACGAGCATTGATGCGCTCGCGATTGCGGGCGGCAAGATCGCCGGCGTCCAGTGCGGCGGCGAGATGGTGCGCGCCGACGCGTACGTGGTCGCGCTCGGCTCGTACTCGACGAACCTCGTCGCGAATCTCGTGAAGATTCCGGTGTATCCGCTGAAGGGCTATTCGATCACCGCGCCGATCGTCGATGCCGCGAAGGCGCCCGTGTCGACCGTGCTCGACGAGACCTACAAGATCGCGATCACCCGTTTCGACGACCGCATCCGCGTCGGCGGAATGGCGGAGATCGTCGGCTTCGACAAGCGGCTGCGCCAAGCACGCCGCGAAACGCTCGAAATGTGCGTCAACGACTTGTTCCCGGGCGGCGGCGATACGGCGAATGCGTCGTTCTGGACCGGCCTGCGCCCGATGACGCCGGACGGCACGCCGATCGTCGGCCGCACGCCCGTGCCGAATCTGTTCCTCAATACGGGCCACGGCACGCTCGGTTGGACGATGTCGTGCGGCTCGGGCCAGTTGCTCGCGGACCTGATGTCCGGCAAGAAGCCCGCGATCCGCGCGGACGACCTGTCGGTGCATCGCTATCTGACCGAAACGGACGGCGAGCACCGCCCGGCATACGCATGACGCGCTGATGCGCGACCGGCGCAGCCGCATGTGCGTGCGGCCGCGCTTCCCAAAAAGAACGGCGCCCTCAGGGGCGCCGTTCTTCGTTTCCACGTCTACTGACCGAACCGGACGATCAGAACTGGTCTTCCGTCAGCGCGAACACGCTCTGGCCGCCCTTCGCGCCGACGATCGACGCTTCGAACGCGCTTGCCTGCACGAGGATGTGCTCCGCGTAGAACTGCGCGATCGCGATCTTCGCGTCGTAGAACTTCGGATCGTCGGCGCGCTTCCGCTGTGCGACGAGAAGCGCGCGCGCCATTTGCCAGCCGCACAGCACGACGCCCGCGAGCTTCAGATACGGCACGCTGCCGGCGAACACGGCGTTCGGATCACCCTTCACGTTTGCGACGACGAAATCGACGACGTCCGACAGCGCGCGCGCACCGTGCGCCAGTTGCGTCTTCATCGCGGCGAATGCCGGGCCGTCGTGCGCGCCGAGCGCTTCGACCGTCCGCCGGATCTCGCCGACGATCGCCTTCGCAACCGCGCCGCCGTCACGCGCCGTCTTCCGGCCGACGAGGTCATTTGCCTGGATCGCGGTCGTGCCTTCGTAGATCGCGAGAATCCGCGCGTCGCGATAATACTGCGCAGCGCCCGTCTCCTCGATGAAGCCCATCCCGCCGTGCACCTGAATCCCGAGGCTCGCGACCTCGTTGACCATCTCGGTGCTCCAGCCCTTCACGACCGGCACCAGGTACTCGTAGATCGCCTGATGCTTCGCGCGCACGCCTTCGTCGGCGGCGCGATGCGCGTGATCGCTATGCGCGGCGGCGACGTACGACAGCGCACGCGCGCCTTCCGTCAGCGCGCGCATCGTCGCGAGCATCCGGCGCACGTCCGGATGATGGATGATCGTTACCGACTGCTTCGCGGAGCCATCGACAGGGCGGCTCTGCACACGCTCCTTCGCGAACTCGGCGGCCTTCTGGTACGCGCGGTCGGCGACGCCGATCCCCTGCATGCCGACGCCGAAGCGCGCCGCGTTCATCATGATGAACATGTACTCGAGGCCGCGATTCTCTTCACCGACGAGATAGCCGATCGCACCGCCGTGGTCGCCGTACTGCAGCACCGCGGTCGGGCTCGCCTTGATGCCGAGCTTGTGCTCGATCGACACGCAGTGCACGTCGTTGCGCGCGCCGAGGCTGCCGTCGTCGTTGACGAAGAACTTCGGCACGATGAAGAGCGAGATGCCCTTCACGCCCTCGGGCGCGTTCGGCGTGCGCGCGAGCACGAGGTGGACGATGTTGTCGGCCATGTCGTGCTCGCCCCACGTGATGAAGATCTTCGTGCCGAACACCTTGTACGAGCCGTCGCCTTGCGGCTCCGCGCGCGAGCGCACGAGCGCGAGGTCCGAGCCTGCCTGCGGCTCGGTCAGGTTCATCGTGCCCGTCCACTCGCCGGAGATGAGCTTCGGCACGTAGCGGGACTTCTGTTCGTCGGTGCCGGCCGTGAGGAGCGCTTCGATCGCGCCGTCGGTCAGGAGCGGGCACAGCGCGAACGACAGGTTCGACGCGTTCAGCATCTCGATGCACGGCGTCGCGATCAGCTTCGGCAGACCCTGGCCGTCGTATTCGGTCGGATGCTGCAGCCCCTGCCAGCCGCCTTCGACGAACTGGCGGAACGCCTCCTTGAAACCGGGCGTCGCGGTGACGGCGCCGTCCTTCCAACTGCTCGGATTCTTGTCGCCTTCGACGTTGAGCGGCGCGAGCACCTCGCCGCAGAATTTCGCCGATTCGTCGAGCACGGCGGCAGCCGTATCGAAGCCAGCGTCCTCGTAGCCGGGCAGCTTCGCGACCTCGTCGATGCCGGCCAGCTCCTTCATCACGAACAGCATGTCCTTGACGGGTGCGGTATAGCTCATGGTGCTCCTCTCCTGGTCCGTTTATGGTGTGAAAAGGGGCGCTCGCCGCGCCCCTTTGTTCATGTTCGACTTGCTCCGTGCGCTGAACGCGACGCGCGCTGCGCGTCAGCCGAGCTCGTTCACGAGTTCCGGCACGAGCGTAAACAGATCGCCGACGAGGCCGTAGTCGGCCACGCTGAAGATCGGCGCTTCGGGGTCCTTGTTGATCGCGACGATCACCTTCGAATCCTTCATCCCCGCCAGATGCTGGATCGCGCCCGAAATGCCCACCGCGATGTACAGCTGCGGCGCGACGATCTTGCCCGTCTGGCCCACTTGGTAGTCGTTCGGCACGTAGCCCGCGTCGACCGCCGCACGCGATGCGCCGAGCGCCGCGCTGAGCTTGTCCGCCAGCGGTTCCAGCACCTTCGTGTAGTTCTCGCCGCTGCCCAAGCCCCGGCCGCCCGACACGATGATGCTCGCCGACGTCAGCTCCGGACGGTCCAGCTTCGTCACCTCGCGGCTCACGAACTGCGACGCACCCGCATCCGCCGCCGCCTCGATCTTCTCGACCGACGCGCTGCCGCCTTCCGCCGCAACCGGGTCGAAGCCCGTCGCGCGCACCGTGATCACCTTGATCGGATCGCTCGACTGCACCGTCGCGATCGCGTTGCCCGCGTAGATCGGGCGCTCGAACGTATCGGCCGAGTCGACCGCCGTGATGTCGCTGATCTGCGCGACGTCCAGCTTCGCCGCGATCCGCGGCGCAATGTTCTTGCCGTACGCCGTCGCGGGCGCGAGGATGTGCGAGTAGTCCTTCGCGATGTTCAGCACGGTCGCCTCGACGTTCTCCGCGAGACCCGCTTCGAGTTGCGGCGCGTCGGCCAGGAGCACCTTCGCGACGCCCGCGATCTTCGCCGCCGCGTCCGCCGCGCCCTGCGCGTTGTGGCCCGCGACCAGCACGTGAATGTCGCCGCCGACGAATTTGCCAACTGCGGCGGCGGCAGCCACCGTGTTCAGCGTCGACGCCTTGATCGACCCATTGTCATGTTCGGCAATTACCAGAATCGTCATCTCTTTCCGCTCCCCTTACAGCACCTTGGCTTCGGTCTTCAGCTTCTCGACCAGCGTCTTCACGTCCGGCACCTTCACGCCCGCCGCGCGCTTCGCCGGCTCCACCACCTTCAGCGTCTTCAGACGCGGCGCAACGTCCACGCCCAGGTCTTCCGGCTTCACGGTCTCCAGCGGCTTCTTCTTCGCCTTCATGATGTTCGGCAGCGTCACGTAGCGCGGCTCGTTCAGGCGCAGATCGGTCGTCACCACCGCCGGCAGCGTCAGCGACAGCGTCTCCGCGCCGCCGTCCACTTCACGCGCGACCGTGGCCTTGCCGTCGGCGATCGTCACCTTCGACGCGAACGTCGCCTGCGGCAGGTTCGCGAGCGCCGCCAGCATCTGCCCCGTCTGGTTCGAATCGTCGTCGATCGCCTGCTTGCCGAGAATCACGAGCTGCGGCTGCTCCTTGTCGACCAGCGCCTTCAGGATCTTCGCGACGCCGAGCGGCTGCACTTCGTCGTTCGATTCGACGAGAATCGCACGGTCCGCGCCGATCGCGAGCGCCGTGCGAAGCGTTTCCTGAGCCTGCGCGACGCCCACCGACACCGCGATCACTTCCGTCGCCACGCCCGCTTCCTTCAGGCGCACCGCTTCCTCGACCGCGATCTCGTCGAACGGATTCATCGACATCTTCACGTTCGCGATATCGACCCCCGTGCCGTCCGTCTTCACCCGGACCTTCACGTTGTAATCGACCACTCTCTTCACTGGCACCAGGATTTTCATGCACACGCTCCAAAGTTACGAATACGACCAGCGGCCATTTTATAGCGAGGCTCGCCCACGCGGCGGCAACACCGGTCATTCAATTTGCGGCTACCGAGGATAGCGCCCCCTTGCGGCATGCCGACAATAGCGAACGGTCGTTCTATTTTAAAAGAGAAAAAACCCGGACGCCAAGCCCGGGTTTTCGACCTCCGCCTCTAATCGGCAGCGCCCCGCGTTCCGCTCACCATGCGGTGATCACCGCGCCGCCGAATTGGCGTTCGATGAAGCGCTTCACGTCGGGCGACCGGTACGCGGCGACGAGCTTCGCGACCCACGGCTTGTCCTTGTCTTCGGCGCGCACCGCGAGAATGTTCGCGTACGGACCGTTCGGCCCCTCGATCGCGATCGCGTCCTGTTTCGGCTTGAGTCCGGCCTCCATCGCGTAGTTCGTGTTGATCGCGGCCGCGTCGACGTCGGCGAGCGAGCGCGGAATCTGCGCGGCGTCGAGCTCGACGATCTTCAGTTGCTTCGGATTGTCGACGACGTCGAAGCGCGTCGCCTTCAGGCCCGCGCCGTCGCGCAGCTTCAGCAGGCCCTGCTTCTGCAGCAGCAATAGCGCGCGGCCGCCGTTCGTCGGATCGTTCGGGATCGCAATCCGCGCGCCCGGGCGCAGCTCCGCGAGCGACTTCACGCGCTTCGAATAGATCCCCATCGGGAACGTGACGGTGTCAGCGACCTTGACGATCTTGTAGCCGCGATCCTTCACCTGCGCTTCGAGATATGGATAATGCTGATAGCTGTTCGCGTCGATGTCGCCTGCCGCGAGCGCCGCATTCGGCTGCACGTAATCCGAAAACTCGACGATCTTGATGTCGAGCCCGCCCTTCGCGGCGACCTTCTTCACTTCCTCCATCACCTGCGCGTGCGGGCCGCCCGTCACGCCGACCTTGATCGGCTGCGCCTGCACCTGCGCACGCGCGCTCGCGACGCATGCGGCCGCGCCGAACGCGGCGGCGAGTTTGAGCATCGTTCTTCGTTGCATCTTCGGATCTCCTCTGCGGTTGCGGCGCCGCCGTCGGTCACGACGCGCGGCGCTCGCTCGCAATCGTTGTTTTACTTGTGACTCAGGCGCCGCACGAGCCAATCGCCGAACGACTGCACGATCTGCACGAACACGATCAGGATCGCAACGACCGTCCACATCACTTCCGGCAGATAGCGCTGATAGCCGTAGCGGATGCCGAGGTCGCCCAGCCCGCCGCCGCCGATCGCGCCCGCCATCGCCGAATAGCCGACGAGCGACACGAACGTGATCGTGAGTCCCGCGACGATGCCCGGCAGCGATTCGGGCAGCAGCACCTTGAACACGATCTGGCCCGTCGTCGCGCCCATCGCCTGCGCGGCTTCGATGAGGCCGCGATCGACTTCGCGCAGCGCCGTCTCGACGAGCCGCGCGATGAACGGCGCCGCCGCGATCGTGAGCGGCACGACGGCCGCCGCGGTGCCGATCGACGAGCCGACGGCAAGGCGTGTAAACGGAATCACCGCGACGAGCAGGATGATGAACGGCGTCGAGCGGACCGCGTTGACGATGCCGCCCAGCACGCGGTTCACGGCGAGGTTCTGCAGCACGCCCTGGCGATCGGTCAGATAGAGCAGCACGCCGAGCGGCAGGCCGACGAGCGCGCCGACCGCCCCGGAAATGCCGACCATGATCAGCGTCTCCCAGAACGACTGCACGAACATATCGAACATTTCACTCAACATACGAAAGCTCCTCGACGACGACGCCCTGCTCGCGCAGATACGCGAACGCCTGCCCCACCTTGCCCGGCTCGCCCGTCGCGAGCACCGCGAGCGAACCGAACGCGCGGCCCTGGATCTCGTCGATCTGGCCGTGCAGGATGTTGAAGTCCAGCTCGTAGCGCCGGATCGTCTCCGACAGGATCGGCTGATCGACGCCCGAGCCCGTGAACGCGAGGCGCAGCAGATGGCCCGAGCCCGTCTTCAGGCGCTCGGCGACGCGCGCCTTCATCGCGGGCGGCAGCTCCTGCGCGATCACGTCGCCAATCAGCGCGCGCGTGACCTCGTGATGCGGCCGCATGAACACGTCGATCACGTTGCCCTCTTCGACGACGCGCCCCGCGTCGAGCACCGCGACGCGATCGCACACGTCCTTGATCACTTCCATCTGGTGCGTGATGAGGACGATCGTGAGGCCGAGCTCTCGGTTGATGCGCCGAAGCAGGTCGAGGATCGCGCGCGTCGTCTCGGGATCGAGCGCGGACGTCGCTTCGTCGGACAGCAGCACCTTCGGCTTGCTCGCGAGCGCGCGCGCGATGCCGACGCGCTGCTTCTGCCCGCCGCTGATCTGCGCCGGATAGCGGTCCTTCTGCGCGGTGAGGCCGACGAGGTCGAGCAGCGGCAGCACGGTCGTCTCGATCTCCGCACGCTTCACGCCCGCGAGCTCGAGCGGCAGCGCGACGTTGTCGAACACGGTGCGGGACGACAATAGGTTGAAGTGCTGGAAGATCATCCCGATGTCGCGCCGGGCGTTGCGCAGCTCGCTCGCGGACAGTTGCGTCAGGTCGCGGCCGCCGACGATCACGCGGCCTTCCGACGGCCGCGTGAGCAGGTTGATCGTGCGCACGAGGGTGCTCTTGCCCGCGCCGCTGCGGCCGATGATGCCGAAGACCTCGCCCTGCGGAATCGTCAGATTGACGTTGTGCAACGCTTCGATCCAGCCGCGAGGCCCCTCGAAACGCTGCGAAAGGTTGCGAATTTCGATCATGTAAACAAAACGGCGGAACGGCGCAGCCGGGTATGCCGGGCTTCGCTGTCGACCGCCGCCGCATCTAGGGAATGGCCCGCGAGTTTACCGCATCCGCCACATTTCCCTTAATAATCGATTTCCACCTTTTCATAACCAAACGCGATTAGAGGAATGCGCCCGCACGGGCCGTCACGGACGGCGTCTATGATCGAGCGCATCCTTCATGACAACATGCTCCGGAGACTTCCGCCATGGACGCTGCCGCTTCGATTTCGCCTCGCTTCGCCGCCCCTGCCAATGCCGGCGTGGCCCCGCAGCGCGAACGCCTACGCACCGGCGACGGGCTCGAACTCTCGTCATACCGGTGGCCCGCCGCGGCGTCGTTCGCCGTGCCGCGCGCGACCGTCGCGCTCGTGCACGGGCTCGCCGAGCACGCGGGACGCTACCAGGCGCTCGCAGAGCGCCTGACTGCGGCGGGCATCGAAGTCGTCGCGGCCGATCTGCGCGGACACGGACATTCGCCCGGCGCACGCGCATGGGTCGAGCGCTTCGATCAGTATCTGCAGGACGCGGATGCGCTCGTCTCGAGCGCGGCGCGCGACGACACCCCACTCTTCCTGATGGGGCACAGCATGGGCGGCGCGGTCGCCGCGCTCTACATGATCGAACGCGGGGCCGCGCGCCGCTCCGGACTCGCGGGCCTCATCCTGTCGAGCCCCGCGCTCGCGCCCGGGCGCGACGTGCCGAAGTGGATGCTCGCGATGAGCCGCTTCATCAGCCGCGCGTGGCCCCGCTTTCCGGCGATCAAGATCGACGCCGCGCTGTTGTCGCGCGATCCGGCCGTGGTCGCCGCAAATCGCGCCGACCCGCTCGTCCACCACGGCTCGGTACCGGCGCGCACCGGCGCCGAAATTCTCGATGCAATGCAGCGGATCGAGCGCGGCCGCGCTGCGCTGCGCGTGCCCGTTCTCGTCTATCACGGCACCGCCGACAAGCTGACCGAACCCGACGGCAGCCGCGATTTCGGCGCGCACGTCGGCTCGCCCGACCGCACGCTCACGCTATACGAAGGCTGCTATCACGAGACGATGAACGATCTGGAACGTGAGCGCGTGATCGGCGCGTTGATCGAATGGATCCTGGCGCATGTGCCCGAGCGAAACTGAAATTCCCGGATCGGATGCGAAAGCGCGGCGGCCGAGCCCGCGTATCCGCAGATGGTAGGGATATCGAACGATCGCGTCCGCTACGCGGCTTCGCGGCCAGATGCCGGCGAGCGGCTGCGCGGATCAGCATCTTCGTCGTACGAACCCGGTGGAGCACGCGCGCGCGTCAGCTCGTCACCACACATGCCCCAACGCCCCGAAGCACCGCCGCGCGCCTGCGCGACACTCGCCGCGCGCTCACACCCCGGCAAGCACGCGCAAATGCGCGACCACGCTGCGCCCGAGCGCGGACAGGTTGTAGCCGCCTTCGAGGCAGCTCACGATCCGGCCTTGCGCATGCCGCCGCGCAACTTCGCAGATCTGCGTCGTGAGCCACTCGTAGTCGGCCTCGACGAGACCCATCCCGCCGATGTCGTCCTCGCGATGCGCATCGAAGCCTGCCGACACGAACACCATCTGAGGCTTGAACTCGTCGAGCCGCGGCAGCCACATCAGATCGACCGCCTCGCGCACCGCCATTCCGTTCGCGCGCGCAGGCATCGGCAGATTGACCATGTTCGGCGCCTGATGATCGGCGCCCGAGAACGGATACAGCGGATGCTGGAAGAAGCTGCACATCAGCACGCGCTCGTCGTTCGCGAATGCAGCCTCGGTGCCGTTGCCGTGATGAACGTCGAAATCGATGATCGCGACGCGCTCCAGTCCGTGAATCTCGAGCGCATGGCGCGCGGCGATCGCGACATTGTTGAAGAAGCAGAAGCCCATCGCGCGCGCGGGCTCCGCATGATGGCCGGGCGGACGCACGCTGCAGAACGCGTTGTCGTAGCGGCCCTCGAGCACCGCGTCGGTCGCCTCGACGGCCGCGCCCGCCGCGCGCAGCGCGGCGCGCCACGTATGGCGGTTCATCGACGTGTCGGGATCGATCTCGACGTAGCCTTCCTTCGGAATCCGGCTGCGGATGTAGTCGATATGCGCCTGCGTATGCACGCGGGCAAGCGCCGTCTCGCTCGCGAACGGCGCCGCCTCGTGGACGATCAGGTCGTCGAGGCGGCTCGCGATCAGTTGATCCTGGATCGCCGACAGCCGTGCCGGCGACTCGGGATGCCACTCCCCCATCTCGTGCAGCAGGCAGTCGGGGTGGGTGTAAAAGGCCGTTGGCATATGCTCGTTCCGCGACGCGGCCAGTGCGCGCCGCAGGTCTCCGTCAAGGATGTCCGCGATATCGTCTGGTGCGAACTTCGCCGCTAACTTACCACATCGCGCCCAGCGCCGGGCCGGCGCGGAGGACGTGTCGGTTATACTGCCCCGAAATCATCCGCCTCGTCCGCCTCGCCTCGACATGACTTTCAACCAGCCTGCCGCACCCGCCCCGCTCGCGCTCCGTCTTCGCTTCCCGTTCGCCGCGCTGTCGCTTGCCGCGACGCTCTTCGCGTCCACCGCCGTCGCACAAACGCAGCCCGCCGCAGCCGTCGTCGCGCAAGCGCAGCCGCAATCGAGCGTGCCGCAAGGACAGACGTTCGAAGAAGAAATCGTCCCGCAGCGCTACGCAAACAATCCGAAGATCGACGCGTTCATCTCCGACATGGTCGCGCGCCACGACTTCGACGCGAACGCGCTGCATGCGCTCTTCGCACGCGTCAGCTACTCGGCGACCGCCGCGAAGCTTGTGATGCCCGCGCCGTCGCCCACGGTCAAGAACTGGCGAGTCTATCAATCGCGCTTTCTCGACGCAGTGCGCGTGAACGCGGGCGTGAAGTTCTGGCGCGCGAACCAGGGGACGCTGCAACGCGCGTCGGCGGAATTTGGCGTGCCGCCCGAAGTGATCGTCGGCATCATCGGCGTCGAGACGATCTACGGTCGCTACATGGGCAACTTCCGTACGCTCGACGCGCTGACGACGCTCGCGTTCGACTATCCGAGCACGCCGAATCGCGACACGCGCCAGGCGACGTTCCGCAAGAACCTCGAAGACTTCCTCGTGTGGACCCGCGACAGCCAGCTCGATCCGACGAGCGTGCTCGGCTCGTATACGGGCGCGGTCGGCATTCCACAGTTCCTGCCGAGCAGCATCCGCGAATACGCGATCGATTACGATGGCAACGGCCACATCGACCTGCGCGCGAGCCAGGCCGACGCGATCGGCAGCGTCGCGAACTATCTGAAGCAGCACGGCTGGGAAACCGGCCGGCCGGTGATATGGAGCATCGCGCCCGACACGGGCAGCCAAGGCGTCGCGCAAGCGGCGGCCGATGGCCGGCCCGAGCCGCATTGGGTGTTGTCGCAATTGCTGCGCGCGGGCCTCGTGCTCGACGAGCCGTCCGTCAACATCGCGTCGGAGGCGAGCACGCCCGTCACGGTGATCGACCTGCCGACGCCCGGCCGCGCGACCGAGTACAAGCTCGGGCTGCAGAATTTCTACGTGCTGACCCGCTACAACCGCAGCTTCTTCTATGCGCTCGCCGTGTATCAGTTGGGCGAGCGCGTGAAGGAACAAATGGAAGCGAGCGGCGCGCTGACGTCGCCGCCGGACAATACCGCGCCCGCCACACAGCCATCGTCGGAATGAAACGGCGCGCGGTCGCCCGAATGAAAAAAAGCGCCGAAAGCGGCGCTTTTTCTTTTGCGGTCCGGCTGGACGACGACGCGCGTTACGCAGGGAATACGCCCGTCGACAGATAACGATCGCCACGGTCGCAAACGATGAACACGATCGTCGCGTTCTCGATCTGCCGCGCGATGCGCAGCGCGACTTCGCACGCGCCGCCCGACGAGATTCCGCAGAAGATGCCCTCGACGGCCGCGAGCTTGCGCGCCATCGCCTCGGACGCGGCCTGACTCACGTTCTCGACGCGGTCGACGCGACTGCGATCGAAAATCTTCGGCAGATACGCTTCCGGCCACTTGCGGATGCCCGGAATGCGCGAGCCTTCTTCCGGCTGCGCGCCAACGATCTCGATGTTCGGATTCCTTTCCTTCAGATACTGCGACGTGCCCATGATCGTGCCCGTCGTGCCCATCGCGGATACGAAGTGCGTGATGCGGCCGTCGGTCTCGCGCCAGATTTCCGGGCCGGTGCCTTCGTAATGCGCAAGCGGATTATCGGCATTCGCGAACTGGTCGAGGATCACGCCCTTGCCCTCGCGCTGCATCTGCTCGGCAAGATCGCGCGCGAATTCCATCCCGCCCTTCACCGGCGTCAGCACGATTTCGGCGCCGTATGCGGCCATGCTCTGGCGGCGCTCGACGGACAGATCCTCCGGCATGATCAACACCATCTTGTAGCCGCGGATCGCCGCCGCCATCGCGAGCGCGATCCCCGTATTGCCGCTCGTCGCCTCGATCAGCGTGTCGCCCGGCTTGATCGTGCCGCGCTCTTCCGCCTTGCGGATCATCGACAGCGCGGGACGGTCCTTTACCGAACCCGCTGGATTGTTGCCTTCCAGCTTCGCGAGAATCACGTTGTTGCGGGCGCGAATCTCGTCGTCCGGCAGGCGGACGAGTTGCACGAGCGGAGTATTGCCGATCGTGTCTTCGATAGTTTTGTAAGCCATGAACGTCACGTTTATCCGATGCCGATGAATGAATCGATTGTAAACCAGCGGAGAAACGTGCGCGCACGATGGCCGTCAAGGCGGCTGCGCCCATGGACGTGCGGCCTTCGCGCGGGCGCTCGGGCAATGCAAAAAGCCCGCGGCGTGCGCCGCGGGAATTCGCCGCCGAAGCGGCGCCTGAAGGAGGCATCACCCAACCGCCGGCCGCTGGACCGCCGGCGCCGGCATCGTCAGCAGACCGGATTATTTCTTGCCGGCAGCGGCCGCTTTCTGCGGGGCCGTGGAGGCGGCAGGCGCACGCGCCGCGCCGATCGCGAGGCCTTCGGCCTGCAAGCGCTCGACCGTCTTGCCGCCCATGCCCTTCACGCGCCGCGCGAGGTCGGCCGCATCCTTGTACGGGCCGTGCGCGGTCCGCTCGTCGACGATCGCCCTGGCCTTCGCCGGACCGATACCCTTGATGCCGCGCAGCGCATCGTCGTTCGCGACGTTGACGTCGACGGCAGCCCATCCGTGTGCGGTCGCGGCGCACAGCGCGACCGCCGCGAGAAGTTTCTTCAGCATCTGGATCTCCGTAAAAAACGGCCGGCGGCTGCCGACCGTGAGATCCAGTCTAAGGACGCGGGCGCGTTGCTTACAGTTGGCCGAACAGCCAACGCACGTAGCGATCGACGCCCTCTTGCACCGTCAGGAACGGCGCATCGTAGCCGGCCGCGCGCAACTTCGTCTGGTCGGCCTGCGTGAAGCACTGGTACTTGCCGCGCAGCGCGTCCGGGAACGGCACGTATTCGACGAGGCCCTGCTCGACCTGCTCGGCGAGCGTGAGCGACGGCTTGCCTTCGAGCGCGCGCAGCGTGTTGACGACCGTCGTCGCAATGTCGTTGAACGGCTGCGCGCGGCCGGTGCCAAGATTGAAGATGCCCGACTTCTCCGGATGATCGAAGAAATACAGGTTCACCTTCGCGACGTCCTCGGCCGACACGAAATCGCGCGTCTGCTCGCCCGGACCATAGCCGTTGTATTCGCCGAACAGTTTGACCTTGCCTTCGGCGCGGAACTGGTTGAAGTTGTGGAACGCGACCGACGCCATCCGGCCCTTGTGCGACTCGCGCGGACCGTACACGTTGAAGTAGCGGAAGCCCGCGATCTGGCTCTTCGCGCCCGGCATCACGCGGCGGATCACCTGGTCGAACAGGAACTTCGAATAGCCGTAGACGTTGAGCGGCGCTTCGACCTCGCGCTCTTCGACGAAGCGGCTCGACCCGCCGTAGATTGCGGCCGACGACGCGTACAGGAACTGCGCGCCCTGCGCGAGACACGCGTCGAGCACCGCACGGCTGTAGCGGAAATTGTTGTCCATCATGTAGCGACCGTCGGTTTCCATCGTGTCCGAACAGGCGCCTTCGTGAAACACCGCGCGCACCTTGCCGAAATCGCCGCGCGTGAAGCGCTCGACGAACTCGGTCTTGTCGAGGTAGTCGTCGATCTCGCAATCGACGAGGTTCTTGAATTTGTCCGCGCGCGTCAGGTTGTCGACCGCGATGATGCGCGTCTCGCCACGCTCGTTCAGCGCCTTGACGATGTTCGCGCCGATGAAGCCGGCCGCGCCGGTAACGATGAGAGTCATGATCGTCCTACCGATAAGAGTGTGCGCACGGCGCGCGGCAGCGCGCGCCGTGCGCCGTTCAATGAAACAGTTCGTCGTACTCGACAGTCGCGGTGCCGAGCTTGCCGACCACGATACCCGCCGCGCGATTCGCGAGCACGACCGCTTCGACGAGCGGCAGCCCCGCGCCGAGCATCGTCGCAACGGTTGCGATCACCGTGTCGCCCGCGCCCGACACGTCGTACACTTCGCGCGCGAGCGCGCTGACGTGCAGCTCGCCATCGTTCGAAAAGAGCGTCATCCCCTCTTCCGAACGCGTGAGCAAGAGCGCGTCGAGCGCGAGTTCGCCGCGCAGCTTCGTCACACGCGCGCGCAGATCGTCCTCGGACGTCCACTGCCCGACGACCTCGCGCAGCTCCGTGCGGTTCGGCGTGATCAGCGACGCGCCGCGATAGCGCGCCCAGTCGGCGCCCTTCGGATCGACGAGCACGGGCTTGCCCGCCGCACGCGCCTTCGCGATCATCGTCGTCACGTGCGTGAGCCCGCCCTTCGCGTAATCCGACATCAGCACGACGTCGTACGACGGCAGCAGCGCGTCGAAGCGCGCGAGCCCCGCGAGCAGCACTTCGTGCGTCGGCGCGGCCTCGAAATCGACGCGCAGCAATTGCTGCTGCTGCGCAAGCACGCGCAGCTTGATCGTCGTCGGCAGCGACGGATCGCGCTCGAGATACGGCGTCACGCCACTCGCGCCGAGCAGTTCGACGATCCGCTCGCCCGGCTCGTCGCCACCGACGACGCACAGAAGGCCCGCCTGGCCGCCGAGCGTCACCGCGTTGCGCGCGACGTTCGCCGCGCCGCCCAGCCGCTCCTCCTGCCGCTGCACGTGCACGACGGGCACGGGCGCTTCGGGCGAGATCCGGTTGACGTTGCCGAACCAGTAGCGATCGAGCATCACGTCGCCGACGACGAGCACGCGCGATTTCGCGATCTGCTCGCGCGCCACGACGCGCGCCGTGGCGGGCAACGCCGCATGCTTATGCGCGCTCGGAAGAGATGGGCTCGACATAGGGGCGTCCAATCGCGTGGTAATCGATGCCGAGCTCGGCCATCGCATCGGGTTCGTACAGGTTGCGGCCGTCGAAGATCACGGGCGCCTTCAGCACCGACTTCAGATGCGTGAAATCCGGGCTCTTGAATTCCTTCCATTCGGTGACGATCACGAGCGCGTCCGCGCCCGCGAGCGCATCGTCGGCCGAGTCGACGAACGCGAGCTGCGCGAGCGCGTCGGGCGCATCGCGCAGATCGAGCGCGAACACGCGCCGCGCTTCGTCGACCGCGACGGGATCGTATGCGCGCACCGTCGCGCCGCGCGCGAGCAGCGACGCGATCAGACGCCGGCTCGGCGCTTCGCGCATGTCGTCGGTGTTCGGCTTGAACGCAAGCCCCCAGACGGCGAACGTGCGGCCCGTCAGGTCGGCGCCGTAGCGCTTCTCGATCTTGTCGAGCAGCACGTTCTTCTGTGCGTGATTCACGTCCTCGACCGCCTCGAGAATCTTGAGCGGCTGGCCGTTCTCGCTCGCAGTGCGGATGAGCGCCTGCACGTCCTTCGGAAAGCACGAGCCGCCGTAGCCGACGCCTGCATACAGAAAGTGATAGCCGATCCGCGGATCGGAGCCGATCCCGCGCCGCACCGCTTCGATGTCGGCGCCGACGCGATCCGCGAGATTCGACATCTCGTTCATGAACGAGATGCGCGTCGCAAGCATTGCGTTCGCCGCGTACTTCGAGAATTCGGCCGAGCGCACGTCCATGTAGATCGTTCGCTCGTGGTTGCGGTTGAACGGCGCGTAGAGCTTCTTCATCTTCTCGCGGGCGATTGCGCCCGCTGCGTCGTCGTCGACGCCGATGATGATCCGGTCAGGACGCATGAAATCGTCGACGGCCGCGCCTTCCTTCAGGAATTCGGGATTCGACACGACCGAAAAGCGATGCTCGGCGCTGCCGGCGAGCCCGCGCGCGGAGAGCGCCTCTTCGACCACGCCGCGCACGCGCTGCGCGGTGCCGACGGGCACCGTCGACTTGTCGACGATCACTTTGTAGCCCGTCATGTAGCGGCCGATGTTGCGCGCGGCCTCGAGCACGTACTGCAGATCGGCGGAACCGTCCTCGTCGGGCGGCGTGCCGACCGCGATGAACTGGATCTCGCCGTGCGCGACGCTCGCCTCGACATCGGTCGAGAACGTGATGCGCCCCGCCGCGCGGGTGCGCGCGATGATTTCCTGCAGCCCGGGCTCGTGAATCGGCATGCCGCCGTCGTTCAGGATGTCGATCTTGCGAGGATCGACGTCGAGACAGAACACGTCGTGGCCGATCTCGGCGAGACACGCGCCGGTGACGAGGCCCACATAGCCCGTGCCGATGATGGTGATCTTCATAAGTATTCCGATGATTCGCTCGAGCGGACGACGTCCGCCCGGTTCAGGCCCGCGGCGGCGATCTCACGCCATCCCGCGCGGCCTGCCCCCATTACGCAACGGCGGGTTCGACGCGCCGCGGCGCGTAGGTTTCCCATCCGCTGCATCCAGGGCACTGCCAGTAGAAAAGGCGCGCCCGGAAACCGCAATTCTGGCATGTATATCGTGGCAAATTCTTGGTGCGCTGCTTGACGAGCAAGCGCATCATTTCGAGCTCCGCGCGGCGCGGCTCGCCGGCCGTCGCGATCTGCGCGTCGAGCAAATGCAGCATGCCGGACAGGTTCGGCGCCTTCTCCATCTGCGTGCGCGCGAGCGCGTGCGCGACGTCGTTGCCGCGCATCTGCGCGACGTACTGATAGACGACGTCGAGCAGATCGTTCGACGGATAGCGTTCCGCATAGCCCGTCAGCAGCTCGGCGCCGTCGGCCGCCTGATCGAGCGCAGTGTAGGACTTCATCAGCTTGTCGGCGACGAGCGGCAGATACGCGGGATTCTGCATCTCGATACGGCGCCAGTGTTCGATCGCCGCGCGATGGTCGCCCGCCGCGGCGGCCGCGTCGCCCGACAGGATCGTTGCGCGCGCGTTCTGCGGATTCACCGTGAGCGCCTCGCGCAAATGCTCGGTCGCGAGCGCGGCATTCTTGCGCAGCAGCGCGTCCTGCGCGAGTTCGCAATGGAACTGCGAGATCTCGGTCGCGAGACGCGGCGCGCCCATCGACTCGATCCGCGCCGCGGTGTCGATCGACTTGTTCCAGTCCTTCTCGATCTCGTAGATCGTGAGGAGCGCGCGCTGCGCGTCGAGCGCGTAGTCGCCTTCGGAGAGCTTGTGGAACGCCTCTTCCGCGCGGTCGAGCAGGCCCGCCTTCAGGAAGTCCTGCCCGAGCTCGAAGAGCGCGTGGTCGCGCTCGTTCACGGGCAGATCGTTGCGGCTCAGCAGGTTCTGATGAACGCGGATCGCGCGGTCCGTCTCGCCGCGCCGACGAAACAGGTTGCCGAGCGCGAAGTGCAGCTCGACCGTTTCGGGATCGAGCTTCGCGACTTCGATGAACGCGTCGATGGCTTTGTCCGGCTGTTCGTTCAGCAGGAAGTTCAGGCCGCGGAAATAGGAGCGCGGCAGATTCGCGCTCTCGGACAGCAGTTTGTTGAGGTCGTAGCGCGACGCCATCCAGCCGAGCGCGAACGCGACGGGAATGGCGAGCAGCCACCAGAAATCGAGATCCATGCGACGTGTCGAAAAAAACCTTGGCCGCGCACGGTGCGCGGCGTCGGCATCGTTAAATGACGGGCGGCATCGGCGGCTGGTCGATGACGGCCGGGTTCTCGCGCGCCGCGCGCAAGTCGCGCTTCAGGCGGCCGTTCTCCATTCGCATCCGGAAGATCGCGGGCAGCGCCGACAACAGACCGGCGATCAGGCCGACGCCGAAGAACGCGAGACCGATCAGGATCAACGGAGCCTGCCAGTTGTAACCGGCGAGGAAATTCAGCGTGGCGCTTTGCGTATTGGCCAACGCAAGCACGAGCAGCAGCACGAACACCAGCACACGGATCAACCAGACGATGAACTTCATGACTCCCTCTCTTTGACTGAGATTGTTCGGCAGCGCGCGCGACTCCCCTTCGCAGCGCGTCAGGCGCCCCGTATTGTAAAGGATGCCTTTAGCGCTTCGCGAATCGGTTCTGCCGGCGCTTGACGCGCTTCGCGAAACCCGCGCTGCGTGCGCCCAAAGAAAAAGCGCCCGCAAGGGGCGCTTTCTTTCGGCCAAACTGGTTCGGCATCGGCTTGCGGCTGAACCGTCACTGGCTATCTTCCGGTTCGTCGTTCTTCAACGGCTCGCCGGCGCGGCCGTCGACGCGCTCACGCAATTCCTTGCCGGGCTTGAAGTGCGGTACGTACTTCTCGGGCACCTGCACTTTCTCCCCCGACTTCGGATTGCGCCCGACACGCGCCGGGCGGCGGTTCAAACCGAAGCTGCCGAAGCCGCGAATTTCGATGCGATGCCCTTTCGACAGTGCGTCGGACATCGCATCGAGCATCGTTTTCACCGCGAAATCCGCATCCTTCAACACGAGTTGCGGAAATCGCGATGCCAACTGGGCGACCAACTCGGATTTGGTCATACTTCAGCAGACCTCGCGAGGCTTACTGGTTCTGGCCGTCGAGCTTCGCCTTCAGCAGCGCGCCGAGGTTGGTCGTACCAGTCGCAGCGGCGCTCGAATCGGCTTGCAGGCCGCGCATCGCTTCCTGCTGCTCGGCCGAATCCTTCGCCTTGATCGACAGGTTGATGCCGCGCGACTTGCGATCGATGTTGATCACCATCGCGTTGACCTTGTCGCCTTCCTTCAGCACGTTGCGTGCGTCTTCGACGCGATCCTGCGAGATTTCCGACGCGCGCAGATAGCCTTCGACGTCCGGCGTCAGCGTGATGACCGCGCCCTTCGCATCGACCGACTTCACGACGCCGTCGACGATCGAGCCCTTGTCGTTCATTGCAACGTAGTTGCTGAACGGATCGCCTTCGAGCTGCTTAATGCCGAGCGAGATGCGTTCCTTCTCGACGTCGATGCCGAGCACGATTGCCTCGACTTCGTCGCCCTTCTTGTACTTGCGAACCGCTTCTTCGCCAGCTTCGCTCCACGACAGGTCCGACAGGTGGACGAGGCCGTCGATGCCGCCCGGCAGACCGATGAACACGCCGAAGTCGGTGATCGACTTGATCGCGCCCGTGATCTTGTCGCCCTTCTTGAAGTTGCGGCTGAAGTCGTCCCACGGATTCGGCTTGCACTGCTTCATGCCGAGGCTGATACGACGACGGTCTTCGTCGATCTCGAGGACCATGACTTCGACTTCGTCGCCGAGCTGAACGACCTTCGACGGAGCGACGTTCTTGTTCGTCCAGTCCATTTCCGACACGTGGACGAGGCCTTCGATGCCCGATTCCACTTCGACGAACGCGCCGTAGTCGGTGATGTTCGTGACCTTGCCGAACAGGCGCGTGCCCGACGGGTAACGGCGCGAGATGCCTTCCCACGGATCGTCGCCCAGTTGCTTGATGCCGAGCGACACGCGGTTCTTCTCTTGGTCGAACTTGAGGATCTTCGCGGTGACTTCCTGGCCGACCGACAGGACTTCGCTCGGGTGACGCACGCGGCGCCATGCGATGTCGGTGATGTGCAGCAGGCCGTCGATGCCGCCCAGATCCACGAACGCGCCGTAGTCGGTGATGTTCTTGACCACGCCGTTGACGATCGCGCCTTCCTTCAGCGTCTCGAGCAGCTTCGCGCGCTCTTCGCCTTGGGTCGCTTCGATCACCGCGCGGCGCGACAGCACGACGTTGTTACGCTTGCGATCGAGCTTGATGACGCGGAACTCGAGCGTCTTGCCTTCGTACGGCGTCGTGTCCTTGACGGGACGCGTGTCGACGAGCGAACCCGGCAGGAACGCGCGGATGCCGTTGACCATCACGGTCATGCCGCCCTTCACCTTGCCGGTGATCGTGCCGGTGACGAGTTCGTTGTTGTCGAGCGCCTTTTCCAGCGACAGCCACGATGCAAGGCGCTTCGCCTTGTCGCGCGACAGGATCGTGTCGCCGTAGCCGTTTTCGAGTGCGTCGATCGCGACGGACACGAAATCGCCCGACTGCACCTCAACCTCGCCCTGATCGTTCAGGAATTCCTCGATCGGAATGTAAGCCTCGGACTTGAGGCCTGCATTGACGACCACGAAGTTGTGGTCGACACGCACGACTTCGGCGGAGATCACTTCGCCGGCGCGCATGTCTTGGCGGGTCAGCGACTCTTCGAACAGAGCCGCGAAGGATTCGGTATTCGGGGTGGAGGTTTGCAGGTCGGACATAAAAATCGGATTGTGCGTGGTTTCGCTCTACCGCCCGCACCGGCCGTCATGGCTGGCGACGCGCCCGCGAATCCACACGGGGTTAGGGTTTAACACACGCTTCGCGCAACGCGCGAAGCACCTACTACGCTTTTGCCTCTATTTCAAGCGGGCTGGCCGAGCTCCCGGAACCACGCGAGGACCTGTTCGACCGATTGCTCGATCGTGAGGGCCGACGTGTCGAGGGGCCTGGCGTCTGCTGCGGGCTTGAGCGGCGCGGCTGCGCGATTGCTGTCGCGTGCGTCGCGTTCGCGCAAATCCTGAAGCAAGTTATCAATATTAGCAGAAAAACCTTTTTGCATCAATTGCTTATGCCGGCGCGCGGCGCGCGCCTCGACGCTCGCCGTCAGGAACACCTTCAGCACCGCGTCCGGGAAGATCACGGTCCCCATGTCGCGGCCGTCCGCGACGAGCCCCGGCGTCTTGCGGAACGCGCGCTGCCGCGCGACGAGCGCCGCGCGCACGCTCGCATGGACGGCGATCGCCGACGCCCGGTTGCCGACCGCTTCCGCACGGATCTCGTCGGACACGTCGACGCCGTCGAGCTGCGCGCAGCCCTCGCGGAACGTGATGTGGAGGCCGTCGACGAGCTTGGCGAGCGCGTCGGCGTCGTCGGGCTCGACTTGGTAGCGGATGCTCGCGAGCGCGGCGAGCCGGTACAGCGCGCCGCTGTCGAGCAGGTGAAAACCGAGGTGCGCGGCGACGAGCGCCGCGACCGTGCCCTTGCCGGATGCGGTCGGGCCGTCGATCGTGATAACTGGGGTCGGGTGAAAAGGTCGAGTCGATTTCATCGGGTCAATACGGGCGTCAAGCCTTCGCGAGCGCCAGGAAACGGTCGAAATAGTCGGGAAACGTCTTGCCGACGCACTTCGGATCGTTGATGCGCACGGGCACGCCGCCCAGGCTCACGAGCGAGAAGCACATCGCCATCCGGTGGTCGTCATAGGTGTCGATCGACGCGTTCGGCACGAGGTGCGCAGGCGGCGTCACGACAAGATAATCGGCACCCTCTTCGACCGTCGCGCCGACCTTGCGCAGCTCGGTCGCCATCGCGGCGATCCGGTCGGTCTCCTTCACACGCCAGCTGCCGATGTTACGCAGCGTGCTCGAGCCATCGGCAAACAGCGCGGCGACCGCGATCGTCATCGCCGCGTCCGGAATCAGGTTGAAGTCCATGTCGATCGGTGCGAGCTTGCCGTGGTCGTGGCCGATGCCGCGCACCTCGATCCAGTCGTCGCCCATCGTCACGTTCGCGCCCATCCGCATCAGCGCGTTCGCGAAGCCGACGTCGCCCTGGATGCTCGCGTGGCCGACACCCTCGACGCGCAGCGGCCCGCCGCCCAGCGCGCCCGCCGCGAGGAAGTACGACGCCGACGAGGCGTCGCCCTCGACCATGATCGTGCCGGGCGACCGGTACCGTACGCCCGCCGGCACCGTGAAGCGCTGCCAGCCGTCGCGCTCGACCGTCACGCCGAAGCGCGCCATCAGCTTGATCGTGATCTCGATGTAAGGCTTCGAGATCAGTTCGCCGTCGACCTCGACGACGCTCGCGCCGTCCTTCGCCTTCACGAGCGGCAGCGTCATCAGAAGCGCGGTCAGGAACTGGCTCGACACGTCGCCGCGCACGCGGATCGGCGCCTCGACCGAAATCGCCGCGGGCCGGATCCGGAGCGGCGGGAAGCCTTCGTTGCCTTCGTAGTCGATCTGCGCGCCGATCTGGCGCAGCCCGTCGACGAGATCGCCGATCGGACGCTCGTGCATCCGCGGCACGCCGTGGATCCGGTAGTCGCCGCCGTTGACCGCGAGCGCCGCCGTCAGCGGCCGCACTGCGGTGCCCGCGTTGCCGAGGAAGAGATCCGCCGATATCGCGGTGAACGCGCCGCGCGTGCCGCCGACGACGCAGGTATCGCCGTCGCGCGACAGCTTCACGCCGAGCTTGGCCAACGCGTCGAGCATCACGCGCGTGTCGTCGGAATCGAGCAGGTTCGTGACGGTCGTCTCGCCTTCCGCAAGCGCCGCAAGCAGCAGCACGCGGTTCGAGATGCTCTTCGAGCCGGGCAGACGCACCGTGCCTTGCGCATGGGAGAACGGGCCGAGATCGAGATGTTCCATGTGAGATCCTGTTCCAGGGAGAGCTGAATGGACGACGAGCGCGGCCTTCGCGCCGCGCTCGCGCCACGCCGAGCGCGCGGCGCGCGAGCGCGCGAACACGGCTTCGAGCGCGGCGCCGTCGCCCGCGTCGACCGCCGCGCGCAGCCGCGCGAGCACGCGGGTGTACGCGTCGAGCTCGTCGAGGAGCGCCGTGCGGTTCGCGAGGCAGACGTCGCGCCACATTTCCGGGCTCGACGCGGCGATGCGCGTGAAGTCGCGGAACCCGCCCGCCGCATACGAGAATTTCAGCTCGGCGTCGGATTCGCCGAGAATCTGCTCGACGAGCGCGAACGACAGCACGTGCGGCAGATGGCTCACCGCCGCGAACACGCGGTCGTGCTGCTCGGCGCTCATCGCTCGCACGTCGGCGCGCGCCGCGCGCCACATCGATTCGATGCGCGCGACCGCATCGGGTGCGTTCTCCGGCAATGCGCACAGCACGACGTTGCGGCCGACGTACAGATCGTCGAGCGCCGCGTCGACGCCGCTCGATTCGCGTCCGGCGATCGGGTGGCCCGGCACGAACTGGCCGATCCGCGCGCCGAGCGCCGCGCGCGCGGCCGCGACGACGTCCGACTTCGTGCTGCCCGCGTCGGTGACGATCGTCGATGCGTCGAGAAACGGCGCGATCCGCGCAAGAAGCGGTCCCGTCTGCGCGACGGGCGCGGCGAGCAGCACGATGTCGGCGCCCGCGAGCGCGTCACGCAACTGCGCGTCGTCGTCGAGCGCTGCCGCGCGGTCGATCACGCGCAGCGCGAGCGCACGCTCGATCGACGCGGTCGAACGGCCGACGCCGACCACCTCGCGCGCGCCGCCCGACGCACCCGCGCGCAATGCGAGCGCAAGCGAGCCGCCGATCAGCCCGACGCCGAAAATCACCAGTTTGTTGAAAGAAAAGCCTGACACGACGAAAGCCAAGTAACACGCGCCCGAGCCGGGCGCGCGAGGGTCAATATCGAACGGCCGCCTGCCCGAGGCGCCGCGCATCCGCTTGCGCGATGGGCCGTGCGTCGTCTACCTGCGGCAAGCCGCTCCAGCCGCGAGCCCTGCCGCCACGCGCCGCCATCCGCTGCCGCGCGCCATTACGGGCGACGCGGCCACGCATGCCGGCGCGGCGCAACGCGACGCGCGTCACCGCGCGCGCGGATACGAACCGAGAATCTTCAGGAATGCCGCCTTCTTGCCGAGCTCCGCGAGCGCAGCCTTGACTGCGTCGTCGTCGCGATGTCCTTCGACGTCGATGTAGAAGTAATACTCCCACGTGCCGACCCGGGCGGGACGTGACTCGAAGCGCGTCATCGATACGCCGTGCCGCGCGAGCGGCTCGAGCAGCTTGAACACAGCGCCCGGCTCGTTCTTCACCGACACGATGAGCGACGTCTGGTCATGCCCGCTCGGTCCTGCCGGCTCCTTGCCGATCACGGCGAAGCGCGTGCGGTTGTGCGGATCGTCCTGAATCAGCGCATATGCGATCTGCAGCCCGTAATGCGTCGCCGCACGGTCGCCCGCGATCGCGGCGACCGCCGCGTCGTCGGCCGCCAGCCGCGCGGCTTCCGCGTTGCTCGAGACCGCCTGCCGCTCGAGATGCGGCGCGTTCGCCGCGAGCCACTGCTGGCACTGCGCGAGCGCCTGCGCATGCGCACATACGCGCTTCACGCCGTCGAGCTTGCCCGTCTGCGTGAGCAGGTTGTGATGAATCGGCAGCGACAGCTCGCCGCCGATCAGAAGCTGCGTATGCAGCAGCAGATCGAGCGTGCGCGACACCGCGCCTTCCGACGAGTTTTCGACCGGCACGACCCCGAACGCCGCGGCGCCCGCCTCGACCGAGCGGAACACCTCGTCGATCGACGGGCACGGCAGCCCTTCGATCGACTGGCCGAAGTAGTCGAACATCGCCTGTTCGCTGTAGGTGCCGACAGGCCCCAGGAACGCAACGTGAATCGTCTGCTCGAGCGAGCGGCTCGCCGCCATGATCTCGCGCCAGATCGCGCTGATGTGCTCGCTCGCGAGCGGCCCGGCGCTCATGTCCTGCAAGCGCGCGATCACCTGCTGCTCGCGCTCCGGCCGGAACACGGGCGCGTTGAAGTGCTTCTTGACCTCGCCGACCTCGAGCGCGACTGCCGCGCGCTGGTTCAGAAGCGAGATCAACTGCGCGTCGATCGCGTCGATGCGTTCGCGCAGAGGCTTCAGGCGGGTATTGAGTTCGTCGTCCATGAATTAACAAGCGTGCTGAAGAGCGGTGCGCATCACGCGCATTGCCGCTCGAAATCCCTCATGTACTCGACGAGCGCCTGCACGCCCGCGAGCGGCACCGCGTTGTAGATCGACGCCCGCATGCCGCCGACGGACTTGTGGCCCTTCAGTTGCAGCAACCCGCGCTCTTTTGCGCCGGCAAGGAAGTCTTCGTTGCGCGATTCGTCCGCGAGAAAGAACGGCACGTTCATCCGCGAACGCGCCGATTTCTCGACCTTGTTCAAATAGAAGCTGCTCGAGTCGATCGCGTCGTACAGCAGCTTCGATTTTTCGATGTTGCGCTGCTCGATCACGGCCAGGCCGCCTTGTGCCTTCAGCCACTTGAACACGAGGCCCGCGACGTAGATCGCGTAGGTGGGCGGCGTGTTGTAGAGCGAGTTGTTGAGCGCGACCGTCCTCCATTCGAACGCCGACGGGCAGATCGACAGCGCGCGGTCGAGCAGGTCCTCTCGGACGATCACGAGCGTCACGCCAGCCATCCCGATGTTCTTCTGCGCGCCGCCGAAGATCGCACCATACTTCGCGATTTCGAGCGGACGCGACAGGATGTGCGACGACACGTCGGCGACGAGCGGCACGTTGCCGAGATCGGGGATGTCGAACGTTTCGACGCCGTCGATCGTCTCGTTCGTGCACAGGTGCACGTATGCCGGATCGTCGGACATCCGCCATTCGGAGAATGCCGGCACGCGCGTGTAACCCCGCTCGGTCTTGCCCGTCGCAGCGAGATGCGGCGTGCAGTATTTCTTCGCCTCGTTGAACGACTTCTGCGACCAGGAGCCCGTGACGACGAAATCGGCCGTCGTGCGCGAGCCGAGCAGGTTCATCGGCACGATCGCGTTCTCGGCGATCCCCCCGCCCTGCAGGAATAGAATCCGGTAGTTCACGGGCACGTCGAGCAGCTCGCGCAGGTCAGCAAGCGCCGCCTCGTGGATCGACATGAACTCCTTGCCGCGATGGCTCATTTCCATCACGCTCATGCCGCTGCCGTTCCAGTCGAGCATTTCGGCGGCCGCCTGGCGCAGCACTTCCTCGGGCATCGCCGCGGGACCGGCGGAGAAATTAAAGACGCGCATCGTGAAAACCTCGGAAGGGACGCAGCCGCTTCGAACCGGCCGAAAGCCGTGCGAAAAAAGGAAATGGCCGCTTGCGCTCTCGCGCAAACGACCATTATCGCACTGTCCCGACGAACCCGCCAAACCCGAGCGGCGAACGCCCCGGCCGGCGGGCCCCGGCGGGACGCGGCTTACTTGCCCGGCTTGACGCCCGCGACTTCCTTGTCGGCCTGGTCGCGCGTCGCCTTGATTGCCTGCGGCATGTACTTCTGCATCAGGCCGTTCACGACGTCGCGGCCGACCTGATCTTGCACCTGGATGAACTTGCGGCCCGTCGGGCTCTTGTAGAACGTCGTCAGATCCTTGATCTCCGACGTGCTGTAGTACTTCGCGTACGCGTCGTACTGAGCCTGCATCGCGTCGCTCGAGAACTGCTGCGTGCCGAACACCTTGCCCGCGCCGTCAACGAGCTTCGGCACCGCGTTCTTCTGGAGCGTCGGCACGGCAGCTTGCTTTTGCTTGTCGTTCAGCGTCTTGTTCTCCGACAGCGCGTCCGACAGGATCGCCGGCACGAGCTGCTTCGATTGCATTTCGGCGCTGTTCGCGATTGCCGACACGAGCTTCGGCGCGTCGATCGCGTCGAGCAGATCCTTGATGGCTGCCTTCTTGTCGGCGTCGATCGGAGCAGCGGCCGCCGGAGCCGAAGTCTGGTTCGACAGCGACTGAGCCATCGCGAACGCCGGAACCATCGCTGCCAGCAGGACCAGTTGCTTGAATCGTTTTTGCATCATCACTCCCTCATGGAAATATGCACAGTTTATACGCCGCACCCGTCACGCCGCATTTTTGCGTGCGAGCCGGGCGGCGGCTCGACGGTCACAACCTGGCTCAGGCGTCGCCGCCCTCCGACGCATCGTCGTCGGGCTCAGCGTCCGCCTCGGCGATCTGCTGCAGACCCGAAAGCTTGGTGCCTTCATCGAGACTGATGAGTGTAACACCTTGCGTCGCCCGCCCCATCTCGCGGATCTCCGACACGCGCGTGCGGATCAGAACGCCCGCCGTCGTGATCAGCATGATCTGATCCTCGGCGTCGACGAGCGTCGCGGCGACCACGCGGCCGTTGCGCTCGGACGTCTGGATCGCGATCATCCCCTTCGTGCCGCGGCCGTGGCGCGTGTACTCGGTGATCGGCGTGCGCTTGCCGAAACCGTTCTCGGTCGCGGTCAGCACCGATTGCTCCTCGCTGCCCGCGACGAGCATCGCGATCACCTGCTGCCCTTCGTCGAGCTGCATCCCGCGCACGCCGCGCGCCTCGCGGCCCATCGGACGCACGTCGTTCTCGTCGAAGCGGACCGCCTTGCCGGCATCGGAGAACAGCATCACGTCGTGCGCGCCATCGGTGATCGCCGCGCCGATCAGGTAGTCGCCCTCGTCGAGGCCGACCGCAATGATGCCCTTCTTCATCGGCCGGCTGAACGCTTCGAGCGGCGTCTTCTTGACGGTGCCCAAGGCCGTCGTCATGAACACGTACTTGTCGGCCGAGAATTCCCGGACGGGCAGCACGACGTTGATCTTCTCGCCGTCCTGCAGCGGGAACATGTTGACGATCGGACGGCCGCGCGAGTTGCGCGAGCCCTGCGGCACCTCGTAGACCTTGACCCAGTACACGCGGCCGCGGTTCGAGAAGCACAGGATGTAGTCGTGCGTGTTCGCGATGAAGAGCGTCTCGATCCAGTCGTCTTCCTTCATCTGCGTCGCCTGCTTGCCGCGGCCGCCGCGCTTCTGCGCGCGATACTCGGACAGCGGCTGCGACTTCACGTAGCCCGCATGCGACATCGTGACCACCATGTCCTGCGGCGTGATCAGGTCTTCCGTGTTCAGCTCGGTCGCATTCAGCTCGATCTTCGAGCGGCGCGCGTCGCCGAACTCGGCCTTCACGGCGTTCAGTTCCTCGCCGATCATCACGGTGATCCGCTCCGGCCGTGCGAGGATGTCGAGCAGATCGGCGATCTGCGCCATCACGTCGCGGTATTCGCCGATGATCTTGTCCTGCTCGAGACCCGTCAGGCGCTGCAGACGCATCTGGAGAATTTCCTGCGCCTGCGTGTCGGACAGCCGGTACAGACCGTCGCCCTGCATGCCGAACGCCGGACTCAGACCTTCCGGGCGGTATGCTTCGCGCCCGCCCGCCGCCGCGTTCTCGGTCTCGGCGCGCGTCAGCATCTCGCGCACGAGCGACGAATCCCACGACTTCGCCATCAGCTCCTGCTTCGCGATCGGCGGCGTCGGCGCGGCCTTGATGATCGCGATGAAGTCGTCGATGTTCGCGAGCGCGACGGCCAAGCCTTCGAGCACGTGGCCGCGTTCGCGCGCCTTGCGCAGCTCGTAGACCGTGCGCCGCGTCAGCACTTCGCGCCGATGCGACAGGAAGCACTGCAGGATCTCCTTCAGATTGAGGAGCTTCGGCTGGTTGTCGACGAGCGCGACCATGTTCATGCCGAACGTGTCCTGCAGCTGGGTCGCCTTGTACAGGTTGTTCAGCACGACCTCGGGCACCTCGCCGCGCTTGAGCTCGATCACGACGCGCATGCCGCTCTTGTCGGACTCGTCGCGGATGTCGGAGATGCCCTCGAGCTTCTTCTCGTTGACGAGCTCCGCGATCCGCTCGAGCAGCGAGCGCTTGTTGACCTGGTACGGCAGCTCGTCGACGATGATCGCCATCCGCTGGCCGCGGTCGATCTCTTCGAAGTGCGTCGTCGCGCGCATCACGACACGGCCGCGGCCGGTGCGATAGCCGTCGCGCACGCCCGCGACGCCATAGATGATGCCGGCCGTCGGGAAATCGGGCGCGGGAATGATCTCGATCAGTTCGTCGACGCTCGCCTGCGAATTGCTCAGCAGGTACAGGCACGCGTCGACGACCTCGTTCAGGTTGTGCGGCGGAATGTTGGTCGCCATGCCGACCGCGATCCCCGACGAACCGTTGATGAGGAGGTTCGGAATCCGCGACGGCAGGATGAGCGGCTGCATTTCGCTGCCGTCGTAGTTCGGGCCGAAGTCGACGGTTTCCTTGTCGATGTCCGCGAGCAGCTCGTGGCCGATCTTGGCCATCCGGATTTCGGTGTAGCGCATCGCGGCGGCATTGTCGCCGTCGACAGAGCCGAAGTTGCCCTGACCGTCGACGAGCATGTAGCGCAGCGAGAAGTCCTGGGCCATCCGGACGATCGTGTCGTAGACCGCCGTGTCGCCGTGCGGGTGGTACTTACCGATCACGTCGCCGACGATACGCGCGGACTTCTTGTACGGCCGGTTCCAGTCGTTGTTCAGTTCGTGCATCGCGAACAGCACGCGCCGGTGCACGGGCTTCAAGCCATCGCGGACATCCGGAAGGGCACGTCCGACGATCACGCTCATGGCGTAATCGAGATACGACTTGCGCATTTCCTCCTCGAGGGAGGTGGGCAGGGTCTCTTTGGCGAATTGATCCATGTATCCGTATCTTTTCGGAGCGAAGACGGGGCCGCCTTTCGCGTGGGCGCCGCTCGCGCGACGCAACGTGCGATTCTAACATGCGGCCCAACCCGCCCCAACGCGGACCCCTCTATATAAGAGACGGTTTCATAAAGACTGGTCGGCCCGCCGAAGGGTATTCCAGCAGATCAGGCAGCAACCGAGTTTGAGGAAC
>NZ_LOWC01000014.1:0-5039 GCF_001522845.1 Burkholderia sp. BDU5 | reverse complement strand
GTGAACGGAAATCGGCTCGATGCACACTTTGCAAAGGCCGGCGGATTCTTTGCCAACGCAACCAACAACATCCCGCAGATGTACGGTCGAGGTTTCGAGCCGGACTTGAAAACGCGCCTTGTGATGCGCAACGCAGTGGCTGGGAACAGCGTGTTCGCGGGCAAAGCGCCTGACCGGCGCTATTTCGTACTGGCAGCGACGCGACTGGCGAACCTCATCAAGACGATTCGCACAATCCAGCCGAAGGCGTTGGCCTCTGAGCATGGCATAGACCCTCGGCATGAAACCATTACAGTGTTGGGCCACAGTCAGGGGACGATCATTACCCTGCTGGCACAGGCGATACTTAAGCAACAGGGGCAGCGTTGCGTTGATTGCATCATCATGGTGGACACACCCTACAGCCTCTACGCAACGGAAGACGACGGCAACCAGACCGGCCACGGAAAGCTGAAAACGCTGATCGATATCGTCAATGTGGTTACGAGCGAGCCGCATACCGTTCCCGATCTGGCAGACCTGCTGATCACTGCGGAGCAATCAGGTGGTCGAGCAGGCGCGAACTGGAGCAAGACCTGCGGAAAGCGGCTGGACAAGAACGGTAAGAGTTGGATTACGTTCGACGAGCGAGACAATCGCGGCAAGGTGTATCTGTACTTTTGTCCTGAAGATACTGTGGTCGGCCTCAAGAAAGTGCACGGAATCGGGACGTTTGGCGTACCCGATGAAGTGCCTGCCGACGGAACTGCCGCCAAACATGGCAAGACCATGCCGGCCATGACGGCCCTTGCGCCCAAGCGTTTCCACCAGCGCATGTGGACGCGGATGGAGCGCGATGATAACGGCAATGGCAAGTTCAAGAAGGTGCTGGTCGGCACATCACCTGCGCGGGTGCCCGTGCGCGACCGGTTCGAGCGACTTACACCTGGACCTGATACGGACGGAACTATGTTGGGAACGGTGCTTGAATCGAGCAAGAATGCTGCTCTACAGGCGTCATTTACTCGTAACGATATCCGCTTTATTAACGGTGAGGAACTGAAGCCGCCGTGCGAACCCGACTTGTACGGTGGTGAAATCGTGAAAGGTGGCCCACGTCCCGGCCACGCCGACGTGGCGGGGATGATGACGCCAGACGACGTCACGAAGAATGTTTCGTTGGGCAATCAATACGCGTCATTCAAATGGATTACCGTCGAGACGACGCGTAATCCGCTGACTAGCATCGAGTCTTACAAGACTGCTTTCAATCAGGGCAAGGCGATCGACGGTCAGTCGCAGAATTGGCGGGTGGTCCCGGACACATCGGTGACCTCAATGGTCAAGAACGCATTGCTTCCGATCGTTCCGCCGCAGTATCTCATTCAACGAGAGCAAACCCCGAATGAAGCTCGTCTGGACATGCAGCAGAATCCGGACGCTCGAGAACCCAACAATTACCATTCGGGTGTGCTGCACAGCACGGAGAATCATCGGTGGGTGACCGCGATGGATGTCGCGATTGGCCAGGCCGTAACGCTCGATGATCCGGTTTGGCGTGAATTGCTGATCCTGATGGCAGACTGGAAAATGGACCGCGCCGCGGTTATCAAGATCAAAGGCAATGCAAACTTCGGCCGTCTTCCGCCGAAGACACAAGAATTCATTCTAGCCTGTTCCAATTATTACATCTCCGGTACCTTCCCGGAGGAGCACGTATCCGCGACCATGCCGCCGCTGGTGACCAGTGAATTGACGCCAGCGGCCGTCGCTGCGCAGGAGCAGGCTCAGGCGGAATACTACAAGCAGGAGGCGCAGAAGGCCCAGATGATGTACGGGAATAAGACGCTCGGGGAAGTCTTCCAGGGGATGCCGCGATGATCGCGAGACCGCGAATTTGGCCGTATGCTACCGCGTTCGTGATGGTGGCGATTATCTGGACCATTCTTGTGATGGCGCGACACTACAGTTATTGGCAAACGACCGGGCAGGAGATGCCGCATATGGGAAGTAGTATTCGGAATGGGGTGTTGGTGGTCTTGGCGTTGGTAGCTCTGGCGTATGGCGTGAGCGTCGCGTGGCTGCATCGGTCTTCGGTGCCGGCTACTGCAGCGTCCGATCTCCCGGTGCCGGGTGATCAAAGGAGCGAAGCAGTTGTAGCACATGGCTTCAACGGTTCGCCTACGATGCTGTCGCAGACCGGGCAGAAGTACGTGCTCGAGGTGCGCGGCCTAGGGATTGTGACGGGATGGGAAACTAACGCGGAAATATGGAAAAAAATCGAGATCAAGAACGATAACCATATGACGTATATGTCGCAGAATCCGGCCGATTATCCGGCGAGCGATGACGAGAGAATGACCAATTTTGGTGTCGTTATCGGTACGAGCTTTGAACTTGCTGCTCGTCATGCCGTTGAATACTGGCCGGTCCCAGTGATCATTTGGGGGCCGCCCAAAGACAAGAAGAATGATGGCAGAGCCGCTGCGGAGATTGCCGACCTTCGTCAGAAGGCAAGTCTCGGTGTCACACTATTCTTGTGGCAGGAGGATGCCAATACTTCTGACGGTGCGGGGATGATCGAGAAGCTGTTCGCATTTTTTGACGCGCACCCGGATGTTCCGTCGACGTTGGTAGTCAGTCAGGACGGGTCGATGCTGCGCTCGCTTCTCGTTGCACCGGGTAGCGGTGGTCCGTCATTCGCGGGACACATAATCCCCGAGCTTCCGGACAGTATGGGGGCCATCCTCGTTTCCCGTTCTGATCGAGTCGACAAACTCATTCGCCCATACGCCGTCGAACAGACAGGACGGATCAACCGGAACAATACCGAATACGACGTTATCAAGTTGTGGAATTTCTTTTGGGAGCAGAACGACGATCGCGGTCCCGATAGTTTCACTGCTCATTTCATCGAACAGGAAAAGCAGGCCGGCGTCCAATATCCGGGAGCAATTGGCGTCATGTCGTCTACGTGGTGGCAGGCGCAATTGCCGGCGTTCTGGAAAACCATCGACAACAAGGGGCCGGGCCAGTTCACGCCAATACCGTATATTCCAGTGCGCTGGACGACGTGGCAGGTCAAGCAATTCGATGATGCACCCTTGCTCGGCTATCTCCATCGTCCGGTTGACGTAAAGCTGACCGACGATCACGGACAACCACTCAAGACTGCGGCTCAGGCGGCAGCGCTGAAAGCGGGTTGGGAGCAGGCCGTCGCAACGTTGCCAGACGGGAAGGGGCCGAAACGCGTGTTTTACGATACGACTGGCGATCGGCTGTGGGCGGTGCCGCTGAATCAAGCGCTCGCGCAAGTAGGCGGGGTGGCCCCGAGCCTGAGCGATGTCAAGGATGGCTACGACATCGGTGCGCGCATAGGTAACACGGGGGTGAGTTCACCACTTGTTCAAATCGGTTTGGGGCTGATTGCAGGCTATCAGGATGATGGCGCCAGTGCGACGGTGAACCGACGGCCCAACGGTACAGCGAGCATCGTCATGGTTAGTCCACCTGACGCCACGAGTAAAGCGGCGTGGGCTCAGAAGAACAACGGGGCGAATCCGTTTCAGTAATCGCGACGTGACCCGATATAGTCGTAGCTGCGTTTGATCTTGAATAACTTTGGAGGGGAATCGATGCGAGGTGTGATTCGAGTGGGTGACTCGACGGACCGAGGTTGTCAGGTCAAGACTGGCAGCGAACGATCCGTGGTGATAGGGCGTCCAGTTGCTCGGGTCGGCGATCGCTGTACCTGTCAGGCGGGACTTGGCGAATGCGAAATTCTTGAGGGTGATGAGCACGTCCGGATCGACGGACGTGCGGTTACCTTCGATGGTCACCGGACGTCATGTGGGGCCGTTTTGATCTCGTCAATGCCTACTTCCGGTCGAGTTTAGGCAACTGCTGACTAAACCTGAGCGGCATTGCTGCTGCGAGCGTTTTTTTATGCGCTACAGATTTGCTACAGCACAGGGCGGGAGCCTTGCTGGATAAGCCTTGCGCTTATCATTCCATCCCCTGAACTACGGGAGGGAGCACTACGGCATCGCTCACGAGCGGCTTACCTGCGTATCGATAGGGGAGGTGGAAAGTTGCTTTGTGCCCGAGTTCGCGAGTCAATTCGACGCGAAATCGCGAAGTCACCTTTCGGCCAGGAGCAGACGCTCACAAGGGCTACGAGAGGATTTGTAGGAAGGGATTCTTGTCAACAATGGCCGCGTGTGACTTCTTCTTCAAGAATGAAATCAGGTCATCACGTCGATGCAATAGCATGACGATTTCACGCAACGAGCAAAGCAGCATCGTCTTTTGAGCGAGCGCGGCAGCGCATTCCTTGACCACGGGTTCGGTAAAGCCTTCGGACGAGATGAAGATGCCGCGAGCGTTCGCGCGGAGGAACAAGCGACTGAGGTGGGGAAAGAATTCACTGGTGCCGACAGGCGAGTTGAGCCACTTCATCTCAACGAGGTAAACCGCACCGTCAAGCTCGATCACACCATCGATCTGTTCGACCACAATCGATGTGTCCGGGTCTTTGCGGCGGAAGTCCTCTCGGACGAGAATTCCATACGCGCTGAACAGGTCGTTTAGAACGCCTTCGAGCAGCGTGCCGCGTTCATGGGGCTTATCGTCCATACCGAACAGCGCCACAAGTCGAGTATTGACCCCCTCAATTTTGGAGCGCCTGTCGGCTGCTGCTGCCAGCTCGGCGTTCTGACGAGCCCGCGTGGCTTCGCGCTCAGCATCTCGCTCTTGCTTCATCCGCGTGAATGAGTCCTTTGCGTTGACTGCGTCTCGCACGCTTGCGACGAGCCCTTTCGCTTTCAGCCGGTCTTCTGGCCAGCAGGTATCGAAGCTCTCGAACTCCACCACGCGCCGGATGATCTCGCGCCGTGGGCGCAAACCACTATCACCGCGCGCATTGACCTTAGTAAGCACCATGTGTGAACGCCGGTCCAAATCCGACACTAAACGACGGCGTTTTGGAATTGAGCGTTTGAAGTGGCCGTGCTTGGAAGATGATGTTTGCGGGGTAGCGACGCTGCGGATGCCTGACGCTT
>NZ_LOWC01000013.1:0-7728 GCF_001522845.1 Burkholderia sp. BDU5 | reverse complement strand
TCCTCCTGACCTCTATAGAATCAGGCGTCAGGTTACGCAATCTCCATCAAACCCTCCACGGTTTACTGCGATGAACCTATTTTTTTCTCGCGTACGCATCGCAGCCGTTCGTCCGGCCGCGCGCGGCACGCTATCGATAAACGATCACGGGAATCTTCGTATGGGTCAGCACGCGCTGCGTCTCGCTGCCGATCAACAGGCTGCCGAGCCCGCGCCTGCCGTGCGACGCCATGAAGATCACGTCGCAGCCGCCCCGCTCGGCGGCCTCGATGATGCCGAGATACGGCGAAGGATGCACGCTCGTGGACGACTCGCATGCGACGCCCGCGCGCCGCGCGGCCGCCTCGACCTCGGCCAAGTGTGTGCGTGCCTCGCGCTCGCTGCGCTCGCGAAAATCGGCGGGCGGCTCGATCACGACTTCGGAAAACGGCGAGTACGGATATTGCGGCAGGCACGCGTAGGCCGTCACGCGCGCGCCGACCGCCTGCGCGAGATCGATCGCGCCGTCGATCGCTTTCTTCGACAGCTCGGACCCGTCAGTCGGAACCAGGATGTGCTTGAACATGGCGACCTCCGTCGGCAACTGCGGCGCGTCCGGATGCGGGCGTACCCGCGACGGGCGACCGATGCCGGGCTGCCCGCCAGGACGCTGTGTGATTCGATTGTAGTGCGCGAAATCGCGCCGCCGCACGCGCTAGAGGGTTCGCCCTCATATCGGAAACGCGCGCCATCGCACACTGGCTCCATGCCTGCCGATGCGGCGCGCGCGGCCGCCTCGCACGCTGCGGCGGCGTCAGGCCCAGTAGCCGGGCTGTTCGTACGTGTGCTTCAGGAAATCGAGAAAGAGCCGGACCCTGAGCGGCAAGTGCCGGCGCTGCGGGAACACAGCGTGAATGCCGACCGGCGGCGCGGCGAATGCATCGAGCACGCTGACGAGCCGGCTCGCCGCGATGTCGGCGCCGACCTCCCACCACGAGCGCCACGCGAGCCCGTGTCCGTCGAGGCACCATTCGTGCAGCACCGCGCCGTCCGAGCATTCCATCGTGCCCGACACGCGGATCGGCACGATTTTGCCGTCGTCGACGAACGCCCAGCCGCGCTGCTGGTTCGCGTTCGCCGCGAGCGCGAGGCAATTGTGGCGCGCGAGATCGGCGAGCGTCTCGGGCGTGCCCGCGCGCGCGAGATAGGCGGGCGACGCGACGCACACGCGCCGGTTTTCGCCGAGCTTGAGCGACACGAGCGACGAGTCGGGCAGTTCGCCCAGGCGCACCGCGCAGTCGAAACCCTCGTTGACGAGATCGACCATCCGGTCGGACAGATCGAGTGTGACCGACACGTCCGGATGCGCGTCGGTAAACGCCGGCACGAGCGGCGCGACGTGGCGCCGGCCGAAGCCCGCGGGCGCCGACACGCGCAAGTGCCCGCTCGCCTTCACACCGCCCGCCGATACGCTCGCCTCGGCGTTCTGCATGTCGTTGATGATCCGCTGGCAATCCTCGAGGAACGCCGAGCCTTCGAACGTCAGCGTGAGCTTTCGGGTCGTACGCACGAGAAGCTTCACGCCGAGCCGCTCCTCGAGCGCGTCGAGCCGACGGCCGATGATCGCGGGCGCGACCCCTTCCGCGTGGGCGGCCGCCGACAGGCTGCCTTTTGCGGCGACCGCAGCGAACGTTTCGATTTGTTTGAAGCGATCCATCCCGTGTGCGGGCAGCACGAGCCGCCTGCCCCGTTGAACATGAAAGCACTCCAGATTAGATATCGAAAAGTAAAAGATCAAGTGATGATTACTGTCTTTTTTAGTTCGGGCGATCACTAATAGAATCGATTTCGACCTCTGACCGTGGAGCACAACGTCATGCCCGGCACCCCGCCCGCCTTCCCGAAGGCGATCCTCTTCGACGCGTACGGCACGTTGTTCGACGTGCACGCGGTCGTTGCCGCGGCGGAGCAGATGTTTCCCGGCCGAGGCGAGTCGCTGTCGCAGCTCTGGCGGCGCAAGCAGATCGAATACTCGCAGTTACGCACGCTCGCCGATCCGGCCGGCGCGCGCTATCGGCCGTTCTGGGACGTGACGCTCGACGCGCTGCGCTTCGCCGCGCGCGCGCTCGGCCTCGCGCTGTCCGCCGCCGCCGAGAAGCGGCTGATGGACGAATACGCATGCCTGTCGACCTACCCGGACACGGTGCCGACGCTGCGCACGCTGCGCGCGCGCAAGACGCCGCCGAAGCTCGCGATCCTGTCGAACGGCAATCCGCAGATGCTCGACATCGCGGTCAAGAGCGCCGGGATGAACGGCCTCTTCGATCGCGTGCTGTCCGTCGACGCGGTCCGCGCGTACAAGCCGTCGCCCGCCGCATACGCGCTCGGCGCGGCCGCGTTCGACGCGGCGCCCGCCGACATCGTGTTCGTGTCGTCGAACGGCTGGGACGTCGCGGGCGCCGGCTGGTTCGGCTACCGGACATTCTGGCTGAACCGAACGGGCGCACCGTTCGAGGAACTCGGCGCGCTGCCTGCGGGCACGGGCGCCGGCATGGCCGACCTGCTCGCATTTCTCGATTCGCCGCCCGCAGCGAAGCTTGCCGGCCGCGCGCGCCCGGCTCCGGGCGCCTGACGCGACGCGCCGCCCGTTTTCACCGTAACTGCACCACTGACGTAACTGACCGACCAAGGAGAAACTGATGACCACGACGCTGAAGCTGCCGCAAGGCATGGCGATCACGGGCGAGATCAAGCCCGGTTACGAAGCGATTCTCACGCCCGAGGCGCTCGAACTCGTCGCGAAGCTGCATCGCCAGTTCGAGCCGCGCCGTCGCGAACTGCTGGCCGCGCGTGTCGAGCGCACGAAGCGCCTCGACGCCGGCGAGCGCCCCGATTTCCTCGCCGAGACGAAATTGATCCGCGAAGGCGACTGGAAGGTCGCGCCGCTGCCCGCCGACCTGCAATGCCGCCGTGTCGAGATCACGGGCCCGGTCGAGCGCAAGATGATCATCAACGCGCTGAACTCGGGCGCGGATTCGTACATGACGGACTTCGAGGATTCGAACGCGCCGAGCTGGACGAACCAGATCGATGGCCAGATCAACCTGCGCGACGCGGTGCGCCGCACGATCTCGCTCGAGCAGAACGGCAAGTCGTACAGGCTCAACGACAAGATCGCGACGCTGATCGTGCGCCCGCGCGGCTGGCACCTCGACGAGAAGCACGTGACGGTCGACGGCGAACGCGTGTCAGGCGGCGTCTTCGACTTCACCCTCTTCCTGTTCCACAACGCGAAGGAACAGCTCGCGCGCGGCTCGGGCCCGTACTTCTATCTGCCGAAGATGGAGAGCCACCTGGAGGCGCGCCTCTGGAACGACATCTTCGTCGCCGCGCAGGAAGCGGTCGGCATCCCGCGCGGCACGATCCGCGCGACCGTGCTGATCGAGACGATCCTCGCCGCGTTCGAGATGGACGAGATCCTCTACGAACTGCGCGAGCACAGCTCGGGCCTGAACGCCGGCCGTTGGGACTACATCTTCTCGGCGATCAAGAAGTTCAAGAACGACCGTGAGTTCTGCCTCGCCGATCGCGCGAAGATCACGATGACGGTGCCGTTCATGCGCGCGTACGCGCTCTTGCTGCTGAAGACCTGCCACAAGCGCAACGCGCCCGCGATCGGCGGGATGAGCGCGCTGATCCCGATCAAGAACGATCCGGAAGCGAACGACAAGGCGATGGCGGGCGTGCGCGCGGACAAGGCGCGCGACGCCGGCGACGGCTACGACGGCGGCTGGGTCGCGCACCCGGGCCTCGTGTCGCTCGCGATGGAAGAGTTCGTCAAGGTGCTCGGCGACAAGCCGAACCAGATCGCCAAGCAGCGCGACGACGTGCAGATCGAAGGCGGGAACCTGCTCGACTTCCAGCCGGAAGCGCCGATCACCGAAGCCGGCCTGCGCAACAACATCAACGTCGGCATCCACTACCTCGGCTCGTGGCTCGCGGGCAACGGCTGCGTGCCGATCCACAACCTGATGGAAGACGCGGCGACGGCCGAGATCTCGCGCTCGCAGGTCTGGCAGTGGATCCGCTCGCCGAAGGGCGTGCTGGACGACGGCCGCAAGGTCACGGCCGAGCTCGTGCGCGAATACGCGAAGGTCGAGCTCGATAACGTGAAGAACGTGGTCGGCGGCGACACGGCGCCTTACGACCGCGCTGCTGTGATCTTCGAGCAGATGTCGACGTCGGAGAACTTCACCGAGTTCCTGACGCTGCCGCTCTACGAAGAGATCTGAGCGGACGGAGCGGCGCGCACAGGCGTGATGCGCCGCCGCTGCTTTTGCGCGCATTGATCGCTCCGGCGGCGCGTACGGGCCGCTGAAGCCGTAAAAGCAAAAGGCGCCGGCGAAGCGTAATGCCGTTCAGTTGAGATCAAAAAGGCCGCTCCGATTGATACCGGAGCGGCCTTTTTCCATGGTTCTGCAAGGCTAGGCCACTGCGAACCAGGCTTAACTGAACGGCATTAGCCCCCGAGGCGCCTTTTGTCGTGGGTCGTTAGCTGAAAGCGCCTTGCCGCCGGAGCATTCGCTCGGCGTTTCGGCATCATCAGGCATCATGCATTGGCGCTCGCCGTTCGTCCTTCCTCTTTCGATACCGACCGTCGGCGGTCGAGCATGGGCAGCCGGCTTTCGCATGCGGCGCCGCTCGCCCCGCCCGCCGCGTCACGCGACACGCGCGCGGCGATGCTGCACCCAGTCGCCCGACTCGATCCGCGGCTTGTCCGCGACCGAATGCGCGGCGACCGGATAGTACAGGCACTCGTACCGGCGCCCGCCGAGCTCGACCGACGCCTGCTGCTGCACGAACAGGCCCTCGACGCCCGGATAGACCTCCTCGATCTCGTCGAGCACCGACACGAGCGCTTCGTCGATCGCATAGATGTCGCCCCAGACGAGATCGCGGCCACTCTCGGCGACCATCCCCGGATAGTTGCCGAAGTCGTACAGCCGCCCCGACACCGCCACGGCGCCGATCAGCATCGGCGCCGCGATGCCGTGCCTCGCCGCCGCGCGGCCGATATCGTTGATCTCGCCCGCCCTCAGGGTCCCGTAGCAGAATACGTAGCGCATCGCATTTCCTTCCTTGTTTCAGTCGTGCCGTCGAGCCGGCACGCCGCCGCGTCACTCGAGCAGCGCGTCGTCGCTGACGAGGACGCCGTCGGCGTCCGCGTAGATCCAGTCGCCCGGCACGATGCGCGTGCCGCGCAAGTCGACGGGCACGTCGCTCATCCCGCCGCCGCGCTTGTCGCTTTTGCGCGGATGCGCGGCGAGCGCGAGCACGCCGACCCGGCACTCGGCGAGTTCGTCCGAGTCGCGCACGCAGCCGTTTACGACGATGCCGGCCCATCCGTTCTTTTCGGCGAGCGCGCCGAGGTTGCCGCCGACGAGCGCGCAGCGCAGGCTGCCGCCGCCGTCGACGACGAGCACGCGCCCCGCGCCGTCCTGCTCGAGCGCCGCGCGCACGAGCGTGTTGTCCTCGAACAGCTTGAGCGTCGCGGCGGGCCCCGCGAAGCGCCGCACGCCGCCGAACACGCGGAACGCGGGCTCGAGCACGCGCAGCGTGCCGGCCGCGAGGCGGCCCTCGTTCGCGTCGCAAAGATCGGTGGTGGCGAACATCATGTCGAAGTCTCCTGGAGGGTTCGTGTGGTGTCGATTCGGCATTATCGGCGAAGAAAAATCCCGCTGCGGCGGATAGAAGGCTCGCCCTACAATAGCCGGACGCACCGCCCGCCCCCCGTCTTCGATCATCAATGAGCTCGTCCGTTCCCCTTTTTGCGCAGCCGCCCGCCGCCACGATCGATGTCCCGTCCGAATTCGCGCCGACGCCCTCGCATCCGATGCGCGTGCGCGCCCGCTCGATCGCGGCCGGCATGCGCGTGCCGCAGCACTCGCATGCGTGGGCGCAACTCGCGTACGCGTCGCGCGGCGTGCTGCGCCTCGCGACGGCCGGCTCGTCGTGGACGGTGCCGCCGTCGCGCGCGATCTGGGTGCCGCCGCGGATTCCACATGAAGTCGTGATCGTCGAGGACGCCTATCTGCGCACGCTGTACGTCGACGAATCGGCGGTGCCGGACGGGCTCGACGCGTGCCGGGTCGTCGAGGTGTCGGGGCTGTTGCGCGAGCTGATCGTCGCGCTCGAGGCGCGCCCGCTCAATCGTGTGCGCGAGCGACTCCTCGCCGCGCTCGTGCTCGACGAGCTCACGCGCGCCGAGCCGTTGCCTCTCGCGGTGCCGATGCCGACCGAAAAGCGGCTGCGCGCGCTATGCGAAGCGGTGCTCGCGCATCCGGCGCAAGGCGAGTCGCTCGAGCACTGGGCGGCTGGCGTCGGCGCGAGCACCCGGACGATCGCGCGGCTTTTCAAGCAGGAGCTCGGCGTGAGTTTTTCGCAATGGCGTCAGCAGGCCCTTCTCGCGCGCGCGATTCCGCTCCTGAATCAGGGGCGGCCGCTGTCGCACATCGCTCGCGAGCTCGGCTATCAGAGCCAGAGCGCCTTCTCCGCGATGTTCCGGCGCGCATTCGGCGCGAGTCCGCGTGCGTTCATTCAGCGCGGCGACATGCATGCGGCGACGGAAATTGCATCGGCCGACGACGGGGATGCCGGACCGCTGCTGTAACGGCAGCCGACGGTCGATTCGGCCGCCGGGACGTCGCGCGCGAATCCGGCTGCGGGCGACGCGATTGAACGAAAGCGATGCGATTGATCGATCCCGTTCTCCGGCTGCAGCCGACACGACCAATCGAACGCGACGCAATTGATCGAACCGGTTCGCTCGGCAAGCCGTGACGGTTTCGCGCGCTCGTTCGGACTGCGAGACGTTTCGACGCTTCGCACGGCGCGACGTCGGAACCACCATCGACTGCGCGTCGGCGAACCCATTGCGCGCGTCGCGCTCGATCACGCGCAGACAAACCGGCCGGCCGCCTCGCTTCGCCTGCTTCGTCGGCATTGCTCCGGCGCCCGCCGCGGTCCTGCCGCACACAAGACATCACGACGACACGCGTCGCACCATATGCCGGATCGAGCCGAACTGCGCGAGACGCGGCCCTGCGAGCCGGTATCCCATCCGCAGATAGAGACGCGCGGCCGGATTGTCGACGAACACGCGCAGTTGCGTCTCTCGCAATCCGCGCGCCTTCGCGAAACGGTGCGATGTCTCGAGCAGATACGTGCCCGCGCCGCGCTGCCGGTATTCCGGCGCGATCTGCACGTCGCGAATGTGCAGCGAATCGCCCTCTTCGGTCATCCTCAATAGGCCGATCGGCGTACCGTCGAGTTCGAGAATGAAATTCTCCGAGTCGCGCCAGCTCGCGAAAAAGAGATCCGCACGCCACTTGAGACCATGACGCTGGTAGTACGCATTCATGTTGCCGTGCGTAAGCGCTTCCGCGAATTCGAAGTCGCCCGGCTCGGCGGGGCGCAGCAGATAGACGAGAGGAGCGGCGGTTGAATCGGACATGTCGTGTTCGCAAAACCTGCGTCACCGCCACGATAGCGCAGCCGGCGTGCGTTGCAATGCCAATTTGCACGCATGCGGCGGCAACCCGCCGGAAATGGCGACGAAACATGCCGAGAAAAACAAAAAGCCCGTTCAGGCATGCCTGAACGGGCTTCGATTTGGCGGAGCGGACGGGACTCGAACCCGCGACCCCCGGCGTGACAGGCCGGTATTCTAACCGACTGAACTACCGCTCC
>NZ_LOWC01000012.1:0-67858 GCF_001522845.1 Burkholderia sp. BDU5 | reverse complement strand
TCCGCACGACCGTCACGAGCAGCGCGCGGCGGCCGTCGCCGAGCCAGCGCGCGCCCGTCCTCAGCACTTCGAGATCCATGCTTTCCATGATCCGGTCCTTGCGACGTCCCGGCCGGCGGGAGACCCGGCCGCTCGATGGCGCGATTATGGCGCGTCCGGTGAAAGCGCGCAGGAGCGGCCGCGCGCGCAAAAAAAACGCTCCCGGAAGTCGGGAGCGCCTATTGCACGCGCCGGCGAGCCGCTCGAGCAGGCCCGCTGCGCGCGATACGCGGGAAGAAACGCGTCAGTGCTGCTCGGCGCCGTGCGCGAGCTTCGAATGACGGCGCGAGTACGCGAAGTACACGACGAGGCCGATCACGAGCCACGTCCCGAACGCGATCCACGTGACGGGCTGCAGGTTCAGCATCAGGAACAGGCAAGCGGCGACCGCGAGGATCGGCACCACCGGCACGCCCGGGCAGCGGAACGCGCGCGGCAGATCCGGGTGCGTGCGGCGCAGCACGAGCACCGCGATCGACACCATCGAGAACGCGGCGAGCGTGCCGATGTTGATCAACTCGGCGAGCACGTTGAGCGGAATCAGCGCGGCGATCAAGCCGAAGAACAGGCCGACGAGCCAGGTCGTCAGGAACGGCGTCGCGAAGCGCGGATGCACGCGCGACAGCGCGGCGGGCAGCAGGCCGTCGCGCGACATCGCGAAGATGATCCGGGTCTGGCCGTAGCTCATCACGAGAATCACGGTCAGCATGCCGACGACGGCGCCGAGGTCGATGAAGCCCGCGACCCACTTCTCGCCCGCGATTTGCAGCGCGTACGAGATCGGATGCGAGACGTTCGCGTACTGCGCCCACGGCACGATGCCCGTCGCGATGGCCGCGACCGCGACGTACAGGAACGCGCACACGCCGAGCGACGCGATGATGCCGATCGGCAGATCGCGCTTCGGATTCTTCACTTCCTCGGCCGCCGACGACACCGCGTCGAAGCCGATGAACGCGAAGAACATCACGGCCGCCGCGCCGAACACGCCGTTCCAGCCGTGCGGCATGAACGGCTTCCAGTTCGCGGGCGTCACGTGGAAGACGCCGACCGCGATCACGAGCAGCACGACCGCGACCTTGATGAACACCATGATGTTGTTTACGCGCGTCGATTCGCGGATGCCGATCGACAGCAGCGTCGTGATGATGATCATCACGAGGAACGCGGGCAGGTTGAAGTAGGTGACGACGCCCGGCAGCGCGCCCGGCGCGGCGGTGAGCGCCGCGGGCAGAGACACGCCGAAGCCCTGCAGCAGCGACTGCAGGTAGCCGGACCAGCCGACCGACACCGCGGACGCCGCGAGCCCATACTCGAGCATCAGATCCCAGCCGATGATCCACGCGACGAGCTCGCCGAGCGTCGCATATGAATACGTGTAGATCGAGCCGGCGACGGGGATCGTCGATGCGAATTCGGCATACGACAGCGCGGCGAGGCCGCACGCGATCGCCGCGACCACGAACGCCAGCATCAGCGCGGGGCCGGCCTGCACGGCGCCCGTGCCGGTCAGCACGAAGATGCCGGTGCCGATGATCGCGCCGATGCCGAGAAAGGTGAGGTCGACCGCGCCGAGCGCCTTCTTGAGGCCGGCCGCGTGCGCGCCGGCGATCATGCGGTCGACGTTTTTCTTGCGGAAAAGAGACATTGCGAAGAATTGCCGGAAACGCGAGGCGCACCGGAAAGTGGAAAATCCGCCATTTTAGCGGATGTGGCGCGCTTGCCCGTGCCGGACGATGCGCAATTGCGACGCGAGCCGCAAAAAAATCGTCCAATGAAAACAACCGCTTGCGCGCGGCGCGGCGCTGCGCCGCGTCGCGGGAGGCGTCGGCCGCGCGGGGAACGCGCGCCGCGCTACGCGCCGATTGCCGGGTTCATGTCGACGAGCCGGTTGCTCATCACGTAGAACGTCAGCTCCGCGTTGTTCGACAGCTTCATCTTCTCGAGGAGGCGGGTGCGGTAGACGCTGACCGTCTTCACCGACAGCGACAGCGCGTGCGCGATGTCGGTGAGCCGCTTGCCCGACGCGATCATGCAAAGCGTCTGGTACTCGCGGTCGGACAGCTTCTCATGCGGCAGCGGCTCGTTCTCGAACGACACATATTCGGCGAGCGCCTCGGCCATCGCCGGGCTCACATACTTGCGGCCGGCGGCGACCTGGCTGATCGCCGACACCATTTGCGCGGCGTTGACGGTCTTCGACAGATAGCCGGCCGCGCCCGCTTTCAGCGCACGCACGGCGAATTGATCTTCGCGGTACATCGAGAACATCAGCACCGGCATGCGCGGCAGCTTGCGCTTCAGGCGCTTGAGCACCTCGATCCCGTTCATGTCGGGCAACGAGATGTCGAGGAGGATCACGTCGAACGCGCTCCTGTCGGTGATCGCGAGCGCCTCGCTGCCGCACTCGGCTTCCATCACCTCGCGTGCGATGCCGCGGTCGATCAGCAGTTGACGGATGCCTTGGCGGACGATCGCGTGGTCGTCGACGAGCAGGATCTGCAGACTCATCGCGCCTCCTTGCGCATCCTGCGCGCGGCGGCCGGCGTATGCGCGGGGGCGACGAGCGCGGCCCACGCGAAGCGCGCGCAAAGCGCCGTGCCCGTGCCGCTCGAGCGCGGCGAAACGAGTTCGAGCGTGCCGCCGAGCGCTTCGCAGCGCGCGCGCATGCCGCCGAGCCCGTAGCCGCGGCGGCGCGTGGCCGGAATGCCCACGCCGTCGTCGGCGACGACGAGGGTCAGATGCGTGTCGTCGACGTCGATCCGCACGTCGGCGGCCGATGCGCGCGCATGCTTGGCAACGTTTGCGAGCGCTTCCTGCGCGACACGGAATACGGCGAGCGCGCCGTCGGCGGAAAGCTGCGTGACGCGCGCGTCGGCCGCGCAGACGAAGCTCGTGCGCAGGCCGGTGCGCGCGCCGTGCGCGCCGATCCACGCGGCGAGCGCGCCGACGAGCCCCGCTTCGAGCGCGGGTGTGCCGAGGCCGTCGATCAGGCGGCGGTTTGCGGCCGTCGCGGCGTCGAGCGCCTGCTGCGCGAGCGCGAGCGCGCGCCGGCATCCGTCGGGCACGTCGTCCGGCAGCCAGGTTTCGATGTTCGCAAGCGCGAAGCGTGCGGCGGTGAGGTCGGCCCCGAGGCCGTCGTGCAGCTCGCCCGCGAGATGGCGGCGCGCGGATTCGTCGGCGGCGACGAGTTCGGCGGACAGTTGCGCGACGCGCGCGCCGAGCCGCTCGGCGGCAGGCGGGCGCACGGCGGGACGGGAAACGAAAGGAATGCCGGCATCGGTCGCAAGGTCGCGCGACGACGAAGCTAGGGCGCTTGCACTCGACAGCGCAATAGACGGCGTATCCATGACTCTCCCTTTCTGTTCAGAAAGCTATTCAGACACCCACTGGAACGACTGCCAACCGACGCGATCGGCACGGCCAGCCGGGGCGGGGTCAGCAATATGCTTCGGAAACATTATTTACATTCTGTAACATTTTGCGTGGCGCTGTAACAGTGAATGGGACCGTTTTCACGCGCCGCGCATGATATCGCAGAATTATATGCAAAGTCATACTGGACGGACGCTTTAAGGTGCTCGCCGTGCCTCGGGGTGTTCCCGATGTAGGACAAACGCTGACAGACAACTTCAGCAACACAACGCGAACTTGTAACTATTTTGAGATACAAATATGACGTTTTGTAACCATGTTGCCAAAATCCGACACAAAAAAACCGGAGCGCCAGGCTTCGGTGGCTCCGGTTTTTGATGTGGATTAAGAAACGGGGTCAGTCGACGAACGCGCGCTCGATCACATAGTGGCCGGGGGCGCTGTTCTTGCCTTCGACGAGGCCCGCCTTCTTCAGCAGCTCGGTCGTGTCCTTCAGCATCGCGGTGCTGCCGCACAGCATGACGCGGTCGTGCTCGGGCGAGAACGGCGGAACGTCCAGATCCGTGAACAGCTTGCCGGACGAGATCAGGTCGGTGATCCGGCCTTCGTTCTCGAATTCCTCGCGCGTGACGGTCGGGTAGTAGACGAGCTTCTCGCGGATCACGTCGCCGAGGTATTCGTGGCCCGGCAGGTCGTGCTTGATGAAATCCATGTACGCGAGCTCGCCCTTCAGGCGGCACGTGTGCGTGAGGATCACCTTGTCGAAGCGGTCGTAGATGTCCGGATCGCGGATGATCGACATGAACGGCGCCAGGCCCGTGCCCGTCGACAGCAGCCATAGCGTCTTGCCGGGCAGCAGGTTGTCGGCGACGAGCGTGCCTGTCGGCTTCTTGCCGATCAGGACCGCATCGCCGACCTTCAGGTGTTGCAGCCGCGACGTCAGCGGGCCGTTCTGCACCTTGATGCTGAAGAACTCGAGGTGCTCTTCGTAGTTCGGGCTCACGATGCTGTATGCACGCGTGAGCGGCTTGCCGTCGACTTCCAGGCCGACCATCGTGAACTCGCCGTTGTTGAAGCGCAGGGCTTGTTCGCGGGTGCAAGTGAAGCTGAACAGCGTGTCGGTCCAGTGGTGGACGGACAGGACGGTAGCGGTGTCGAATTTGCTCATGGATTCGGAAACGATGCGGAAACCGAGGGACGGCCCGATCCGCGGACCGGCCGATGGCGCACGTCATTCGCACGCCTACCCGATAAAACAGACGAGTGAGAAACGCCGTATTTTACCGTGCCTTGGATGCTCGCGTGCTTGATCCCGGCAAACGCGCGGAAATCGCCGACAAACTTGCGTGCGTCTTTCGTCGATTCAGGCAGGCTTTTCGGGGCCGGTGCGCCGGGTGCGTCCGGTGCGGCGCGCGTTCGGGCGTCAGTCGAGCCGCAGCCGCGCGACGTACGGCAGATGATCGGACAGCCATGCGGTTTCGTCGCCGGGCGCGCGCCATTCGATCGGCGTCATCCCGCGCACGAACATCTTGTCGAGCGCGAGCGCGGGCGAGAACGCGGGAAACGTGCGGCCCGACGCGCCGAGCAGCGTCGCGACTTCGGACAGGCCAATCTCGCCGAAGAGCGGGATCGAGTCGTTGCGCCAGTCGTTGAAGTCGCCCGCGAGGACGAGCGGCCCCGTGCTCGCGTGGCGCTCGATCCAGTGCGCGATCCAGCTCATCTGCCGCAGCCGCGCGGCGCGCGTGAGCGCGAGGTGCGCGCACAGCAGCGTGACGGGCGCGCTGCCCGCGAGCGTCGCGCGCGCGACGAGGAGGCCGCGACGCTCGAAGCGGTGCGCGGAAATGTCCCAGCGGCCGCCGAGGTCGAGCGGATGCGGCGACAGGATCGCGTTGCCGTGCCGCCATGAAGGCTTGAACACGTTCGGCCCGAGTGCGATCTGCCAGTCGAGCGCGCGCGCGATCTCGGTCGCCTGGCAGTGCCAGACGTCGTCGACGGGCTCCGCCATCGGCCTGCCGAAGCCGGACGCGAGCATCGGGCGCGGCATGCGCCGCGCCATCGCTTCCTGCAGGAAATAGACGTCCGCGTGCGTCGATTCGACCCAGCTGCGCATCGCGTCCCACGCGGTGAAGCCGAGCGGCGAGCGGCCCTTGTGCAGATTCCAGCTGACCGCCGTGATCTCGTTCTCGGCAGGCTGCGGTTCGGCGAGCGGCAGGGTCTCGGGCACGTGCATGGTCGGTCAGTCCTCGACGACGTGCGCACGCACGCGATAGACGAGTTGCGGGCTGCGGTCGGCCAAGGTCCAGTCGGTCCACTGCGCGGCGCGTGCGTTCAGGCCCGGATGGCTTGCGACGATTCGCAGCGGCGGCGGGGACGTGCACGGCGCGCCGCCGGACGGCACCGCGCCGCCGTCGGCGAGCGTTTCCTGCGCGTCGATCGCGAGCGCGACCGCGTCGCCTTCGACGTACAGCGGCGCGACCGTGATCGTGCGCGACATTTCGGATGCGGGCGCGTCGGCGGCCGACGCGTTCGTCGTCGCGGCGCCGCAACTGGCCGCGGGCGCGACGGGAAAGCTGTGCGTGTCCGAGCGGGCTTGGCCGACGGTGGTCTTCTGCTCGAACGTGTCGATCGTCTGGCCGTCGCGCACCACCTGGATTTCCCAATCGATCACGGACTGCGGACCGCTCTGCGCATGCGCGGAGAGCGCGGCGCAGACAAGCGCGCCCGCGACGCCGGCTTCGAGCACGAATTTTCCGGCGCGGGCGAGCCGGGAGGCGGGACAGGCGGACATCTCACGCTTAAACAAATTCATCGAACTTCCGACCGCGCGGGTAATTGCTCGGTTCATCTTTCGCGCGCGGTGCCGTTATCGGGGACATCGACGAGGTGAGCGCAGCGCGCGGATTTTTCAAGCACCGGGCGGCGCGGCAAACGGGCGCGCCGCGGCGACGGCGCGGCAGCCGGCGCGAGTGGCGAACGCATCGGCTGACTCGTCGACGAGCGGCGCGATGCGCAAGGGCTGCGGACCGCGCCACGGAATGGCGACGGCGCGATGCGCGCACGCACGACGTGAATCTACGATCATACGCGCGGCGCGTGTCGCGTGCAGCGTCGCGAAGATGTTAGCAGCAGTCCCCGGCGGCTGCTCGCTTGCGCGGGATGTCGCGCTGGCTACACTGAAATCGAAGGAGTCTGAAAGACGGACGGCGGCAGCAAGGCGAGGTGTGCGATGACGACGGCGATGGTGAAACAGGAACTGGCGGTGGCGTCGTTCAGTACGGTCTACGATCTGGATCGAATCGAGACGGCGCTGAACGATCTGAACGAAGGCGCAAGCGACGCGCTGCGCGCGACTTACGAGAAGATGCTGAAGACGGGCAACCTGCGCTTTTGCGTGAAGCCGACGCGAATGCCCGCGTTCGATTCGCTCGCCGAGGAATTGCCGAACTTCGCCGAGCCGCTCGACGACGTGCGCAAGCAAGTGGCGCTTTGCCTCGAAACCGACGATCGCCTCGAATTGATGCCGATTCTGCTGCTCGGCGAGCCGGGCATCGGCAAGACGCATTTCGCGAAGGCGCTCGCGAAGATGCTCGGGACCGCTTACCACTACGTGCCGATGAGCTCGCTGACGGCGGGCTGGGTGCTGTCGGGCGCGTCGTCGCAGTGGAAGAACGCGAAGCCGGGCAAGGTGTTCGACGCGCTCGTCAACGGCTGCTACTCGAATCCCGTGATCGCGATCGACGAGATCGACAAGGCGGGCAGCGACGCGCAATACGATCCGCTCGGTGCGCTATACGCGCTGCTCGAGCACGACACCGCATGCGCGTTCATCGACGAATTCGCCGAGGTGCCGATCGACGCGGGCAACGTGATCTGGATCGCGACCGCGAACGACGCAAGCGCGATTCCCGAGCCGATCATGAACCGGATGAACGTGTACGAGATTGAGCCGCCCGACGCGCCGGGCGCGCGCCGCATCGCGCGGACGATCTACGGCGAGATCCGCGACGCGCACGCGTGGGGGCGTCGGTTTCCCGACGCGCTGGGCGACGACGCGCTCGACGTGCTCGCCGCGATGCCGCCCCGCACGATGCGCCGCGTGCTGCTGCACGCGTTCGGCGCGGCGCGGCTCGACGGGCGAGACGCGGTCGCGCCGCGCGACATCCGCACCGACGAAAGCACCGGGCGCCGCCGGCCGATCGGCTTTTGACGGCCGGCAGGCGCATACGCGTCGCGCGACGTACAATCGTAGGTCCTGCTTTCGAAGCGTGAGCGACGCGAATGACGATGGAGCGGATTGACTGTGTGGTGATCGGCGCCGGCATAGTCGGCCTTGCGATCGCGCGCGAGCTGGCCGCGCGCGGACGCGAGACGCTGATCCTGGAGGCGGCCGATGCGATCGGCACGGGCTCGAGCTCGCGCAACAGCGAAGTGATCCACGCGGGGCTCTACTATCCGCGCGGATCGTTGAAGGCGTCGCTGTGCGTGCACGGGCGCGACCTGCTGTACGACTTCTGCGAGACGCACAACGTGCCGCACCGGCGCTGCGGCAAGCTCATCGTCGCGACGTCGCCCGCGCAGGCGAAGCAACTGAAGGCGATCGCCGCGCGCGCGGAGGAAAACGGCGTGCTCGATCTGCTGTCGCTGTCGCGCGACGAAGTGCAGGCGCTCGAACCCGAGCTCGAGTGCCTCGAGGCGCTGTTCTCGCCGAGCACGGGCATCGTCGACAGCCATCAACTGATGCTCGCGCTCCTCGGCGACGCCGAGCGCGACGGCGCCGCGTGCGCGCTGCGCTCACCGGTCGAATCGATCGACGTGGGGGGCGGCTGCTTCGTCGTGCGCGTCGGCGGCGATACGCCGGCCGAGATCGAAGCCGCGTGCGTGATCAACAGCGCGGGGCTCGGTGCGCAAGCGCTCGCGAAGCGCATTCGCGGGCTCGATTCGCGCTGGGTGCCGCCGCTCTATCTCGCGCGCGGCAATTACTTCGGCCTGTCCGGGCGCGTGCCGTTCTCGCATCTCGTCTACCCGGTTCCGGATCGCGCCGGGCTCGGCGTGCATCTGACGCTCGATCTCGCCGGACAGGCGCGTTTCGGGCCCGACGTCGAATGGATCGACACGCTGCGCTACGACGTCGATCCGCGCCGCGCCGCCGCGTTCTACACATCGATCCGCGCGTATTGGCCAGGATTGCCCGACGACTCGCTGCAGCCGGCCTACGCGGGCATTCGTCCGAAGGTCGCGGGGCCCGGCGAGCCCACCGCCGATTTCGTGATCCAGGGCGTGGCGCAGCACGGCGTGCGCGGGCTCGTGAACCTGTTCGGCATCGAATCGCCCGGGCTCACCGCGGCGCTCGCGATCGCGCAGCGCGTCGGCGAAATGGCGGCGCGCACATAACCTCCGTAGGCGGTGCGCCGATTTCTTGTTTTCGATTGGCTTATCTTCGGAATTACCCGCGTCACATTCGGGCGCACGAGCGGTATGCTTGTGCGCTGCTGCCGCTAGAGCAGCGACAACCCACAATGTTGGAGCGAATTCCCATGAAAACGTCCCGCCGGAGTTTCCTGATCACGAGCGTCGGCGCCGTGTCGGCGCTCGCGCTCACGCGCGAAGCGTTCTCGGCCGATCTGCCGATGCTGTCCGAAACTGATCCGACCGCCGTCGCGCTCGGCTACAAGGCCGACGCCGCCAAGGTCGACAAGGCGAAGTTCCCGAAGTACGCGGCAGGCGAAGCCTGTTCGGGCTGCATGCTGTATCAGGGCAAGAAGGGCTCGGCGTCGGGCCCGTGCGGTGCGTTCCCCGGCAAGCAGGTGTCGGCGAAGGGCTGGTGCAACGCGTTCACGAAAATGGCGTGACGCGGCGCGCGGCGTCTTGCGGCGCCGCTTCGCATCGCACCGAAGCGAAAAACGCCCGCGGTCCGACGACAGCGGGCGTTTTTTTATTGCTTGAAATCGATTCCTTCGCTTTCTACACTCGCTCCACGGCCGTTGGCGCAGCGTCAGCTTGTTACGGCGCAGGCGCACGACGCACGACGCACGACGAAAGCACGACGACAGCGAGGGGCGAGGATGGCATCGATTGCGGCTTCGACGAAAACGGCGGGACATGCGCTGAACCGGCGCGCGGTGGTGGCGGCCGTGATCGGCAACGCGCTCGAGTGGTACGACTTCATCGTCTTCAGCTTCATGACGGTCGTGATCGCCGAGTTGTTCTTTCCGACCAGCAGCGAATATTAGTCGCTTCTCCTGACGACCGCGACGTTCGGCGTCGCCTTCTTCATGCGGCCGATCGGCAGCATCGTGCTCGGTCTCTACGCGGATCGAGCGGGGCGCAAGGCGGCGCTGTCGCTCGTGTCTGCTGATGACGCTCGGCATCTTCCTGATCGCGGTCGCGCCGCCCTATGCGCCGATTTCGATTGATCGCGGCTGCTCGCGGCGGCCGGCCTGCGCGGTCGACGCGCAACGCGTCGGCGCGAATGCGCGCCAAAAAAGATCGCGCAATCCGTAACACTCACGTATCGAACCCGATCCATCGCCGAAGATCGTTACGAAAAATCGAGGATGTAAGGGATAACGCTGATCGCGGCGAATCGCGCCGAATCGGCTCGACGGCGCGCGCGCCGCGCGCGGCCGAGCCACGCATTTCACGATGGCGCGCGCATGACGAATGGATTTTTCTCCGGCTTGTTCCTCTTACGAAAGCTCAAGTAATATCCGCCTACGCCGGCCTAGGCCGGCCTTGAACCGGAGACCTGGAGGAAACATGGAACATAATCGTCTGTTGCGCGCACTGCGTGTTACCGCCATCGCGGGCGTTGCAGCGGCATCTTTCGGCGTCGCGGGCTCTGCATTCGCACAGATCCCGAACAAAACGCTCGTCTACTGCTCAGAAGGCAGCCCGGCGGGTTTCGATTCCGCGCAATTCACGACGGGCGTCGATTTCACCGCGTCGACGTTTCCGCTCTACAACCGCCTCGTCGAGTTCGAGCGCGGCGGCACGAAGGTCGAGCCCGGCCTCGCCGAGACATGGGACATCTCGCCCGACGGCAAGGTCTACACGTTCCATCTGCGCCACGGCGTCAAATTCCATACGACCGATTTCTTCAAGCCGGCGCGCGAATTCGACGCGGACGACGTCGTGTTCACGTTCGAGCGGATGCTCGATGCGAACCAGCCATTCCGCAAGGCGTATCCGGTATCGTTCCCGTACTTCACCGACATGGGCCTCGACAAGCTGATCACGAAAGTCGAAAAACTCGATCCGTATACGGTCCGCTTCACGCTGAAGGAGCCGAACGCGCCGTTCATCCAGAACCTCGCGATGGAGTATGCGTCGATCCTGTCCGCCGAATACGCGGACCAGCTGATGAAGGCGGGCAAGGCGGCCGACATCAACCAGAAGCCGATCGGCACCGGTCCATTCATCTTCCGCAGCTACACGAAGGACGCGACGATTCGATTCGACGGCAATCCTGATTATTGGAAGAAGGGCGCGGTGAAGATCTCGAAGCTGATCTTCTCGATCACGCCCGACCCGGGCGTGCGCGTGCAGAAGATCAAGCGCAACGAGTGCCAGGTGATGAGCTATCCGCGGCCCGCCGATATCGCGACGCTGAAGGCCGATGCGAACGTCGACATGCCGTCGCTGCCGGGCTTCAATCTCGGCTACCTCGCGTACAACGTGCAGCACAAGCCGGTCGACAAGCTCGAGGTGCGCCAGGCGCTCGACATGGCGATCAACAAGAAGGCGATCATCGAGTCCGTCTATCAGGGCGCGGGGCAGGCGGCGAGCGCACCGATGCCGCCGACGCAATGGTCGTACGACAAGAACCTGAAGGCCGCGACTTACGACCCGGCGAAGGCGAAGGCGCTGCTCGCGAAGGCAGGCTATCCGAACGGCTTCCCCATCACGCTGTGGGCGATGCCCGTGCAGCGCCCTTACAACCCGAACGCGAAGCTGATGGCCGAGATGATCCAGGCCGACTGGGCGAAGATCGGCGTGCAGGCGAAGATCGTCACGTATGAGTGGGGCGAGTACATCAAGCGCGCGCACGCGGGCGAGCACGACACGATGCTGATCGGCTGGACCGGCGACAACGGCGACCCCGACAACTGGCTCGGCACGCTGCTCGGCTGCGAGGCGGTGAAGGGCAACAACTTCTCCGAGTGGTGCTACAAGCCGTTCGACGAGCTCGTTCAGAAGGGGCGCGTGACGACGTCGCAGGATGCTCGTACGAAGATTTACATGCAGGCGCAGCAAGTCTTCGCACAGCAGCTGCCGTTTTCGCCGATCGCGAACTCGACCGTCTATCAGCCGGCGCGCAAGAACGTCGCCGACATGCGGATCGAGCCGCTCGGCTATACGCGCTTCGACGGCGTCAGCGTGAAATAAGCGGCGTCGGTGCGCCGTTAGGCCGACTGCACGATAATCATCCGGCGACGGGGGGCCACGAGCTCCTCGTCGCCGGTCGCACATTTCCCACAAGAAAATATCGAGAAGCGTCATGTTCCGATTCGTCTTGCGCCGCGTGGGCACGGTGATCCCGACCTTCATCGGCATCACGGTGCTCGCGTTCGCGCTGATTCACCTGATACCGGGCGACCCCATCGAAGTGATGATGGGCGAGCGCGGCGTCGATCCCGCGATGCACGCGGAAGCAATGCATCGCCTGGGGCTCGACGAGCCGCTGCCCCTTCAGTACCTGCACTACGTCGGCCGTGCGCTGCACGGCGACCTGGGCATGTCGATCATCACCAACACGAGCGTGATGAGCGAGTTCCTCGCACGCTTTCCGGCGACGGTCGAGCTGTCGATCTGCGCGCTCCTGTTCGCGCTCGCCGTCGGGCTGCCGGCCGGCGTGTTCGCCGCGTTGAAGCGCGGCACGATCGTCGATCACGGCGTGATGGGCACGGCGCTCACCGGTTATTCGATGCCGATCTTCTGGTGGGGGCTCATCCTCATCATGGTGTTTTCGGCGTATCTCGGGTGGACGCCCGTGTCGGGCCGCCTCGCGGTCGAATACGAGATTCCTCATACGACGGGCTTCATGCTGATCGACACACTGCTCTCCGGCGAAGAAGGCGCGTTCGCGTCGGCGGTGAGCCATCTGATCCTGCCCGCGATCGTGCTCGGCACGATTCCGCTCGCGGTGATCGCGCGGATGACGCGCTCGTCGATGCTCGAAGTGCTGCGCGAAGACTACATCCGCACCGCGCGCGCGAAGGGGCTGTCGCCCGTGCGCGTCGTCGTCGTGCATGCGCTGCGCAACGCGCTGATTCCGGTCGTCACGGTGATCGGCCTTCAGGTGGGCACGCTGCTCGCGGGCGCGGTGCTCACCGAGACGCTGTTTTCGTGGCCGGGCGTCGGCAAGTGGCTGATCGACGCGATCGGCCGCCGCGACTATCCGGTCGTGCAAGGCGGCATCCTGCTGATCGCGACGCTCGTGATCGTCGTGAACCTGGTCGTCGATCTGCTGTACGGCGTGCTGAATCCGCGCATTCGCCATACGAGGTAATCGAACATGCATTCCCATACGCGTATTCATCCGCTGAATCAGCGGTCAACTGCGGCGGCGGCATTCGGCCGCGCTCGCGCGGCAACGCGGGAGGCGCAATGAGCGACATGCAAAACGCGATGCCGTCGCAAGCGGCGCCCGTCGGCGGCCGTGTGCTCGCGCTGCGCGAATTCTGGGCGAACTTCTCCCGCAATCGCGGCGCGGTCGGCGCGGGCATCGTCGTGCTCGTGCTCGTCGTCGTCGCGCTGCTGGCGCCGGTGCTCGCGCCGCACAGCCCGATCGAGCAGTACCGCGACCACGTGAAGATTCCGCCCGCGTGGCTCGCGGGCGGCAACTGGCAATTCGTACTCGGCACCGACGAAGCGGGCCGCGACATCCTCTCGCGCCTGATGTACGGCGCGCGGATGTCGTTCTGGATCGGCTTCGTGTCGGTCGTGCTCGCGCTGATTCCGGGCATCGTGCTCGGCCTCGTCGCCGCGTTCTTCCAGAAGTGGGCCGACACGCCCGTGATGCGCGTGATGGACGTGCTGCTCGCGCTGCCGTCGCTGCTGCTCGCGGTCGCGGTCGTCGCGATCATCGGTCCCGGCCTGACGAACACGATGTTCGCGATCGCGATCGTCGCGCTGCCTGCGTACGTGCGTCTCACGCGCGCGTCGGCGCTGGGCGAACTGCAGAAGGAGTACGTGACCGCATCGCGCGTCGCGGGCGCGGGCACGCTGCGCCTGATGTTCTCGCAGGTGCTGCCGAACTGCACGGCGCCGTTGATCGTGCAGGCGACGCTCGGCTTTTCGTCGGCGATCCTCGACGCGGCCGCGCTCGGCTTCCTCGGTCTCGGCGTGCAGCCGCCGACGGCCGAGTGGGGCGCGATGCTCGCATCGGCGCGCGATTACATCGACAATGCGTGGTGGATCGTGACGATGCCCGGCCTGTCGATCCTGATCTCGGTGCTCGCGATCAACCTGCTCGGCGACGGGCTGCGCGACGCGCTCGATCCCAAACTCAAACGGATGGCCTGACATGAGCGACTTATTGACCATCCGCAATCTCGCGGTGAACTTCAACGGGCTGCCCGCGGTCGACAGGATCAACCTGTCCGTCGCGCGCGGCGAAGTGGTCGGCGTGGTGGGCGAATCCGGCTCGGGCAAGAGCGTGACGATGATGGCGCTGATGGGCTTGATCGACGCGCCCGGCATCGTCACCGCCGACGAAGTCACGTTCGACGGCGTCGATCTCTTGAAGGCGAGCCCGAAGGCGCGCCGCAGGATCATCGGCAAGGACATCGCGATGGTGTTCCAGGACGCGCTGACGAGCCTGAACCCGAGCTACACGGTCGGCTATCAGATCAAGGAGGTGCTGAAGCTGCACGAGGGCCTGCGCGGCGACGCGCTGAAGAAGCGCGCGCTCGAACTGCTCGACCAGGTCGGGATTCCCGATGCGAAGAACCGCATCGACACCTTCCCGCACCAGATGTCGGGCGGCATGAACCAGCGCGTGATGATCGCGATGGCGGTCGCGTGCAATCCGAAGCTCCTGATCGCCGACGAGCCGACGACCGCGCTCGACGTGACGATCCAGGCGCAGATCATGGATCTCCTCGTCGCGTTGCAGAAGGAGCGCGGGATGGCGCTCGTGCTGATTTCGCACGATCTCGCGGTCGTGTCGGAAGTCGCGCAGCGCGTCGCGGTGATGTACGCGGGCGAGATCATCGAGACGAACCGCGTGCCGGACATCTTCGCATCGCCGCATCATCCGTACACCGAAGCGTTGCTCGCCGCGATTCCCGAGCACAATGCGGGGGCGAAGCGGCTCGCCGCGCTTCCCGGGATGGTGCCGGGCCGCGACGATAGGCCGAGCGGGTGCCTGTTCGCGCCGCGCTGCAAGTACGTCGTCGACGGCTGCACGAAGGCGCGCCCCGCGCTCGCCGAGCTCGTGCCGGGCACCGGCATGCGCACGCGCTGCATCAAGCCGCTCAACCTGCAAGCGACGCACACGGAAGGAGGCGCGCGATGAACGCAGTCTACGAAGCGCGCGAGTCCGCCACGCACGACGACATCGTGCTCGTCGCCGACAAGCTCGCGAAGCACTACGCGGTTAGAAGAGGGATGTTCGGGCACGGCACCGTGAAGGCGCTGAACGGCGTGTCGTTCGAATTGAGGCGCGGCAAGACGCTCGCCGTCGTCGGCGAGTCCGGCTGCGGTAAATCGACGCTCGCGCGCCAGTTGACGATGATCGAGCCGCCGACGTCCGGGCATCTGTCGATCGACGGCAGCGACGTCGCGGGCGCGGACCGCGAGACGATCGCCGCGCTGCGCCGCCGTGTGCAGATGGTGTTCCAGAATCCGTTCGCGTCGCTGAATCCGCGCAAGACGGTCGAGCAGACGCTCGCCGAGCCGCTCGCCATCAACACGCATCTGACGGCCGCCGAGCGCGCGCAGCGGATCGCGCAGATCATGCGCACGGTCGGCCTGCGGCCCGAGCACGCGAAGCGCTATCCGCACATGTTCTCGGGCGGGCAGCGCCAGCGCGTCGCGATCGCGCGCGCGATGATCCTCGATCCGCAGATCGTCGTCGCCGACGAGCCGGTGTCCGCGCTCGACGTGTCGATCCAGGCGCAGATCCTCAATCTCTTCATGGATCTGCAGGAGCAGTTCAAGACGAGCTACGTGTTCATCTCGCACAACCTCGCGGTCGTCGAGCACATCGCCGACGACGTGATGGTGATGTACTTCGGCAGCGTCGCGGAGCTCGGCGACAAGAAGACGATCTACGCGCGGCCGCGCCATCCGTACACGCGCGCGCTGATGTCGGCGACGCCCGCGATCTTCGAGGCGGATCGCAAGATCCAGATCAAGCTGCAGGGCGAGCTGCCGTCGCCGCTCAATCCGCCGTCCGGCTGCGCGTTCCATCAGCGCTGCCCGTACGCGGTCGAGCGGTGCCGCGCCGAGGAGCCGAAGCTGCGCGCTGTCGACGGCCGGCTCGTCGCCTGCCATCGCGCCGAGGAGGTGGGGGAGGCGAATGCCTGATGCAGTGGCGGCGCGCGAAGCCGCGCGCCGCTTGCGTAACGGCGGCCGGCGCGCGGCGACGCACGCCGGCAGGCATCCCCGGCGCTGGCGCGCGCGTGCGCTCGCCAGTGCCGTGCTCGCCGGCGCGTGCGCGACGGGCGGCATCGCGTGGCCGCCCGTCGGCGCGCTGGCGGCGGGCAGCGCTGCGACCGCGCCGCTGTCGCAGTCGCCGATTCCTTCGCCGAGCCTGTCGCTGCCAGGCTTCCATGCGCCGCCGTCGACGTCGAACGGCACCGTCGCGAGCGGCGTGGTGCGCACGCAGCCCGCGCGGATGCCGTTCTACGTCGCGACGAAAGGCAAGGTCACGATCTACGTGCTCGGCACGCTGCACGTCGGCGATCCCGCCGACTATCCGCAAAACCAGCCGTTCCGCCGTCCGATCCTCGCGGCGCTCGCCGCATCGCCGACGCTCGCGCTCGAGTTGTCGCCGGACGATCTACTCGAATCGCAGGACGACGTATCGAAGTACGGCGTGTGCAACTACGCGTGCCTGCCGCGCCTGCTGCCGCCGCCTCTCTGGCAGAGGCTCGCGGGCCGGCTGCGCGGCAATCCGGCCGCGCTCGCCGGCATCCGCAACATGCGGCCGTGGCTCGCGTCGCTCGTCGTCGAGACGTACGATTCGCTGTCGGCCGGCCTGCAAACCGAATACGGCACCGAGGCGCAGTTGCAGAACGTGTTCCTGCGCAAAAAGGGCGGGAAGGTCGTCGGGCTCGAGACGCTCGCCGAGCAGATGCGCGCGTTCACGGGGCTCACGCTCGCGCAGCAGCGCGAGATGCTCGCGCAGGACATGGTGCAGACGCCCGCGCAGAACGCCGCCGACGTGCGCGCGCTGCACCGCCTCTGGCGCATCGGCGACGCGGACGCGCTCGCCGCATGGGCGACCGCGAAGACGGAGCGGCTCGCGCGCGCGAAGGCGGTCGCCGATTCGATCGACAACAAGATCGTCAACGAGCGCAACCGCCGCTTCGTCGCGCGGATGACCGCGATCGCCGCGCCGAATAGGCCGCTCTTCGTCGCGATCGGCGCGCTGCACCTGGGCGGCCCGAAGGGCGTGCTCGAACTACTGCGGCAGCAGGGCTATCTCGTCGACGCCGGGTGATCGGGAACCCGAACGAATAGGGATTAACCCAAGTTTTGACCGAGGTTGACGAGTGAAGTGCGTTCCGGCGATTGACACGCCGTTGGGCCAAATCTATTCTCCTTTCACCGAGTAGGAAAAAGAAAATGCGCTACGGGGAACGATAAAAACAGCGCGGGGGTAGCGTTGCCGGCACGCGTTCAGCGTGTCGGCAGCGGTTGTCTGCATGCACGACGGGGCCAAACACCACAACAAACCAACATGCAGGCGCATACGCCCATTCAATCGACGTTCCGCCGTCCGGCCGGGGGAAGCAGATGTCAATGCGGGCGGCGGCGGACGCATTTTTTTACTTTGAGCGTCGAACTTTCTTGCGACGCGCGCGGCGGCCGCCGGGCCGCTGCATGACGGATGCAGCCGGTAGCCGGGTAGCCGGCCGTGTGCCGGATCGGTCGGCAGAGCGAAGAAAAAGCGCCCGAGGGCGCTTTTTTCATGGCCGGGCGGGAATGCGCCGCGCCCCGTTCATCGAAACATCAGGACGTTCAGCAGGACGATGTTCGTCGCGAGCAGCGCGAGCGCGGTCGGGATCTGCGTCTTGATCACGCCGTTCTTGTCGGGCAGCTCGAGCAGCGCGGCGGGCACTATGTTGAAGTTCGCGGCCATTGGCGTCATCAGCGTGCCGCAGTAGCCGGAGAACATCCCGATCGCGACCATCACGGCCGGATCGCCGTGGAACACGTTGACGAGGATCGGCACGCCGACGCCGCCCGTCATCACCGGAAATGCGGCGAAACCGTTGCCCATCACCATCGTGAAGAGCGCCATCCCGATGCAGTAAACGGCGACCGCGACGAACCGGTAGTCGAGGTTCACGTACGCCGTCGTCAGGTGCGCGACCGCCTTGCCGACGCCCGCGTCCGAGAACACGAGCCCGAGCATGCCGAGCATCTGCGGCAGCACGGCCGCCCACGACAGCGCGTCGACGAGGCGTCGCGCCTCCTGCAGCGACTGGCCGACCGAGTCGCGAGTGATCCGGCACGCGAACCCGAGCGCGATCACGCAGCCGATGCCGAAGCCGATCAGCGTGACGTTCTTCGGATCGACGAGCGGCGCGCCGCCGACGTGCAGATGGCTCGCGGCGAGTGTGACCGCGACCGTCACGAACGGGATCGTGAGCGCGGGCACGAAGAGCCGGTTGCCGATGCGCGCGGCGCTTGCGCGGCGGACCTCGTCGGACGGCAGTTTCGGCTTCGCCGCTGTCACGCCGCCGAAGCCCGCGATCAGCGCCATCACGATCACGAGCGCGCCGACGAGCTCAACGGGCAGCTTGTCGCCGGCGATGAAGACGAGCGCGTAGAGCAGCCAGAAGCCGCCCGCGGTGAAGCGGCGCGGATGCGCGCGGTCCGTGACGATCGTCGCGCCGACCGCGAGCAGCACGAGGCCGACGAGCCAGAACAGGTCGTTGATCGTGAGCGTCATGCGCGGCCTCCCTGGGCGGCGGTGGCGGCGGTGGCGTTCGCGGCGCGCGGATCGGTCAGCGCGCGCATCTCGCGTTCGAGCCTGCGATCGAGGAGCCACAGCCGGAAGCCGTGGATCAGGAACGCGGATACGGCGGTCGGAATGCCCCAGAGCGCGACGTGCATCGGTTCCACGACGATGCCCGCCTCCTTCAGGAACGTCACCATCAGCACGATCGCGCCGAATGCGACGAAGATGTCTTCGCCGAAGAAGAGGCCGACGTTGTCGGTCGCGGCCGCGTACGCGCGCAGCCGGTGGCGGGTTGCGTCGGGCAGCGGACCGAAGCGGTTCTCGGTCGCGCCTTCGGCCATCGGCGCGATCAGCGGCCGCACCATCTGCGGATGGCCGCCCAGGCCCGTCAGGCCGACGGCCGCCGTCAGCTCGCGCACGAGCAGATAGATGATCAGGAGGCGTCCCGCCGTCGCGGCCTTGATGTTTGCGATCCACGCCTGCGCACGCTCGCGCAGTCCGTGCCGTTCGAGGAGGCCGATCACGGCGAGCGGCAGCAGGATGATGAGCGGGATGTTGCGGGTCTTGAGGAAGCCCGCGCCGATCGCGGCGAGGATCCGCTCGGGCGGGAAGTGCGCGCTCGCGGCCGTCGCGATCGCCGCGGTCGCGACGATCAGCATCGGATTGAAGCGCAGCGCGAAGCCGGCGACGATCACAGCGACGCCAATCAGCGGCCATAGACTTACGGTGCCTTGCATGAACATTCTCCTGACATGGGTTGACGCGCGCCGTCTTCGGGCGGCGCACGGCGGCTTGCGATCGGCGCGCGGCCGTCGCGCCGATGGGCCTTCGCGGCTCTGACGGCCGCTCGGGACTGCGGGGCGGGCGCGCGGTTCTTGCGCGCGCCCGCCCGATCCAGGCGATGGCGACGGCTGTCGCGCGCAAGCGTGAGCGCGCGCCGGCCTTCGCAGCGTCGGCGAATCGTTCGTGCGGCGGGCGTGGCCCGCCGCATGCAAGGCGTCGTGTGTGCCCGGCGCGTGGCGAGCGCCAGGCGGTTCTCATGCTTCGCGGCCCGTCGTGCACTGCGCGGGCCGGCCGGGCGGTCGTTCGTGCAAGCCGGGGCGGGCGGCGCGCGTCGGCGCTGCCGCCGCTCGGACGGCCACGCATGTCACGCGTGGCGCAATGCGCGCGCGCGGCGTCGGCAAGCCGCTCGCGCTAGGCCGGGTCGCTGCGTCGACGAGCGCCGCCGGCTGCGCGTCCGGTCCTTACGCGCGTTCCCCTGCGTGCACCGCGCCGGGCGCTTGCACGTCGATGCCGGCGGCTTCGAGCGCCGCGCGGATCCGTTTGGCGAACGCGAGCGCGTGCGCCCCGTCGCCGTGCAGGCAGACCGTCTGTGCATTGAGGGGCACCCATTCGCCCGTGACCGCGCGCACGCGCCGGCCGCAGACCATCTCGAGCGTGCGCGCGAGCATCTCGTCCTCGTCGTCGACGAGCGCGCCCGGCTGGCTGCGCGGCACGAGCGAGCCGTCCGCGCGATAGCCGCGATCGGCGAACACTTCCTCGACGGCGGCGAGCCCCGCGTGCCGCGCGGCGTCGACGAAGCCGCTCTTCGCGAGGCCGAACACCATGAGCGACGGATCGAAATCGTGGATCGCGGAGACGACCGCGTCGGCGATCTCGGGATCGCGCGCGGCCTGGTTGTACAGTGCGCCGTGCGGCTTCACGTGCACGATGCGCCCGCCTTCCGCCAGCGCGATCGCAGACAGCGCGCCCAGTTGATACAGCACGCCGGCGTAGATTTCGCCTGCCGGCAGGTCCATTTCCTTGCGGCCGAAGTTCTCCGGATCGTGAAAGCTCGGATGTGCGCCGATCGACACGCCTTTCTCCACAGCCCAGCGCACGCAGTCGCGCATTGCCTGGGCGCCGCCCGCGTGCCAGCCGCACGCGATGTTCGCCGACGTGACGAGGCCGAGAAGCGCCTCGTCCGAGCCGCACCCTTCGCCGAGGTCGGCGTTCAAATCGATTTCCATGATGTTTCTGCCCAAAGCGTTCGCGACCGGCCGCGCAGCCGTGCCCGGTCCTTCAATCATGCCGCCACTCCACGCGCGGCGAGCGCGCGCTGCAGCGCCTCCTCGCGCATCTCGATCGCGATGTCGATCTGCCGCAGGTACGCGCGCTCGGCGGCGAGCGCGTCGCGCGCGGCCGCCACCGTCACGCGGACAAAGCGGATCGGCAGGTTCAGGCGCGCCTGCGCGAGCTTCCAGAGGTCCGCGCGGATCACCGCGCCGATCCGCGGATAGCCGCCCGTCGTCTGCGCATCGTTCATCAGCACGATCGGCTGGCCGTTGCCCGGCACCTGGATCGTGCCCGGCAGCACCGCGTGCGACAGCATGTCGCCCGGTTCGGCGCGCTCGAGCTTCGCGCCCGAAAGCCGGTAGCCCATCCGGTTGCTGCTCGGCGTGACGATCCATTCCTCGTCCCAGAACGTCTGCTGCGACGCCGGCGTGAAGCTCGCATACTGCGGACCGGGCAGCACGCGCACGGGCATCGCCCAAGCGGCGTGCGTATGCTTGTGGCGGCGCGGTTGCTCGTCGACGCGCGCGAACGCGCACCACGCAGGCGCCTTCACGCCGAACTCGGGCGCGTCGGGCGCGACGCACGCGGGCGCGCCGGCAGGCGGCGTGCCGACGGGCAGACGGTCGCCGTCGCGCAGCACGCGGCCGCCGAGGCCGCCGAAGCGCGACGCGAGATCGGTGCTGCGCGAGCCGAGCATCGGCAGCACGTCGAGGCCGCCCGCGACACACAGATAGCCGCGCATCCCGCGCTTCGCGACGGGCAGCGCGAGCGTCTCGCCGGCCGCGACGGGCACGCTCCACCACGAGTAGATCGGCACGCCGTCGAGCGTCGCGCCGAACTCGGTGCCGGTGATCGCGATGCGCGTCGCGCGCGGGAAGCGGAACGTCGCGGGGCCGAGCGTGATTTCGATCGCGGCGGCGTCGGGCCGGTTGCCGACAAGGCGATTGCCGACTTCGAGCGCGAGCGAGTCGAGCGCGCCGCTCTGCGCGACGCCGAGATGGCGATAGCCTCGGCGTCCGAGATCCTGGATCGTCGAAAGGGGACCGGCGCGCAGCACTTCGATGCCGCCCGTGGCTTGGCGTGAAGTCATCCGGTATGCACCCCTGCGACGGTGAAGCGCACGCGGTCGCCCGGCTGCAGGAGCGTCGGCGGCGTGCGCGCGGGATCGAAGAGGGCGAGCGGCGTGCGGCCGATCAACTGCCAGCCGCCCGGCGCGGCGGCCGGATAGATGCCCGTCTGCTCGCCGCCGATGCCGACCGAGCCGGCCGGCACTTCCAGCCGGGGCGCGGCGCGCCGCGGCGTGTGCAGCGAGTCGTCGAGGCCGCCCATGTACGTGAAGCCCGGCTGGAAGCCCAGGAAGAACACGACGTAGGTGCCGGTCGAATGGCGCCGCACGACTTCGCCGCGCGTGAGCCCCGTGTGCTTCGCGACCGCGTCGAGATCGGGACCGAACGCGCCGCCGTATTCGACGGGGATCTCGACTTCGCGGCCGCTTTCGGCGACGTCGCCGGCGTCGTGCCACGCGGTCTTCATCAGCGGCGCGAGCGCGTCGGCCGTCGTCTCGAGCGGGTCGAACACGATCGTCAGATTGTTCATCCCGGGCACGACGTCGACAACGTGCGGCCAGCCCGCCGCCGCGCCCGCGACCGCCCACACGCGGCGCTGGCATTCGAGCGTTGCGGGAGGGGGCGCCTCGCAGACGAGGGCGGTATCGCCAAGCGGGTAGATGCGTGGAGTGGTCATCGATGGCAAGCAAACGGCGTTGGGCCGGGTGGAGAATACATTATCAATAAAATGTCGATAACTTCTCGTCAAAAATTTTGGGCGGACGCCGCGCAAACGATCTTGGCGTACACTTTCGCGCACCTCGACTCACGTCCGCCGATTCGCCATGCAGCGTCATCCGACCAAGATCGTATCGTCCGAACATCTCGTTTCCGAGGCAAGCGCGGAGCTGTCCGAGCTCGAATATGCGCTCATCATGGCGGGAAATGCGTTCAATCGCTGGATGGTCAGGTGCATGGCGGCCGCGGGGGCGAAAGACATGACGGCGGTGGAAGTGTCGCTGCTGCACCACGTGAGCCACCGGGACCGCAAGAAGAAGCTCGCCGACATTTGCTTCGTGCTCAACATCGAGGACACGCACGTCGCGACGTATGCACTCAAGAAGCTGGTAGCTAGAGGGTACGTAAAAAGCGAAAAGACAGGCAAGGAAGTGTTCTTTGACGCGACCGACGCGGGCCGCGCACTCTGCCTCAAGTATCGCGACGTGCGGGAGCGCTGCCTGATCGAGACCCTGAAGGACAGCGGGCTCACGAACGAGCAGATCGGCGACGCCGCGCAGTTGCTGCGTCACGCATCGGGGCTGTACGACACCGCGGCGCGCGCGGCCGCGTCGCTGTAGGCGGAATGCGCCGGAGATGCGGGCCCGCCGGGCCTCACGGTCCAGCGGGCGGTTGCGCGGCGCCGCGCCGACTGCGCGCGTCGTCATCGTTGCCGTCGTTGCCGAGTCGCGAGCGGCTTCGGCGCGCGGCGCGCCCGTCAGCCGCCCGACCGGCGGGTCCGCGTCTCGGTGACGATCCAGTCGAGCGGCAGATCGTGCGCTTCGCGCGGCAGTTCGTGCACGCCGCACGCGTCGTACGCGACGCCGACCGTCACGGGCCGCGCGGCGCCGGGCCACGCGGCGAGCGTGCGGTCGTAGTAGCCGCCGCCGTAGCCGAGCCGGAAGCAGCCGTGATCGAAGCCGACGCACGGAATCAGCAGCACCTCCGGCACGAGCCGCTCGCCCGCCGCGGGCTCCGCAATCCGGTGGCGGCCTTCGCGCATCGGCGCGTCGGGCGTCCATGCGTGGAAATCGAGCGGCGTGCGCGGCTGGCCGATCACGGGCAGCGCAGCCTGCCGGCCCGCGTCGCCTGCGAGCCACGACGCGATCGTGTCGCGCGCGTCGAATTCGCCCGACAGCGGCCAGTAGAAGCCGACCGTGCGCGGCGCGCAGTCCGCGAGGATCGCGAGCACGCGCTGCGCGAGCGCGTCGTGCGCGAGCGCCGAGCGATTCGCGTCGAGGCGGCGCTGCGCAAGCGTTTCGCGCAGCGTTTGCTTCGGATTCGGCGCCGGGGCGCGTGCTATGCTTTCGCTCACTAGAGTGCTCCGTTCACAACGATGTCAACCAGCCTTTTCCGAGTATATCGTGCGGTCGCGGCGCCCCTCGTCGCAGCCGTGCTGGCCGCAGGGACGGCCGCCTGCGCCGCGCAGACCGTCGACGACATGACGTCGAGCGACGACCAGGTCTTCGTCCAACTTCGCGAAGCCGCGCGCAGGAACGATCCGGTGCGCGCCGCGCAACTCGCGTCGACAATCCCGAACTACCCGGCGCCGTCGTATCTCGAATACTTCCAGATCAAGCCGCAGCTGTTCGATTCGTCGGGCCACGCGCGGCTCGACGCGCCCGACGCGCCGGTGCTGTCGTTCCTGTCGCGCTACGACGGCCAGGCGATCGCCGACCGGATGCGCAACGACTACCTGCTCGTGCTCGGCGCGCGCCACGACTGGCGCAACTTCGACGAACAGTACAAGCGCTTCGTGCTCGACGACGACACGCAGGTCAAATGCTATTCGCTCGAATCGCGCGCGGCGCGCGGCGAGAACGTCGCGGACATGGCGCGCGAACTGCTCGTCGAGCCGAAGTACTACGGCGATGCGTGCGTCGACCTCATCACCGCGCTCGCGACGAACAAGCAGTTCTCGAGCGACGACGTATGGGCGCAGGTGCGCCTCGCGTACGAGCAGAACTACACGACGCTCGGCGGCAAGATTGCCGACGCGCTCGGCCCGCGCCCGGCCGGCTTCGACCAGGCGACGAGCGCGCCGCCGCTCTTCCTCGCACGCGGCGTCGGCGCCGACGCGACGTCGCGGCAGCTCGCGCTCCTCGCGATCACGCGGATGGCGCGCAACGATCCGGAGACGGCGGCGGGGCAGCTTAGGTCGCTCGCGTCGACGCTGTCGGCGACCGAGCAGGCAATCGGCTGGGGCGAGATCGGCTATCAGGCGGCGATCAAGCGCCTGCCGCAGGCGGCGGCGTGGTACCGGCAGTCGATGGACGCGCCGCTCACGAATCCGGTGTACGAATGGCGCGTGCGCGCGGCGCTTCTCGCGGGCGACTGGCCGATGGTGCGCCGCTCGATCGAGCAGATGCCCGCGCCGCTGCGCGACGACACGACGTGGATCTACTGGCGCGCCCGCGCGCTGAAGGCGAGCGGCGACACGCTGAAGGCGAACCAGGAATTCGAGCGGATCGCCGGGCAGTTCAACTTCTACGGGCAGCTCGCGGGCGAGGAGCTCGGCCAGAAAACGGTGGTCCCGGCGCGCACGAAGGTGACGGACGCCGAGATCGACGCGATGAACAAGGTGCCGGGCTTCGCGCTCGCGCAGCGGTTCTACGCGCTCAATCTGCGGCTCGAAGGCAATCGCGAATGGAACTGGCCGCTGCGCGGAATGACCGATCGGCAACTGCTCGCCGCGGCCGAGTACGGCAAGCGCGTCGACCTGCTCGATCGCACGGTCAACACCGCCGATCGCACGACGGCCGAGCATGACTTCTCGCTGCGCTATCCGTCGCCGTACCGCGACATCGTCGAACGCTACGCGCGGACCAACGGGCTCGACATCGAATGGGCGTACGGGCTGATCCGCCAGGAGTCGCGCTTCATCACGAACGCGCGCTCGTCGGTGGGCGCGGGCGGCCTGATGCAGCTGATGCCGGCGACCGCGCAGCTCGTCGCGAAAAAGCTCGGCCTCGGCACGGTCACGCGCGCGCAGATGCACGACATCGACACGAACGTACAGCTCGGCACGTGGTATCTGTCCGACATCTATCAGAAGTTCGACGATTCGGCGGTGCTCGCGACGGCGGGCTACAACGCGGGGCCGGGCCGGCCGGCCCAGTGGCGGCAGGCGCTCGCGCGGCCCGTCGAGGGCGCGGTCTTCGCGGAGACGATCCCGTTCAACGAGACGCGCGAATACGTGAAGAACGTGCTGTCGAACGAGACGTACTACGCGGCGCTCTTCGAGAAGAAGCCGCAGTCGCTGAAGGCTCGCCTCGGCTTCATCGCGCCGTAACGCGCATCGCGGAACGTCCCGGAACGCAACGCACGCATTCCGGGCGTGTTCGGGGTTTCGTGCGGGTTTCGCCGCCGCGCGTCGCGCGGCGGCGCGCTTGGGTGAGGCACGATCATGCAGGGCCAGACCATCGCCGTGCTCGGCGGCACGGGCTTTATCGGCAGCAGGCTCGTCAACGCGCTCGTCGGCGCGGGCGCGCACGTGCGGATCGCGGCGCGGCGCCGCGAGCATGCGCGGCATCTCGCGACGCTGCCCGTCGAGATCGCCGAGCTTTCCGCATTCGACGTGCGCGAACTCGCCCGCTTCGTCGCGGGCGCGCACGCGGCCGTCAATCTCGTCGGCGTGCTGCACGGCGGGCGCGGCAAACCGTACGGCGAAGGCTTCGAGCGGCTGCACGTCGCGCTTCCCGCGGCGCTCGCCGCCGCATGCATCGAAGTGCACGTGCCGCGCGTGCTCCACGTGAGCGCGCTAGGCGCCGATCCGCGCGCGCCCAGCATGTACCTGCGCTCCAAAGGCGACGGCGAGGCCGCGCTGCACGCGCAGGCTGCGGCGGGCGTGCTCGACGTCACGGTGTTCCGGCCGTCGATCGTGTTCGGCCCGGGCGACGCATTCCTCAACACCTTCGCGCGGCTCCAGCGGATTTTCCCGGTGGTGCCGCTCGCGATGCCCGATGCGCTGATGCAGCCGATCTACGTCGGCGACGTCGCGCAGGCGATTGCGAACGCGTGCGCGCGCGACGCGACGCGCGGCAAGACCTACGAGCTCGGCGGGCCGCGCACGTACCGGCTCGAGGAGCTCGTCCGGTATGCGGGCAGGCTCGTCGGCCGCAGCGCGCGGATCGTCCGGCTGCCCGACGCGCTCGCGCGGCTGCAGGCCTGCGTGTTCGAGATGCTGCCGGGCGAGCCGCTGATCACGCGCGACAACCTCGCGTCGCTGTCGGTGCCGAGCGTGATGACGGGACCGATCGCCCCCGAGCTCGGGATCACGCCCGCGAGCCTCGAAAGCATCGCGCCGACCTACATCGGCGATGCCGCGATGCGCTCGCGCTTTTCCGACTGGCGCGCACGCCGGTAAACGAGCGGAACGTCCGTGGCCGCCGCGGGCTGACCGAACCATCGACAACCACAGGATGAACCCCATGAAACTCGTGATCGGAGACAAGAACTACTCGTCGTGGTCGATGCGCCCGTGGGTGCTGCTGAAGCACTTCGCGATCCCGTTCGACGAAGTGATGATCGGACTGCGCCTCGACGACACGACGACGCGCATCCGCGCGCATTCGCCGTCCGGCAAGGTGCCGTGCCTCGTCGACGACGACGGCGGCGCGGTCTGGGATTCGCTCGCGATCGTCGAGACGCTCGCCGAGCGCTTCCCGCAGCATGCGCTGTGGCCGCGCGATCCGGCCGTGCGGGCGATCGCGCGCAGCGTGTCGGCGGAGATGCATGCGGGCTTCGCCGCGCTGCGCAGCGAGATGCCGCTCAACGTGCGCGAGTCGCATCCGGGGCGGGGCGCGACGCCCGCTGCGCTCGCCGACGTTGCGCGCATCGACGAGCTGTGGCGCACGTGTCTCGCCGCGTCGGGCGGCCCGTTCCTGTTCGGCGATTTTTCGATTGCCGACGCGATGTATGCGCCCGTCGTGCTGCGATTCCAGACGTACGAGCCGCCGCTGTCGCCCGAAGCGAGCGCTTACGCCGCGAGCATCGCCGGACTGCCTGCCGTACGCGAATGGATCGACGGCGCGCGCCTCGAAACCCGCGTGATCGACGTGTACGGGCCGTCTCGATGAATGTCTACGCAGTGGGCGGCGCGATCCGCGACGAATTGCTCGGCCTGCCGGTGCGTGACCGCGACTACGTCGTCGTCGGCGCGACGCCCGAGCAGATGGTGGCGCAAGGCTTCAAGCCGGTCGGCAAGGATTTTCCGGTGTTCCTGCACCCGGGCACGCACGAGGAGTACGCGCTCGCGCGCACCGAGCGCAAGACCGCCGCCGGTTATCACGGCTTCCAGTTCTACTACGCGCCCGACGTGACGCTCGAGCAGGATCTCGTGCGGCGCGACCTGACGATCAACGCGATGGCGCGCGAAGTGAGCCCCGACGGCGCGCTCGTCGGGCCGGTCGTCGATCCGTTCGGCGGGCAGGCGGACTTGCGCGCGAAGGTGTTCCGGCACGTCGGCGACGCGTTCGCCGAGGATCCGGTGCGGATTCTGCGCGTCGCGCGCTTCGCCGCGCGCTTCGCCGATTTCGTGGTCGCGCCGGAGACGGCCGCGCTGATGCGCGAGATGGTCGCAGCGGGCGAGGTCGACGCGCTCGTGCCTGAGCGAGTATGGCAGGAGGTCGCGCGCGGGCTGATGGAGGGCAAGCCGTCGCGAATGTTCGCGGTGCTGCGCGAGTGCGGCGCGCTCGTGCGGATCCTGCCCGAGATCGATGCGCTGTTCGGCGTGCCGCAGCGCGCCGACTATCACCCGGAAATCGACACGGGCGCGCACGTGATGATGGTGATCGATCACGCGGCGAAGCAGGGCTACTCGCTGCCCGTGCGCTTCGCGGCGCTCACGCACGATCTCGGCAAGGCGACGACGCCCGCCGACGTGCTGCCGCGCCACATCGGCCACGAGGGGCGCAGCATCGAACTGCTGAAGCCGCTGTGCGAGCGTCTGCGGGTGCCGAACGAGTGCCGCGATCTGGCGCTTGTCGTCGCGCGTGAGCACGGCAACCTGCATCGCGTGATGGAGATGGGCGCGGCCGCGCTCGTGCGCCTGTTCGAGCGCGCCGACGCGCTGCGCAAGCCTGCACGCTTCGCCGAGGCGCTGCAGGCGAGCGAGGCCGATGCGCGCGGTCGCCTCGGCCTCGAGGCGACGCCTTATCCTCAGGCCGAGCGGCTGCGGCAGGCGCTCGTCGCCGCGCGCGCGGTCGACGCGGGGGCGATCGCGCAAGGGCTCGCGGGCGAGCCGGCGAAGATCAGGGATGCGGTGCACCGCGCGCGCGTGAGCGCGGTGGCGGAGGTGATTGGCGAAGGAAAATGAGGCGGTCGAATGGCATTGGCGGCGAGTCTGCCGATTTGGCGCCAATGCCGCCCACGCGGGAGCCTGGCTGGCCTTTTGTGTGAAAGGCAAAGATGTAAGGCATCGAAGCGTCGCCGGACATCATCGTATGTTGACCGACGCTGCGCACGATCAACGTGCGGTTCCGGAAACGATAGCCAGGTCCGGCTTATTCATTTGATGACCGGCAATTTGCCGGAACGCGCCGGTTGGAAGGTTGCAAGTCGGTCACGGTTGGGTTCGAGGGCGGGCGTCGGCTGGCGTCCGGACACGCTGGAGGCCGCCGACACCGGCCCGTGGGGCGGGAAATATCGGCCGATCGTTGCGCTCCGCCGGCGGGTCCGGAGGGCGATGATTCCAGCCGCTGCCTTCGCGCAGGACATCCGCAAGATCATTCCGCAAGATCATTTGTGACCTGAAGGGAAGTTCTCGACGGATACGGTCCGCGTCGTCGAATCGCTGCGTTTGCAACCACGCGCGCACGTCAAGACGCGCGATCGCTTTGCGTTCGACAACGCAAGGCCGCGCTCGAGCCGATCCAACACGCACTGCGCCACATCATTGCTCACCGGATCGGTGCTCGGCGCGACTCGGCCCGCATGATCGACCAGTCCGTGCTGCGTTACTCCGAACGATTTGATGCGGGCATCCAAGTGTCAACCTGCCTCATGCACGGCATTCCGGATATCCCTCCCCATCTCGTGAGCGATTTCTTTCCCGAATTCCGGTTCGTGGTGAATGGTCTTGTCATTCGCCGGTTTTCAGATCCAGACGATCGATGAAGCCTTCGGCCTTCAATATTCCGCTTCAGATCGTTCTATATCACTTCTTCCCGAATTGGGTTCAGTAAAGCGATTGCGTCGCGGTTTTCGCCATGTTATTGGATCGAGATCCTTTGATTTACAAAACGAATACTGCCGTCGATTATTTCAGCGCCTAAAATTCAAACTGGCCAGCCCGACCCGATTATCTGACGGGTAATGCTTAACCAGAACAACTATGACTGCCGACACGCTGAGGGGCGTAATTCCTGAATTTGTCGACGCCGAGACCGAACAGCTCTTTCGTCGATGCCGTATGTCGGAAACCGTGTATCAGGCGCGCGCGGCGTTATGGGTTGCGGTCATTGCCGCTCTGTCTTTTGCACTCAACGACATCAGGCAGGCCGGACTTGAGCGTGAGTCAGTCATGCAGTTCGGTCTGCGTTTCGCCTCAGTCCTGTGGTCGGCATGGCTGCTGTTGCGGTTGCGTCGGCCGATAGAGGCCTCCACGCTCCAATGTTTGCTATTGGCTTGGGCAATCGTAATCGACATGCTGGCGATTGCCGAGGGTGTCGCGAGTCCGTCGAATTTGCTGGTCATGCAGACCGTGCTATTCGGGCTCTTGACTGTCCTGCCGCTGCGCTTCGTGCCGAGCGCCATCAACGGCACATGCTTTGCAGTCGGGCTCATCGCGATCCTGCGGTGGCGGTGCGCGGCGATGTCGCCGCTGCTCTGTCCGCTATCGATTGCGATGGGTTTTGCGCTTGCCATTGGCTTGCAACAGGTTTGGCGTGCGGAGCGGATGCGCCGGCAGGAATTCGCCCGTGTGCGCAGCGAGACCCACCAACGCGAGGAACTGCGGCGTGCCAAGGATGTAGCCGAAGCAGCCGACCGGGCCAAGACAACGTTGTTGGCCATAGTCAGTCATGAGGTACGTATACCCATGAATGGCGTGCTCGGCGTGCTGCAACTGCTGGAAGATTCGCGACTGGATGCGATGCAGCGCCGCCAGGTCGCGATTGCGCGAGATTGCGCCGAGCATCTGACCGGCTTGCTCGACAGCATGATCGATTACGTGCGCCTTGGGGCGGTGGTTGAAGAACCGGTTTCGACTGACTTCGATCCCCGGCAACTGATTCAAAGCGTCGTCGAGTTGATGTGGACGCGTGCGCTCGCCCGGCAGACAACCATCGACGTTCTCGTCAATCGTGACGTGCCGGAAGCGCTGCATGCCGATGCCGGAAGGTTGCGCCAGGTGCTGGTGAATCTGTTGAGCAATGCCGTCAAGTTTACCGAGCGAGGCCGCGTCGGCGTTTCGTTGACCATGCGGGGCAGCGTTGCGGGCGAGTTGCAGCTGGAGATCACCGTCGAGGACACCGGGATAGGTATCCCGGAAAACATGCTGGCGCGGATTTTTGACGAATTTACTCAAGCCGACGAATCGATTGGACGCCGCTTTGGCGGGGCAGGCTTGGGCTTGGCCGTGTGCCGGCGTGTCGTCGACATGCTGGGCGGCACGATCACTGCGGTCAGCGAGCACGGTGTCGGCAGTCGGTTCCAGGTCGTGGTGCCGGTGGCCGCGGCGATTGTCGCGGCGCCGCCGGACATATCGGCGTCACCTCCATCGCGACGCTTGAAGCTCCTCGTCGTCGACGACGACCCGATCAACCAGGTCGTGATTTGCGGCCTTCTCACTCAGGCGGGCCACGATGCTACGCCCGTGAACAGCGGAGAGGCTGCGGTTGCGGAGACCGCTCGTGAGCGTTTCGACGGCGTATTCCTGGACCTTCATATGCCGCTCGTGGACGGTATCGAGACCGCACGCCGGATACGCGCGCAGAACGCGCGTGCTGAGGAACGGTGGGAGATGCCGATCGTCGTGCTGACTGCGGATCTCCTTCGGGCGCAAAGCGCCGGCGTGACGGATATCTTCACCTCGGTTCTGGTGAAGCCGATCCGGCGAGACGCGTTGCGCCGGGTACTCGAGACCGTGGGCGGCACGGCTGTCGCGCGGCCTCGACCTTCAGACAAGATCTGGTCGACGGACGTAGCTGTGGATCTCGTTTGTCTGAGCGAGCATGCCGAGGCGCTCGGTGCTGCCGCAGTCGGCTGGCTCGTGCACCAGTTCCGGCATGAAGGGCGACGTTTGCTGAGCGACCTCGGCGAAGCCGTCGCAGAGCAAAACGCAAGTCGAATCAAAGCGCTTTCACACCGGCTGACGAGCTCAGCGGCGGCATTGGGACTCGTGAGACTCGGGCGGCTCGCCGAGCGAGTGAAACAGGCGGCCGGCCGGGACGAGGCATCGGAACTTTCCGCCCTCCTCATCGCGCTCGACATCGAATTCGAACACACTTTCGACGCACTGCGCAAAATCGCGCGCGAGGCGCGGCGCGTGCGACGCAGTCGTCAACCACCGCGATTCACCGCGGCATCGAGTCGGTAGCCGATCCCGACGACCGTGCTGATCGGGCTGCGCATCCCGCCGGCGTCGCCGGACATCTTGCGGCGCAGTCGCGCGATCAAGGTGTCCACGGTGCGTGAGTCCGTCGCGCGCTCGCGCTTGCTGACCACTTCGAGTAGATACTCGCGCGTGAGCGTCGCACCGCGAACCATCACGAGCGCGGCCAGCAGATCGAACTCGCGCGGGGTCAGGGGCAGCACGGCGCCGCCCGACAGCGCCAGCTCCCGGCGCCGAAGGTCGATCAGCCAGCGGTCGAAAGTCAGCACCGTATCGACAGGAGCGATCTCGCGATACAGCCGTTGCCGGCGCAACAGGGCGCGCACGCGGGCAAGCAGCTCGCGCAGCCGGATCGGCTTGGTGATGTAGTCGTCGCCGGCGGTTTCCAGGCCGAGGACGCGATCGATGTCGCCGTCGCGTTGCGTCACGAAGATGATGCCGGCGGTACTGTGCTCGCGCAGCTCGCGGGCAAGGGAGATGCCGTCGCCGTCGGGAAGGTTGATGTCCAGCAGCAGCACGTCGGCCGGCGCGGCGCGCAGCGCCTGGCGTGCTTGCGCGACGTTGCCGCTGGTGAGGAGATCAAAGCCGGCATCGCCCAAATAGCGGGCCAGCATCGTGCGGGTAATGGGGTCGTCTTCGACGATGAGAATACGCCCCGGCGAAGCTTCCATGGTTTCTCCTTCGGGGTAACCAATTCGGGCAATCGATTCGAGGATTGCAAAAGTTCAGCTCCGATTCCATCGTCGACGTCCGCCGACAAATTTCCAGTCGCCATGTTAAGCGGAGCGCGCAATCGAATGCGTGAAGTTCGCCGGCCGTCGCGCGGCCGTTCGCCGTGACGGCCCTGTCGTTCCGTGACGCTGCGCCGTATGTGAACAACGATTGACAACGGCGCGCTTGTCTCGTGCGATTCCACGCGAGCCTTGCATACTTCATGTGCATGCGATGGATGGCTCGCGGCTACGGCGCGCCGTCGTTGCGAAATGCCGATTCATACGAGGGAGACGCATGATGTGGACTGTTCCCGGATGCGACATCACGCATGCAAGACCGCTCGCCGGTGGCGGGCAATCGATGAAATACGGCATGAGCAGCTCGATGCCGGGATGATCGAAGTCGTCCATGTCCGAACGAGGTCATCGACGTGGAATCGCTATTGCGAAGCGTCTATCGTCCCTATCGGACGTTCCCGCATCTGCTCGAATCGCTGGTGCGGGCGTTCGCCCGGCAACTGGACTTGGGGAGCGCGTCCTTGTGGCTGCGCGGCGTGGGTGTCCTGCAGTTGAATCGCAACGGCGCACAGATCGATCTCGCATGGATCGAGGAAACGAACGTCGACGAACATACCGAACCGGCCGCGCATTCGGCTCGATTCCCGGTGACATATGCGGGAGAGCAACTCGGCACGCTGCGATTGAATGGGCGAGGCGCCGCTGATCGATCGGAAGCATTCGCCGAATGGGGTGCCGCCTTTGCACATCGCTGCGCATTGTTGTGCAAGCGCTACGACGTGCAACGGTGGGCTCGGCAACGTCTGAGCCGCAGCTTGTTGCTCGTGGGCATGTCCGAACCGTTGCACCGCGTCGAGATTTTCGTCGAAAAGGCGTCGTACAGCACGTTGCCGGTGTTGCTCACCGGCGAGTTCGGCACCGAGAAGGCCCCGTTGGCGGCGGCGCTGCATTGTTGCGGACCTCGACGGGACGGGCCGTTCATTGAAGTCAACTGCGCCGATCCTGCCGGCGATCCGGCGCAATGGTTCAAACAGGCGGCCGGCGGCACCTTGTTCTTCAACGGCATCGACGAGCTTGCTACGCGGCTTCAGAACCAGCTGCGACAGCATCTGCATTCGCGGCTCGGACAATGGCTGGTGGTGCCGGACGAGTGCGAGGTGCGCGTGATCGCGTCGACGACGTCCGACTTGCGAAGATGCGTGGAAGAAGGGCGATTCTCGCAAGCACTGCTGGCCGAACTGGATTTCCTGTCGGTGACAGTGCCGTCGCTTCGCCTTCGCCAGGACGACATCGCGCCGCTGATCGTCGCGGCGCTCGAACATCATGGCTATGTCGCGGAGCGCAAGTGCAGCGACGCGCTGCTCGAGATTTGCCGGCTCTATGCGTGGCCGGAAAATCTGTATGAACTGGAGCGCGTGATCGCGCGCCTCGCGGTCATGACGGGCGATGCCGCCATCGGCCGTGCGGATGTCGCGCTTCACGTGCCGTGGATGATTTCGCAATCGCGTAGCGAGCGTGTCGGCGCGTCGCGCGTCGCCGATCGAGATGACGAGGCGTCACGGCGCACGATGGAGCTGGCTGTTGCCACGTCGCGGTCTTCGGCGATGCCGGCCCACTGGGCGCAGTGTGCGATGACACGCAACGGCGCGGAGCTGGCGCGATTGCATAAGGCGTTGCGCAAGGCGCTGCTTTATCTCGGCGAACATTACGCCAATCCGATTTCAATGGAGCAGTTGGCCCAACACGCCCACGTGAGTCCGTCGCATTTGAGCTATCTGTTCCGTCACACGTTGAATGTCGCGTTCAAGCCGCTGCTCCAGCAAATTCGCATCGAGAAGGCGAAGGAAATGCTGATGCGCGACGACTGTCCGCGCGTGACTGAAGTTGCGCTGAGTGTCGGCTTCGGCGACCTGAGTCATTTCGAAAAGAGCTTCAGGCGCATCGTGGGGTTGAGTCCGCGCGAATTCAGGAGCTCGATTGCGTGACGGGCCGCTGCCATCGCGATAGGGATGGGGCGGACGGGTCTTTCAGGTTCGACGCGCTCAGGTCCACCTGCATCGTTCCAGGCATCAACACGCAGTTTTGCAGGTGTTGCCATGCCATGGCGCCCGGATAACCGCAACCGGCAGGCGTGACGGCGGGGAATGCGTTCAGGGAGCCTAAATAAGGTTGCTGGTTCACCGTCGGCACGTTCCAGGCCCAGATGCGCAATTCGGGCGATGGGCTCAGGCCTGCCATCAGCGATGCCATCGAATCGGCCAGATCGTGCGAGCAATAGACGCCGGGCTGATACCCGCACTTCATGATCTCGGCGGCCCACGCACCGAGATAGGCCTGGGCATCGTCGTCGAGAGAGCTGCCGTCTTCCCAGTCGATGTATAGGTAGCCGTCGCGCGGGAAGCCTTCGGAACCTGCCAGTTGAGCGGCTTGTGAGCCGTCGGTGGCGCCTTGGGCTTTGGTCAGGTTTTTCGATCCTGATTGCAGGCCTACATAAATGGGCAGCAGTCCCCAGCCTTGATCGATCAACGCCTGGCGGTTGCTCATCCAACTTTTGTCGGGATGGTTCGGCGTGGGAGCCAGATAGTAGCCGCACCAACTGAGGTTGCTGTTGGACTTCAGCCAGTCCAGTTGCAGTTGGCCGGGGAAGATCTTGGTGTCGAAGCCAGCATAGAACGACATGGTGTTGCTCCTTTTCGATGGCTCGCGGCGGCGAACCGTTCCGTAGACAGTTAGGATGCGGAAGGTGCGGACGGGTTTTCCAGCGTCGATGAGCTCAAGTCCACCTGCATCGTCCACAGCATCAACACGGCGTTGGTCTGGTATTGCCAGGCAGTCGCGGTCGAATAGCCGGAGTCGGCGGGGTCTTTGGCCGGAAAGTCGCTGACGGCGCCTGAATACAGATGTGGCTCGTCGGTCGGCGTCTTCGTCGCCCAGATGCGCGGCTTCGCCGCGGCTTTGTCCATCCGCGACGTGATGGACGAGGCCAAGGCAGTCGAGCAGTGGACGCCCGGCATATAGCCATTCTTCTGCACGGCGTCGGCCCACGCGCGGAGATAGGTCTCGGCGTTATCGGGAAGGCTGCTGCTTTTCCAGTCGATGAAGACGTAGGCGCTCCGTGGAAATCCTTCTTTACGCATCAGGTCGGCCGCTTGCTCGCCGTCCGTTTTACCTTGCTGTTCGGGGTTCGAATCAGTCGGATCAGTCGGTTGGCTCTTATAGACGGGCAGCAGGCCCCAGCCTTGCTTGATCAGGTCTTTGCGACGGCCTTTCCACTGGTCGGCGAGAGGGTAGCCGCACCAACTTAGGTTGGTGGCCTTCTTCAACCAGGCGAGCTGGTCTAGACCAGGGAACTCGTCGATGTCGAATCCTGCGTAGAAGGTCATGCCATTGCTCCTTTTTTGACGGCCCGCGGCGCGCGGCCTCGCCAGGCGCTCGATCACACCACGGGAAGCAGCGTTTTCAGCGCCTCGTATTGCCGTGAGATTACGTTGCGGATCAGGTAGTCTTCGATCAGTGCCGCGGCGATCTTGCGTTGCGCGGCAATTTCCGGCAGCGACGCAAAGTTCACGTAGGGGTTGACCGCGTCGCGCCGGAACGGCGCTTCGCCGGAAGTTGCGGTGGTAATGGACAGATAGGTGGTCGCCTTCCCCTCGTCGAACGCCACCATCGTCAGCTCGTGGGTGATGCCGGTAGCGCGCGGCACGCCGTAGGCCCGGTAGCGAACCGAATGCTCGGCCTCGGCGCTCTTGGGCCCGTCGAAATGCAGGCCGAACCGGGCCAGGAACAACGTGCCGAGCGCATCCACTTGCATCGGGGTTCGCACGCGAATCACGGCCGCCCTGAACACGCCCGATAGTCCGATTTGCCTCGGCGTCAGGTATTCGTTCTCCTCCAGGAAGCGGATCAGCACCAGGTCGTCGCTATACGCCGCTTCGAGCGCGCCCTCGACGACGCCGGGCACGCCCTTGGCGACTTCATCGACGATTTCCCTTAGCTCGTTTCGCCCTCTGTCGAATTCTTCCAGCCACGCGCGGCTCACGTGGTCATTCTTGGTGAAGCTGTCGTTTTGTTCCGCCGTTCTTTGGGCAATCCAGTCCATCAGGCGGCGCGCTTGCGTGAACGCGGCGTCCTTGTCTCCCAGAATGGCGTCTTTCAGATCGCCGCCGTATTTTTCGATGTACTGAGTGACTTTTTCCATGTGCGCAAGAGGGGTTGCGCCGATGTCAGGCACTCCGGCCATCTTGCTGAGTATGCGTCTGATTTGTTCTTTGTCGCCCGGCACCCAGATTTGCTTGAAGCGCGCGAAGCGCCTTTCGAGCTTATCCGGATGACGCGAACTGCCGTCCGCGATCTCGCACAGCATCGTGGCGATTTCTCGCAGGTGGTACATGATGTCCGGCAACGGCAGTATCACGCTGGCGATATCGTCGGTCGGCTCGGTCTCTGCGATGTCCGCATCGGGCGATTTCACGGAAACCGTCATTTTTTCAATCGCGATGTGCTTCTGCGCCAGTTCCTCCCAGACGGCCACTGCCTCGATCGTGTCGCGTCGCGGCAGCGTGACGTCGATCAACTCCATCAGCAGCGGCTTGCGAATATCCGCTTTCATTTGAGGGAATGGTTTAGGCAGCTTCGCCGGCAGCAGGATCGGCGGCTGTGCCGACAGCGCCGCGAACGGCAGAGGCGGAGGCAATTTGGCGTGCCAGGTATAACCGAGCCGATACAGGACGAACGGCCGGATCGCGTCGTTGAGCAGGATGCCGGGCATGCGTTCGGGGTGGTCAATGTCCGGTTCGGACAGCCTGCGCCGGTCGTTGGTCCAGAGCCCGAGCCGCTGCTGGTCGTATACCTGCCGCAGCGATTGCGGATCGTCGTATTCCAGCGTATAGGCCGAATAGTCCTTGCGTTCCAGATCGTCTCGCTGCGCCTTCCAATGCTTGACCGTCTCGTCGGCGAAGGTGTCGGCTACCCGCGCGATGTCTACGCCGGCCCGGATCATCGTGTCCGTCACCAGTTCTTCCAGCAGGCCGTAGATGAAGCGTTGCAGCGGCACGGGCGCCCACGGATCGATGACGACTTGCGTATCCCAGTCCGATGTTCCGCCGCCGTTTCGCATCGCAGCTTCTCCGCGAGGGTCGCGTATGCATTCGAACGCATTGCCGCCCTTCATGTAGAACTTCACCAGGTCCCGCCGGCCGGGGGCGACGTGGAAGTTCTCCTGCAACGACCGGTTCAGCTCGGCGATGCGCACGTCGATCTCCTGCAGCGCGTGCAGGACCTGGGCGCGAATGTCTCGCTTCTTGATACCTTCCGGTTTCCCCAGATCGTTGATCTGCTTGGTCAGCCAGCCGCTCATCATGCGCCGCGTCGCCCGCTGTTCGGACGTTTCCATACGTGCTCCCGGACTAAGTCCCAATAGCGGCGATTGAACGACGTCGCCGCGCGATGGCAAGACCGTCGTTGGCAATCCGAAAGACCGCGACCTCGCTCGGAGGCGGTTCGATCGGGACTCGACAGGACGCGAAGCCATTCGTCGCGAGCAGTCCCTTTGGGAAATCGAGGCGGTTCATGCGCTACCCCGCCCGCGATGCCGACGCCCCGGCCGCCGCCATCGCCTTCTCGGCCTGTCGCTGCGCTTCTTCGACCGCGCGAGTCTCGGCCTCTCCGGCTTGCCGCGACGCGTTTGCCACGGCGGCCTCGCCCGCAGCCGCGCCGCTTAACGCGGCCGCGAGCGCTTGCTCGGCCAACGCCATCGCCTCGAGCGCGGCATGACTCCCGTCGGCCGCGCCGGCGTGCGCCGTGCTGTTCAACGCGGCGCGCATCGCCTTGTCGCTGGCCGCGACCGCGTTGTCGACCGCCTCTTGCGCCTGCATTTCGGCGATCTGCGAAATGGACTCGGGCGGATTCGTTGCCGATACGTCACGTCGAGGTTTCATCGCGTGCCTCGCTTGTTCGGAGCCGGAACCGCACCGGTGGAAACGACATCCGTCTTTACGCCGGTGTGCAATGCGTGCAGCGATTCCAGCAGCGCCAGTTTGGCTTCCAAGACCATCTGCTGAGCTTTCGCGCGCGCTTCCTTGCGCATGTCGGCGACGGCGGCGTGCGGGTTCGTGAATTCAGCCGGTACGTCGGCCGGCGTGATGGACGGCGCGACGCCGGAAGGGGCACGCACGCTTAGCCGCTCGGCCGCCGCTTGCGAGTCTTCCGGCCGTTCGGATGCGTTCGAAATCGGTATCTTTGGAATGCTCACGATACGTTCTCCTGTTCTGCGATTGCGGTTTCCGTCACGGCGGGCGCAAGCGCCGCCGGCACGGCGGGTCTCGCGCCGAAGTCGTTCAGTGAAATCACGCCGCTGCCGCTCAACTGCAATTCGGCACGCAATTGAGCGGACTCGACGGGGAACAGACAGGTCGCGCCATCCTGGCCCATCGTGCCGCTGTCGGGCTGGTGGGCGGCCAGAAACGACTGTGCCGCGTGCATGAAGAGCTCGACGATGCGCTTGGCCGCTTCGCCGGTCTCGCCCTTGTAGGCGGTGTGCTGAACGATCTGCTGGGCGCCTTGCGACAGCCTCGCAAAGCCCACCATTCGGCCTTGAGCGAGCCAGTTGCGCACGGTCTGCGCGACGTCGGACGGACCTGCCAGGCCCTGCACCTGCGGACAGTCCAGTGCGCCGAAAAGAATCGGCAGCAGCGCTTCCGAGGCGTCCGTAGCCGCGGCTTCGCGTCGCTCGGGCGTGGCGGCGCTGCTGTTCAGTTGTTCCGCGTAGTCGAGGTAGAAGCGGTAGAAGTCGCAGAATTCGAGCACGGTGCGCGCCTGCTTCAACGCGAACGATGCGGCCTCCTGCTGCAGCGGCTGTTGCCGTGCGCCCTGCGGCAGGTGCATCAGGTTCGTGACCGCCAGGCTGTCGTCGAAGCCGAGAGCCTGGAACAGTGGCGCCGACTTGACGCCCAACTGCGCGAGGAAGCTGACGCCCGCGGCCAGCTCGTCGCGGGTGACGAGACCGTGTTCCGAGAGGACCTTCGCCACTTGCGCGGCCACGACGGAAGAGCCGTCGCCGCTCTCGGCGCGCGCGAGGATGTTCAAGTCAGCTAGGCTCAGCGTCATGAGCTTGACCGGGCTGATCGTCAGCCCGAGCTGCGGCAGCAGCGTGTAGCGCGACGCGTGCAGCCCTTGCTGGACCGTGGCGATCAGCTCCGTCTCGTCCGCGAAGTCGTAGCGCGCCGACGGCGCGGTGGCGGCCCAGACCAGCCACTCTATGCCGCCGTCGACGAACGCGAGCGCGAGCCGTCCGATGTCGGACAGCGCGTTGGGCAGCGGTATCAGCTTGCCGGCAACGGATACGGTCATGGCGATGCTCCTTGATCGGACTGCGGGGGCTTACGGGTTCGCTTCAGCCGGCCGGGAATCCCTTGAGCACGTTCGCGGCGACCGAGCCGATCTTCGCGTAGTCGTCGGTTGCGGACTTCATCATTTCCTGCGCCTGGGTGAGCGCCGTCGCGTATTGCGGCTTGCCGGTGGCGAGAAGCTGCGCCATCGCCACGCCGGCCGCCGTCGTCGCGATCGTGGTGATGTTGCGCAGCGCGTCGGTCGCGTCCTGCACCGCGAGCGCGGTCGATTGGGCGACCGACTGATAGGCCTTGCCCGCACCGCTCGTCAACACCACCTGCGGACTCATCGTCGCGAGCTGGCTCTGGTTGATCACGTCGATGACTTGAGAGTTGACCTTCGAGGGATCCATGACATTTCCTTCGGTGGAGTGGGTGTGTCAGCAGGCAGCGCGAAATCCTTCAGTTCTTGCCGCTCGGTCCGCCGTGGTTCGGCGTGCCGCCGCCCGGCTTCGACAGCGCGGCCGTGACCGATTGCGCGAACTGGTCCAGCGCATACTCGGCGTCGCCCGCGTCCTTCACGGCCGTGTCGGCCGAGGCCTTCAGCTCGTCGAGGGCGGCCTTGGCTTCGCCGAAGGCCGTCTCGCTTTCCTTGACGGCGGCCTCCACGACGGAGGCCGGCGACATTGATTCGTCGGGACCCGGCAGCGGATGCACGTCGGGCGGCGGCGTCGGCGCGGGCGGCGGAGGCGGCGGCGGGACCGGGAACGGTACGGCGAGGATCTTCGCGCACGCGGCCGTCAGCGCGGCCGAATTGATCATGCCTGCGCTTTGCTGGCGGCTCACCGCGTTGTGCATGGCCATGCCGAGCGTTTCCAGCAAGACGGCGTCGAGCATGCCGAACGCCTGTGATGGCGATTGGCCGGTCGTCAGCGTGACGACGTTGCTGACGGCGTCGACGATTTGACTGTTGACGGAGCTGTCATCGGTACTCATGACGGTTAGCTTCCCTGTTGGCTTCCCTTTGCGATGATCAATGCGAGTACCTGAGTCGTGGCCGCGTCGGCGATGACCTGGCCTCGCTGCTGATTGGCGACGGCATTGCTCATCGCGATGCCGATGCTGTCGGCCATCGCGAGATAGGTCATTGCCATCGCGACTGCGGCCGTTTGGCCCACGGCGAGCGCTGGCATAGCATCGACCGGATCAGCGGGATACCCGATGGCTGGCGTGCGTGGCGCCCGCGTGCCCCAGTGTCTCGGCCGCGGGCGTCAAGCGCGGTTATCTCAGGCCGAGAATCTCCGCGGTGGCAGCGCCCGTGGTGCCTGTTTCCACCGTCAGCAGCGTGGACACGGCCTGCGTGGTGGATGCCTGCATCGTCACGTACGATTGCTGCTGATTGTTGGTGGCGTTGTGGGCGGCGTTCGACAGCGCCTGGCTCGTTGCCACATACAGGTTGCCCATCGCGACGGATGGCGCGTCGCCCAGCACTTTCGTGTTGACTTGCGAGACCGAATCGGTGATCTGGCTGTTGACTGAAGTGGGAAATGCCATGATTCATGCTCCTAAATGTTTGGATGACAGGTGGGGGTCGGTGATCAACGCATGAGCCCTCAGCCGAGGATTTTCTTGGTCGCCATTGCCGTACTGCCGGTATCCAACGAGTACAGCAGCGCGACACCCATCGTGGTCGCAGCCTGTGCCGTGACGTACATCTGTTGTTGCGCCAGCGTCGCGTTGTGCGCAGCGTTGGCCAACGCCTGCGCGGTGGCCTGGTACAGGTTGCCCATCGCAATGGACGGAGACACCCCCAGCACCTGGGTGTTCGCCTGCGTCACCGAATCGGTGATCTGGTTGTTGACGGCAGTGGGAAAGGCCATGTGTTCAACTCCTTGGGGTCAACTGTTTCCGGCGATCCTCAGGTGCCGAGGATCTTGGTGGTGGCGATCCCGGTCGTGGCCGTGTCGAGCGAATACAGCGTCGCGACGCCCATCGTGGTGGCGGCTTGCGCCGTGACGTAGCTCTGTTGCTGCGCGTAGGTCGCGTTGTGCGCCGCGTTGGCCAAGGCTTGCGCCGTGGCCTGGTACAGGTTGCCCATCGCGATGGCCGGCGCGTCGCCCAGCACTTTGGTGTTGGCCTGCGTGACGGAATCGGTGATCTGGTCATTGACGCTGGTCGGAAAAGCCATGTCGGGCTCCTCAATGAATTAGGCTTGGGCGGTCAGCTGCCGAGGCCGCGAACGCCGGTGCTCAGGATGTCCTTGGTCGCCACGCCGGTGGCGGCCGTGTCGAGCGAGTACAGCGTCGCGACGCCCATCGTGGTGGCGGCCTGGGTCGTGACGTAGCTTTGCTGCTGCGCGTTGGTGGCGTTGTGGGCGGTATTGGCAAGTGCTTGCGCCGTGGCCTGATAGAGGTTGCCCATCGCGATCGCCGGCGCGTCGCCCAATACCTTGGTATTGGCCTGCGTGACGGAATCGGTGATCTGGTCATTGACGCTGGTCGGGAATGCCATGGTGGCTCCTTGATAAATGTAAGACTGCCTTTCGGCGGGATGTTCTTCCGGTACGAACCCTGCGCTGTGTGGTAGGGCCGTGAAAACATCGTAGGAAAGCAATGACGAGCGCGATTGGCGCAGCCGATGGAAAACACGGCGCCGAATCGCGGAAACCGTTGTAATCAGCCAAAACGGACTGCCCATGCGGATCAGCGATTTCGCTGCATGGGGGGCCAGCGCCTTTGCGGAACGAAACGCGGCATACGGAAAAAACACCGATTTGCGGTGGAATTTCCGATTGGATCCTGGGGAACGGAGCGTGCGACGCCGGACCGGTAAGCTGTCTCGAGTGTTTTCCTCGATTGCCGCCGAGGCGGACGCGCATCTCGGCAAGGCAATGCGGCTTTGCGGGAAAGAAAGCGAGGCAACGCGGCTATATACCGGACTTACGATTTGCGAGGGGGGAGGCGGCTTGCTGGCCGGATTCGACGTGAACACAGCGCTTGATCGAATTCATGCTTGCAGCGCACAGACGGACGACGAAGGGGCCGCGATGCCGCACAAACACAAAGGGGAAATGAGAAGGGCGGGCTGGAGCGCGAACCCGAACCCGGACTCGGAACAATCGGGCTAATGATGCACGGGATATTGGACCGGGCAGCCATCCACGAGCAGTTTGCCGTGCTCGAGAAGGTGATCTTTAAGTGTCTTGGGCGGTGAACTGATCCGCCACCTAGGGGACGAGAAGGGCGAACCGAAGTGAGCGGGCGGCGCAAACAGCTGCAACGGCAGCCGCCACGAACGGATCACGGTCGAATACGACTTGGCACGCTTCCGAGCTCACGTTGATCAAGAAACGCGCTTGTATGTTTAACCCAGACAGGCCCTAGCGCGCGGCCGCGACGCGTCCGTCCGGTCCGTAGAAGCCGTTGCGCTGCGGCGCGGCGCGCAGCACGGACAGCGTTCGTTCGTTATAGTCCATCCGGATGCGGATCAGCATCCCGTTGATCGCATTCGCGTGGCGCGCGCGTTCTGCCGATTGTTGCAGCAACTGCCAGCCGTTCGCGAGACGCGCGTCGTTTTCGGCCGCGCGATCCATGCCCGTCTTGCCGGCCGGCAGGCCGAGCGACGCGAGCAGCGTGTCGCGCTGGCGTTCGAGGTGCGCGAGCTTCTCGATCAGCTCGGATTTCCTGTCGACGATGCCCGGCAGCGCCTCGAGCGGCGACGCCGTCGTCAGCGCCTTTTCCTCGTAGGCGAGCAGGGACGCGAACGCTTCGACCGTCGCGTGCTCGTCGTTGACCGTGGCCAGCAGTTCGTCTCTCATCTCGTTTGGCTCGACATGCCGGCGCGCGGACCGTCCGCGCGCCGTGCTTCGCGTTTCTTCGTCCGGCCGCGAAGCCGGTTCAGCTGTTGCCCGCCTGCGGCGGCTGCTTCAGCAGTTCGCGGGCGGTCTGCAGGATGCCGTCGGCGATCTTGCCGGTGTCGATCGACAGTGTGCCGTTCTTGATCGCGTCCCGAATCGCCTCGACCTGGGCGGTATCGATGTCGGCGCTGCCCGATGCGGCCAGGCTGCGCAGCGTCGACGACAGGCCAGACAGGCTCACGTTCGCGTCTCCGCCCGTCGGCGCGCCCGCGGCGCTGGCGGGCGTCCGGGCCGAGGCCGGCTGGCCGGCTTGCGTGCGAGCCGCGCCCGCACTGGCGTTCGACAGCGTGCGGGCGTTCGAAGTAGTGGTGGAATCGACTTTCACGATGGTGTTTCCTGTACGGGTTTGACCACGATAACGGCAAGGCCGGCCCGAACTTTAGCACCCGTTTTTCGGTAAATCCCTGAATCAACGAAAGTTTGCAATCTTAGAGGGGGATCTCGACTGTCGCGGCGTCCTTGACGATCGCCGTGACGATCTGGCCCGCGGCCATGCGCACCCGTACCTGCTGGCCGGGCGCCGCGTTGTTGAGCACGCTGCCCTCGGCCGAAATCGTGAACCCCTGCCCCGACGCGACGACCCGCACCGTCTGGCCGATCGATACCGACGCCGCGCTCTTCAGGAGATCCCGGCGCAGCGGCAGCCCGGCCGCGACCCGCGTGAGCGCGGTCGCGCCGACCGCCTGGGTCGGATCGGTGATCACGGCGAGCGGCAGCATCGTCAGATCGCCGTCGCGCGCGACGAGGTCGGCCGCCGAGAGCGCCTCGCCGGGCGAGATCTGGCGCGCGGCGACGTAATAGGTCGCTTGGACGGCGAGCTTCGCCTGCAGATAGATCGTCCACGGACGCTCGCCCGCGCAGCGCACGCCGACCGTCGTGCGGCCCCAGAGGCGCGCGCCCGACGGCAGGAACGGCTCGAGCGTCGTACACGTGGCGAGGCCGCGCGGGAACGCGGGCGCGACGGTGATGGCGGTCTTGCCGGGCAGGCCCGCCGCCTGCTGTTGAAGAAACGCGAGCGCGGCGCGGCGGATCGTTTCGCCGTCCTGCTGGCCGGCCGGGACCGGAGCGGAGGCTGTCGCATTGGCGGAGGCGGCCGGCGCGGCGGTCGTCTGCGCGCCAGGGGCGTTCGTTGCGGGCGCGGCCGCGCGAATCGGCGCGGGACGGGCGGGCAGCGCGCTTGGCGCGGGCTCCGTGCGGAACGAGACGGGGATCATGCCGCTTTGTGCGGCGGCCTGGGCGCGCTGAGCCCGCCACGGCTGGGCGGCCGCCCGTGCGTTCGCGGGCGGGCCGGTGGGCACGGCCGCATCCTGCGCGACGACCGTCGCGACCTGCTGCGCGTTGGCCGGCGCGCGCGATGCAGCGACCGCGCGGAATGCGGGATTGACGTCGGCAGCAACGCTTGCCGCCGGATTGCTCCGGTTCGCGGTGACGGGCGCGGTCGCGCCGGCCGGATTGTTCCATCGGGCGCTCGTCGGCGCGGCGCTTGCGGGAAGATTCGATCCTGCCGTCGCCGATGCGGGATTCACCTGACCGTTCCACCCGCCTCGCGGGGCGGCCGCGATCGCTGGCCGCTTCCATCCGATCGCGGGCGATGCCGCAATCCGGCCGTTCGATGCGGGCGGACCCGGTTCGATCACGATCTGGCCGTTGCTCTGCTCGGCTGCCGTCGGGGCGTAGGCTGGATCGCTCGACCCGGCCCCCGGCGGCGCGCCGGCTCGGCCGTTCCATGCGGCGGCCGCCTGCGCGGCGGCCTGAGCGTTCCGCCCGCCCACGCGTGCCGTATTGCTGCCCGATCCGTTCCATCCGACGGCGGCCGGCGTGCTCGCTCCCGCTGCATTGGCGCCGCGCGCGTTCGCCGCATTCGCGTTCGCGAGCGCCGTTTCGGCCGATTCGCCGCGGCCCGGAATCACGATCATCCCGCCGTCGCCCGCCTGCTGCGCGAGCGCGGCGCACGTCCAGCCCGCCAGTGCGAGCGCCACGGCAAAGCGCGCGCGCGTTGCGCGGCTTGCGTCTGTCGTCATCGCGCCCTCCTCGAAACCGTTTGGTACGGGGTTGCATTCTAGGGATGGGCGCCCGCCGGCAAACCGCGAATAGAGGGGCCCTTTGCCGGTTATTCGCCCGATTGCCCGTTGCGTCGCCCGCCTACCATGCGTCCCATGGGAAAAAGCCTCTTTGGCCGTCCATGGTCAGCCGCCCGCGGTTCGCGGTCGACCGCCGGCGGCGAAAGAGCAGCGCATCTTCAGACGGAGACTCGCAGATGCTGGACAAACTCGATGCCGAATTCGCATTCGGCCGCCAGGCGCTCGACGTGCGCACGTATCGGCAGGAACTGCTGTCGTCGAACATCGCGAACGCCGATACGCCGGGCTACCGCGCGCGCGACGTCGACTTCTCGTCGACGCTCGCCCGTGCGCTGAAGCAGGACGGCGCGCGCTCCGCCGGCAACGCGGCGCAGCTTCCGCTCGCGCAGCCGGCCGGCGTGACGAGCGGGATGTCGATGGCGACGACGTCGGGCTCGCACATGGCGGGCAACGTGAAGCTGATCCCGACGGGCGGCCCGAGCGACGACTACGGCCGCGCGCAGTACCGGATCCCGCAGCAGCCGGCGCTCGACGGCAACACCGTCGATCTCGACACCGAGCGCGTGCAGTTCGCCGACAACGCGGTGCACTACCAGGCCGGGATGACGGTGATGACGCAGCAGATCAAGACGATGATCGCCGCGATCACGTCGAATTCGAGTTCGTGACGCGCCGCTTCGGCGCGTTTCCCGCGTGCCGCGCGCGTCACGGGAAACGTTTGAATGGGCGCGCAACGCGATAAGGAGTACGCATGCCTTCGTTGATGAACATTTTCGACGTCGCGGGTTCCGCGATGTCGGCCCAGTCGCAACGTCTGAACGTGACGGCGTCGAACCTCGCGAACGCCGACAGCGTGACGGGTCCCGACGGCAAGCCCTACAAGGCGAAGCAGGTGGTGTTCGCGACCGCGCCGATGGGCCGCGCGCGCACCGCGTCCGGCCAGGGCGTCGGCGGCGTGCAGGTGACCAAGGTGATCGACGATCCGTCGCCGATGAAGACGACCTACGACCCGTCGAACCCGGCCGCCGACCAGAACGGCTACGTGACGATGCCGAACGTCGATCCGGTGCAGGAGATGGTCAACATGATTTCCGCGTCGCGTTCATATCAGGCGAACGTCGAGACGCTCAACACCGCGAAGCAACTGATGCTGAAGACGCTGACGATCGGCAGCTGACGCGCCCTTTTCCATCGACTGAAAACACGCATAGCAGAGGAAGGCGAATCGGAATGACATCCTCCTTGACCACCATCGGCGGCAGCGGCACGACCGTGAACACGCTGCCGTTCGACACGATGAGCTCGAACAGCCAGTCGTCGAACACGACGGGCGCGAGCACGACGAGCGGTACGACCGGCACCAGCAGCTCGAACGCGAACATCAACGTCGCGAGCTCGCTGTCGACCACGTCGGCGAGCGATCTGCAGACGACGTTCCTCAAGCTGCTCGTCACGCAGTTGCAGAACCAGGATCCGACGAGCCCCGTCGACAGCTCGCAGATGACGTCGCAGCTCGCGCAGATCAACACGGTGAGCGGCATCGCGCAGTTGAACACGTCGCTCACGTCGCTGTCGTCGCAGCTCACGGCCGGCCAGCAGACGCAGGCGGCGATGTTGATCGGCTCGAACGTGCTGGCGCCGGGCAACACCGTACCTGTCAAGAGCGGCGCGGCGTCGCCGTTCGGCGTGCAGCTGACGAGCGCCGTGTCGAACCTGACGATCACCGTGAAGAACTCGTCAGGCGTCGTCGTCAACACGATCAACGCGGGCGCGCAGTCGGCGGGCACCGTGCCGTTCAACTGGACGCCGACCGACACGGCCGGCAACAAGCTGCCCGACGGCACCTACACGATCAGCGCGAGCTACACCGACACGTCCGGCCAGCAGTACGCGCCGACGACGCTGTCGTCCGCGCAGGTGCTGAGCGTCGTCAAGCAGGCCGACGGCACGCCGGGGCTCGTGCTGTCGAACGGATCGACGGTCGGCTTCAGCCAGGTCGCATCGATCTTCCCGAACACCACGACGAGCGCGTCGAACGGCAGCGCCTCGTCTTCCACCAACTGATCCAGCTTCTTCGCCACGGAGACCGAGATGGGCTATCAACAAGGTTTGAGCGGTTTGGCAGGCGCGTCGAGCGACCTCGACGTGATCGGCAACAACATCGCGAACGCGAACACGGTGGGCTTCAAGGGAAGCACCGCGCAATTTTCCGACATGTATGCGAATTCGGTCGCGTCGGCTGTCAACAATCCGATCGGCATCGGCACGATGCTCGCGTCGGTGCAGCAGCAGTTCAGCCAGGGCACGATCGCGTCGAGCACTTCGTCGCTGAACGTCGCGATCAACGGCAACGGCTTCTTCCAGATGTCGAACAACGGCGTCGTCACGTACTCGCGCGACGGCACGTTCCAGCGCGACAAGAACGGCTACATCGTCAACTCGCAGGGCCTGAACCTGATGGGCTACGCGGCCGACTCGAACGGCGTGATCAACAGCGCGGCGACCGTGCCGCTGCAGGCGCCGACGACCAACATCGCGCCGACCGCGACGACCAAGATCACCGGCCAGTTCAACCTGAACTCGCAGGACCCGGTGCCCGCGACGACGCCGTTCAACTATTCCGATCCGACGAGCTACAACTACACGACGTCGGTGCAGGCGTTCGATTCGCTTGGCGGCTCGCAGAACGTCAACCTGTACTTCGTGAAGAGCTCGACGACGGGCCAGTGGGAAGCGTACGCGGGCCCGTCGGGCCAGACGCCGACCGATCTCGGCTCGGTCAGCTTCAACACGGCGGGCACGATCACGGGCACGTCGACGCCGGCCGGCGCGCCGACGACGAACGTCGGTCAGTTCTCGTTCTCGATTCCGACGACGACGGGCGCGGCGAACCCGCAGAATCTGACGCTCGACCTGACGGGCACCACGCAGTACGGCGGCAAGAACGGCATCAACAACCTCGCGCAGAACGGATTCGCGAGCGGCGTGCTGACGACGTTCTCGATCGGCGCGGACGGCAAGCTGACCGGCAACTACTCGAACGGCCAGACGTCGACGCTCGGGCAGATCGTGCTCGCGAACTTCAACAATCCGAACGGCCTCGTGAGCGTCGGCAACAACCAGTACGTCGAGACGGCCACGTCGGGTGTGCCGCAGATCTCGGTGCCCGGCAGCACGAACCACGGGACGCTGCAGGGCAGCGCGCTCGAAAACTCGAACGTCGACCTGACGAGCCAGCTCGTGAAGCTGATCACCGCGCAGCGCAACTACCAGGCGAACGCGCAGACGATCAAGACGCAGCAGACCGTCGACCAGACGCTCATCAACCTGTAAGCGGCCTTCGCGGACAACAGCCAGCCATGGACCGACTGATCTATACGGCGATGACGGGCGCGACGCAGTCGCTCGAGCAACAGTCCGTCGTCGCGAACAATCTCGCGAACACGTCGACGACGGGGTTCCGCGCACAGCTCGCGACGTTTCGTGCGGTGCCGATGAACTTCGACGACGGCAGCGGCAACGTCGATCCGTCGACGACCCGCACCTACACGCTGTCGTCGACGCCCGGCGCGGACTTCACGCCGGGCCCGATCGAGCGCACGGGCAATCCGCTCGATGTCGCGGTTCAGGGGCCGGGCTGGCTGTCGGTGATGCTGCCGGACGGCTCCGAGGCGTACACGCGCGCGGGCAACCTGCACGTCGACCAGAACGGGCAGCTCGTGACCGCGAACGACCTGCCCGTCGTCGGCAACGGCGGCCCGCTCGCCGTGCCGCCGAACGCGCAGCTGACGATCGGCCAGGACGGCACCGTGTCGGCGCTGATGCCGGGCGATCCGCCGACCGCCGTCGCGATGATCGATCAACTGAAGCTCGTGAATCCCGATCCCGCGACGATGAAGCGCGGCGACGACGGCCTGTTCCGCACCGCGGACGGCAATCCCGCCGATGCCGATCCGGCCGTGAAGGTCGTGCCGAATTCGCTCGAAGGCAGCAACGTCAATCCGGTGGCGGCGATGGTGTCGATGATCGACAACGCGCGCGCGTTCGAATTGCAGACGAAGCTGATCCAGTCCGCCGACCAGAACGAGCAGGCGGCGAACCAGCTGCTCAATTTCAGCTAAGCACAGCCAAGCGCCAGACAAGGAGTCAACACGTGAACCGTTCCCTTTACATCGCCGCGACCGGCATGAACGCGCAGCAGTCGCAGATGGACGTGATCTCGAACAATCTCGCGAACGTGAGCACCAACGGCTTCAAGGGCTCGCGCGCGGTGTTCGAGGATCTGCTGTACCAGACCGTGCGCCAGCCGGGCGCGAACTCGACGCAGCAAACCGAGCTGCCGTCGGGCCTGCAGCTCGGCACGGGCGTCCAGCAGGTCGCGACCGAACGGCTCTACACGCAGGGCAATCTGCAGCAGACGGGCGGCTCGAAAGACGTCGCGATCAACGGCCAGGGCTTCTTCCAGGTGCTGATGCCGGACGGCACGAACGCCTATACGCGCGACGGCTCGTTCCAGACCAATGCGCAGGGCCAGCTCGTCACGTCGAGCGGCTATCAGGTGATCCCGGCGATCACGATTCCGCAGAACGCGACGTCGCTCACGATCGGCAAGGACGGCGTCGTGTCGGTCACGCAGCCGGGGTCGAACAACGCGGTGCAGATCGGCGCGCTGCAGATCGCGACGTTCATCAATCCTGCCGGCCTCGAGGCGAAGGGTGAGAACCTGTTCGCGGAAACCACGTCGTCGGGCCAGCCGAACGTGTCGCAGCCGGGCCTGAACGGCGCGGGCACGCTCAACCAGGGCTACGTCGAGGCGTCGAACGTGAACGTCGTCCAGGAGCTCGTCAACATGATCCAGACGCAGCGCGCGTACGAAATCAACAGCAAGGCCGTGACCACGTCCGACCAGATGTTGCAGACCGTCACGCAGATGTCGCGCTAACCGGTCCCAGGTCCGAAGCCATGAAGCAGGTTCGTCTTCTCCCGCAACCGGCGCGCGGCGCGCGCAACGCGGCGGCGTGCCGCGCCGCCGCCGCCGTCGCGGCCGCGCTCGCGCTGGCCGGCTGCGCGCAGCTTCCGCGCGAGCCGATCATCCAGCAGCCGATGTCGGCGACGCCGCCGATGCCGCCCGCGATGCAGGCGCCCGGTTCGATCTACAACCCGGGCTATGCGGGCCGGCCGCTCTTCGAGGATCAGCGGCCGCGCAACGTCGGGGACATCCTGACGATCGTGATCGCGGAGAACATCAACGCGACGAAGTCGTCGGGCGCGAACACGAACCGGCAGGGCAACACGAGCTTCGACGTGCCGACCGCGGGCTTCCTCGGCGGCCTCTTCAACAAGGCGAACCTGTCCGCGCAGGGCGCGAACAAATTCGCCGCGACGGGCGGCGCGAGCGCGGCGAACACGTTCAACGGCACGATCACCGTGACGGTGACGAACGTGCTGCCGAACGGCAATCTCATCGTCAGCGGCGAGAAACAGATGCTGATCAACCAGGGCAACGAGTTCGTGCGCTTCTCGGGCATCGTCAATCCGAACACGATCTCGGGTCAGAACTCGGTCTACTCGACGCAGGTCGCGGACGCGAAGATCGAATACTCGGCGAAGGGCTACATCAACGAAGCCGAGACGATGGGCTGGCTGCAGCGCTTCTTCCTCAACATCGCGCCGTGGTGAAGACGATGCGTACCTTGCTCGCGCGCGTCGTGCGCGCTCTCCGTTGGACCCGCCGCGCAGCCGCGCGCTGCGCGCTCGCGGCCGCTTGCGTGCTCGCGCCCGTCGCCGCGCACGCGGAGCGCCTGAAGGATCTCGCGCAGATCCAGGGCGTGCGCGACAATCCGCTGATCGGCTACGGCCTCGTCGTCGGCCTCGACGGTACCGGCGACCAGACGATGCAGACGCCGTTTACGACGCAGACGCTCGCGAACATGCTCGCGAACCTCGGCATCTCGATCAACAACGGCTCGGCGAACGGCGGCTCGTCGGCGATGACGAACATGCAGCTGAAGAACGTCGCCGCGGTGATGGTGACGGCGACGCTGCCGCCGTTCGCGCGGCCGGGCGAGGCGATCGACGTGACGGTGTCGTCGCTCGGCAACGCGAAGAGCCTGCGCGGCGGCACGCTGCTCCTCACGCCGTTGAAGGGCGCGGACGGCCAGGTCTACGCGCTTGCGCAGGGCAACATGGCGGTGGGCGGCGCGGGTGCGAGCGCGAACGGCAGCCGCGTGCAGGTGAACCAGCTTGCGGCCGGGCGGATCGCCGGCGGCGCGATCGTCGAGCGGTCGGTGCCGAACGCGATCGCGCAGATGAACGGCGTGCTGCAACTGCAATTGAACGACATGGATTACGGCACCGCGCAGCGGATCGTGTCGGCGGTGAATTCGAGCTTCGGCCCGGGTACCGCGACGGCGCTCGACGGCCGCACGATCCAGCTCACGGCGCCCGCCGATTCGGCGCAGCAGGTCGCGTTCATGGCGCGGCTGCAGAACCTGGAAGTGAGTCCCGACAAGGCGGCCGCGAAGGTGATCCTGAACGCGCGCACGGGCTCGATCGTGATGAACCAGATGGTGACGCTGCAGAACTGCGCGGTCGCGCACGGCAATCTGTCGGTCGTCGTCAACACGCAGCCCGTCGTGTCGCAGCCGGGGCCGTTCTCGAACGGGCAGACGGTCGTCGCGCAGCAGTCGCAGATTCAGCTCAAGCAGGACAACGGCGCGCTGCGGATGGTGACGGCGGGCGCGAATCTCGCCGAAGTGGTGAAGGCGCTCAACTCGCTCGGCGCGACGCCCGCGGATCTGATGTCGATCCTGCAGGCGATGAAGGCGGCGGGCGCGCTGCGCGCGGATCTGGAGATCATCTAAGTGACGACTTTCACGAAAGCGAACGATCTGTCGCAGCGCTTCGCGCTCGACGTTCAAGGGTTCGACGCGATGCGCTCGAAGGCCGCGGCGGCGACGCCGCGCGAAGGCGTGAAGATGGTCGCGGGCCAGTTCGACGCGATGTTCACGCAGATGATGCTGAAGAGCATGCGCGACGCGACGCCGTCGAACAGCCCCTTCGATTCGAGCTCGTCGAAGATGTACACGTCGATGCTCGACCAGCAGCTCGCGCAGCAGATGTCGGGGAAGGGTATCGGCGTCGCGGACGCGCTGGCGAAGCAACTGATGCGCAACACGAACGTCGCGCCCGACGCGCAGGGCGAAGGCGGCCTTGTCGCGATGAACGCGCTTGCGAAGGCGTATGCGAACGCGTCGTCCGGAAACGGCGCGCTGGCGGGCACGCGCGGCTATTCGGCCGCGAGCGCGCTGACGCCGCCGCTCAAGGGCAACGGCAGCTCCGCGAACGCGGACGCGTTCGTCGAGAAGATGGCGGGCGCCGCGCAGGCGGCGAGCGCGGCGACGGGCATTCCGGCGCGCTTCATCGTCGGCCAGGCGGCGCTCGAATCCGGCTGGGGCAAGCGCGAGATCCGCGGCGCGAACGGCGAGTCGAGCCACAACGTGTTCGGCATCAAGGCGACGAAGGGCTGGACCGGGCGCACGGTGTCGGCCGTCACGACCGAATACGCGAACGGCAAGCCGCACCGCGTCGTCGCGCAGTTCCGCGCGTACGACTCGTACGAGCACGCGATGACCGACTACGCGAACCTGCTGAAGAACAACCCGCGCTACGCGGGCGTGCTGAATGCGGGGCACAGCGCGGAAGGCTTCGCGCACGGGATGCAGAAGGCCGGCTACGCGACCGATCCGCATTATGCGAAGAAGCTGATTACGATCATGCAGCAGATCGGCTGACGCGAACCGAGCAATCGTTCGGTGCATTCGGTACATTTCGGACCGCGCCAGGCTTTGGCCTCGCGCGGTTTTAACGTTTGCTAAAAAAATAAACTCCGGTTTCGATCTAAACTTTGCGCTGCTGTTGCCGCTAAACGTGAGAGACCAACGATCGGGCGGATCGCGCCCCGGTCATAACGCGCCCCCAACCCGCCGGGCGCATCGAGATAAATACCGGCAAGCCATGAATACCGAACAGTCGACGAGTCAGGCCGCGAGCGCCGCCGCGCATTCCGGCCATGATTACGGCCGCCGCAATCCGCTCGAGATCGGCGTCCAGCTGCGCAATCTCGTCAATCGTGGGGATTTCCTGACCGTCCAGTATCAGGGCGGCCAGCTCGTCACCCGCATCCTCGACGTCGACGTCGGCGCGCGAACCTTCGTGTTCGACTGGGGCGCGCTCGCCGATCAGAACGCGGGCATTCTCGCCGCGCCGCACTGCGTGTTCCATGCGTCGCCGGACGGCGTGCGCGTCGAATTCTCGACCGCGACCCCGCGCGAAACCCGCTACGAAAACCTCCCCGCATTCGAAGCCGACTTCCCCGACGTGCTGTACTGCGTGCAGCGCCGCGAATATTTCCGCGTCGACGCGCCGATCCTCGATCCGTACGTGTGCTGCGGCAGGCTGCCGGACGGCGAGAGCTTCCGGTTCGAAGTGCACAACCTGTCGCTCGGCGGCCTCGGGCTGCGCACGGTCGACGAGCGCGTGTCCGCGCTCGAGCCGGGCATGACGCTGCCCGACGTCGAGCTGAACCTGAACGGCCACGGGATGCTGTCGCTCGATCTGCAGCTCGTGTCGCACCGCTCGACCGACGCGCCGAACGGCGCGCGCCGCTACCAGCTCGGCTTTCGCTTCGTGTCGCTGCCGGGCAACGCCGAGAACACGCTGCAGCGCCTCATCACGCAGCTCGAGATGAAGCGCCGGCAGCTCGCGCGGGCCTGATTCGCGGCGGGCGAAGCAGCCCGCGACGCCTGTGGCCGCGCTCGCGCGCCGACCGCAGGACGCCGCGCGCATTTTTGCGCATGCGGTCCCTCAATTTTTCTCACGCGCGGCCGTTATACCGGGAGTCCACGCAACCCGGCGGCCGCGGCGCGGCCGGCTCATAGGATCGCGCATGTCCAATACCCTCATGAACCTCGGGATCAGCGGCCTGAACGCCGCGCTCTGGGGGATCACCACGACCGGCCAGAACATCAGCAACTCGGCGACGCCCGGCTATTCCGTCGAGCGTCCCGTCTTCGCGGAAGCGAGCGGCCAGTACACGAGCAGCGGCTACCTGCCGCAAGGCGTGACGACCGTCACCGTCGAGCGCCAGTACAACCAGTATCTGTCGAACCAGCTCAACGCCGCGCAGACGCAGGGCAGCTCGCTGTCGACCTACTATTCGCTCGTCGCGCAGCTGAACAACTACGTCGGCAGCCCGACGGCCGGCATCTCGACCGCGATCACGAACTACTTCACCGGCCTGCAGACGGTCGCGAACAACGCGGCGGATCCGTCCACGCGGCAGACCGCGATCAGCAACGCGCAGACGCTTGCGAGCCAGCTCGTGGCCGCGAGCCAGCAGTACTCGCAGCTGCGCCAGACCGTGAACTCGCAACTCACCGACACCGTCACGAAGATCAACGGCTACACCACGCAGATCGCGCAGCTCAACGAGCAGATCGCATCGGCGAGCTCGCAGGGCCAGCCGCCGAACCAGCTGCTCGACCAGCGCGATCTCGCGGTGTCGAACCTGTCGCAGCTCGCGGGTGTGCAGGTCGTGCAGAGCAACGGCAGCTACAGCGTGTTCCTGTCGGGCGGCCAGCCGCTCGTCGTCGGGAACGCGAGCTATCAGCTCGCCGCCGTCGCGTCGCCGTCCGATCCGAGCGAGCTCACGATCGTGTCGAAGGGCATGGCGGGCGCGAACCCGCCGGGCGAGACCCAGCCCCTGCCCGACGTGTCGCTGACGGGCGGCACGCTGGGCGGCCTGCTCGCGTTCCGCCGCCAGACGCTCGATCCCGCGCAGGCGCAGCTCGGCGCGCTCGCCGTCAGCTTCGCCGCGCAGGTCAACGCGCAGAACGCGCTCGGCATCGATCTGTCCGGCAATCCGGGCGGCAATCTCTTCACGGTCGGCAGCCCGGTCGTCTATGCGAACCAGGGCAATACCGGCAGCGCGACGCTGTCCGCGTCGATCGCGGACGGCACGCAGCCGCCGTCTAGCGACTACTCGCTGTCGTTCGACGGCGCGAAATACACGCTGACCGATCGTGCGACGGGCAGCGTCGTCGGCACGGCGACGCCGACATCCACGCCGCCGACGATGACGATCGGCGGCTTGAATCTGTCGCTGACGAGCACGCCCGCCGCAGGCGACGCGTTCACCGTGCTGCCGACGCGCGGCGCGCTCGACGGCTTCGCGCTCGCGACCTCGAACGGCTCGGCGATCGCGGCGGCGTCGCCGGTGCTCGCGGCGAGCGCGCCGACGAACAGCGGCACGGGCGCGATCACGCAGGGATCGGTGAGCACGGGCTATCAACTGCCGTCCGGCACGACGACGCTCACGTACAACGCATCGTCGAAGACGCTGTCGGGTTTCCCGGTCGGCACGACGGTGACGGTCGCGGGCCCCCCGTCGGTGTCGTACGACATCACGACCGCGACGCCGTCCGTGCCGTACGACCCGTCGCAGGGCGCGTCGATGACGATTTCGAGCACGACGCAGCCGCCGTCGTCGTCGACCGTGATCAACGGCGTGAGCGTGTCGCTGTCGGGCACGCCTGCGGACGGCGACCAGTTCACGATCGGCGCGAACAAGGGCACGAATGACGGCCGCAACGCGCTCGCGCTGTCGCAGCTCGTCAACTCGAAGACGATGAACAACGGCACGACGACGCTGACGGGCGCGTACGCGGGCTACGTGAACGCGATCGGCAACGCGGCGAGCCAGTTGAAGGCGTCGAGCACCGCGCAGACGGCGCTCGTCGGCCAGATCACGGCGCAGCAGCAGTCGGTGTCGGGCGTGAACCAGAACGAGGAAGCGGCGAATCTGATGCAGTATCAGCAGCTCTATCAGGCGAACGCGAAGGTGATCCAGACGGCGGATTCGCTGTTCCAGACCGTGCTCGGTCTGTTCAACTGAACGAGGTAGACGGCGATGCGCATTTCCAGCTCTCAGCTCTACAGCCTGAACGTCGACATGATGAACGACCAGCAGGCGCAGATCGCTCAGCTCTACCAGCAGGTGTCGAGCGGCGTCAGCCTGACGACGCCCGCCGACAATCCGCTCGCGGCCGCGCAGGCGGTCCAGCTGTCGGCGACGTCGGCGACGCTCGCGCAGTACACGTCGAATCAGTTCGTCGTCCAGACCGCGCTGCAGACCGAGAGCGCGACGCTCACGAGCGTAAGCGACGCGCTCAACGCCGCGCATCAGGCGATCTTGCACGTGGGCGACGGCGGGTTGTCGGACAGTGACCGCGCGGCGCTCGCCGAGCAGATCCAGGGCTCGCGCGACCACCTGCTCACACTCGCGAACACGGCGGACGGCGCCGGCAACTACCTGTTCTCGGGCTTCCAGCCGACGACGCAGCCGTTCTCGAACAAGCCGGGCGGCGGCGTCACGTACGCCGGCGACTATGGCGCGCGGACCGTGCAGATCGCCGACACGCGCACGATCTCGCAGGGCGACAACGGCGCGAGCGTGTTTACGTCGGTGCCGTTCCTCGGCAGCTTGCCGGTGCCCGCCGCGGGCGCGAGCAACACGGGCACGGGCACGATCGGCGCGGTCAGCATCACGAATCCGTCCGATCCGACCAACACGCACCAGTTCACGATCACGTTCGGCGGCACGGCGGCGGCGCCGACCTACACGGTGACCGACAACACGGTCGCGCCGCCGACGACGACCACTGCGCAGCCTTACTCGGCGGGCGCGGGGATCAATCTCGGCGGGCAGACGGTCGCGGTGTCGGGCACGCCGGCGGCGGGCGATACATTCACGGTGACGCCCGCGCCGCAGGCGGGCACCGACGTGTTCGCGACGCTCGACACGGTGATCGCCGCGCTGAAGACGCCCGTCGGCAACAGTGCGACCGCGTCGACCGCACTGACGAACACGATGGCCACCGCGTCGACGAAGCTGATGAACACGATGACGAACGTGCTGACCGTGCAGGCGTCGGTCGGCGGCCGCCTGCAGGAAGTGAAGGCGATGCAGTCGGTGACGACGACGAATTCGCTTCAGACGACGAACAGCCTGTCGAACCTGACCGACACGAACCTGCCGGCCGCGATCAGCCAGTTCCTGCAACTGCAGAATTCGCTGAGCGCCGCGCAGAAGGCGTTCGTGCAGATGCAGAATCTGTCGCTGTTCCAGTATCTGAATCCGTAAGCATCGCGGCTTGCGCTCGCGATTCGGCGGCGGCGTCCAGCCGATTCGCGTCCGCTCGGCGGCGGCTGCGCCGTCCGCGGCGAGCTTGATGCGGTGAAGCGGGCGGCGTGGGCCGCCCGTTTTGCTTTCGGGCGCGGTTTCGTTGCCGTCGATTTTGCGGGCGCGGGCGCCATGCCGGATGCGTCGGGACGGCAAGTCGCCGAATGGCCTTGTCGCCGCAGCCGTGCAGACCGCATCGGCCGCATCGGCCGCATGAGCTGCATGAGCTGCATGAGCCGCTTGAGCCGCTTGAGCCGCGTCGGACGCGACTGCGCCGGCTCGCATGTCTTCGGCGCACGCCGGCTGCGCGCCCGATGCACCCGCCTCCTTGCCCGCGTCCCGCCTGCTGCCTTCGACGCGGGCGGCCTTCGCCGCATCCGCGCGCGTTTCCTTTCCCGTTTCTTGCGTTTCCTGTCCGCGCGCATGCCGCGCGGCGGCCGTTTTTGCGCGCCGCTTGTCAGCGCGATTCCCGCTTCGTACACTCGCGCCTGATTTTGCCTCGACGCGCCGTCGCGCGCGCCTCAATCCAGACAACAAGGAGAATCCCGCGATGGCCGATTCCTATTTCCCGCGGTGGCGCGCGCAGCCGCGCGACGACGCGGCCTGCGTCGTCGCCCCCGACGAGCGCCTGCCGTGGCCGCAGACGTTCGCGATGGGCGTGCAGCATGTCGTCGCGATGTTCGGCTCGACCGTGCTCGCGCCGCTCCTGATGGGCTTCGATCCGAACCTCTGCATCCTGATGTCCGGGATCGGCACGCTGCTCTTCTTCGTGCTCGTCGGCGGCCGCGTGCCGAGCTATCTCGGCTCGAGCTTCGCGTTCATCGGCCTCGTGATCGCGGTGACGGGCTACGGCGGCGGCGGCGCGAACCCGAACGTGCCCGTCGCGCTCGGCGGGATCGTCGCATGCGGCGTCGTCTATGCGCTGATCGGCGTCGTCGTGTCGGCGATCGGCACCCGCTGGATCGAGGCGCTGATGCCGCCCGTCGTCACGGGCGCGATCGTCGCGGTGATCGGGCTCAACCTCGCGCCGATCGCGGTGAAGAGCGTCTCCGCGTCGACGTTCGATTCGACGCTCGCGCTCGTGACCGTGCTCTGCGTCGGCGGCGTCGCGGTGTTCGCGCGCGGGATGCTGCAGCGGCTCCTGATTCTCGTCGGCGTGCTGATCGCCTATGCGATCTACGCGGTGCTCACGAACGGCATGAGGCTCGGCAAGCCGATCGATTTCGCGAGCGTTGCGAACGCCGCGTGGTTCGGCGTGCCGACGTTCCATCGGCCGGTGTTCGATCCGCACGCGATGCTGCTGATCGCGCCCGTCGCGGTGATCCTCGTCGCCGAGAATCTCGGCCACATCAAGGCGGTGAGCGCGATGACGGGCCGCAACCTCGATCGCTACGTTGGCCGCGCGTTCGTCGGCGACGGGCTCGCGACGATCGTGTCGGGCAGCGTGGGCGGCACGGGCGTGACGACGTATGCGGAGAACATCGGCGTGATGGCGGTCACGCGGATCTACTCGACGCTCGTGTTCGTCGCGGCCGCGCTGATCGCGATCGTGCTCGGCTTCTCGCCGAAGTTCGGCGCGGTGATCCAGACGATTCCGGGACCGGTGCTGGGCGGCGTGTCGATCGTCGTGTTCGGCCTCATTGCGGTGACGGGCGCGCGGATCTGGGTCGTGAACCGCGTCGACTTCTCGGACAACCGGAATCTGATCGTCGCGGCCGTCACACTCGTGCTCGGCGCGGGCGACTTCTCGCTGAAGTTCGGCGGCTTCGCGCTCGGCGGGATCGGCACCGCGACGTTCGGCGCGATCATTCTCCATGCGCTGCTGCGCAGGGAGAAGGAGCCGGGGCCGATGGTGTGAGTGACGGCGGTTCGGGGGCGAAGCGCGGCGAGGCGCGGCGGGGGGGATCGAGGCGCGGCGGTCGAAATGCGGCGGTCGAAATGCGGCGGTCGAAATGCGGCGGTCGAAATGCGGCGGGTGGTGCGATCGCACGGCGTTCGCCGCGCGATCGATCCGGCGCTCAATCGGCGCGGCGCGTAGCGTAGCAAACGGTCGTCCGGTCGACTTTCCCGATCCGACGCCCGCCCGTCCGGGTATTCAGCCGCCGTGAGCCTGCGCTTCGAGCCACGCACAGAACCGGCCGACGAGCGCCTCGCCCGCCGTCTTGCGCGGCGCGATCCACCAGTAGCTGCGCGGTTGGGGGGGGGCGTAAGATTCGAAGGCGTCCCGTTTGGCCTTTATTTATGAGGGTTTCGGGCGGTTGGTTGTGCCGCATCGGTCCGGGAAGTATCGTACAATCCCTAATTTTTTCGGGTGCTTTTTCGGGTAGATTTTAGCGTGAAAGAAACGGGACTCAGGGCGAGCGCCTGCCTGACCAATGCAGGTCATCTGGAGGAGAACTCTGGCGGTCAGGCGGTGGTGGAGTTCTGGAAGCCGTGCTTGACCAGGGCCTTGATCCAGCGAGGTGCGTTGCGTTGAACGGCGAGGGCTTCATAGTCAACGACGGAGTCCCGGTAATGTTCGCGTCGCTTGAGGATGAAGTAGACGGTACGCAGAATCTTGTGGGCGAGTGCGATGATGGAGCGCTTGTAGCCTCGCCTGGGGAGGAGAGCCTGGAACTTCGCCTTGAACACTGACTGGGTGTGGCTGGCAAAGTCACTTTGACGGGAGGCCAAAAAATGCCACGCAAAGGTATGCCCGCCACTGCCCTCCCGGACGGCGGCGGCGTCTCTCACAGTTGTTCGAGCGCAAAGATCGACGGCAACACGCGGTAGACCATGGCTGGGCCGTGTCCGGGGGATGTCCTCCTTTCGGTACGTATATATTCCGTGCGTTGTCAGGCGGATAGCGGCACGCGATTGATTGATGTTGGTCGAGTTGCGAATTTATGAGAGGGAACGTGTGTTTTTTGCCGTTCGCCGAGCGAAAATCCCTCAATCTAACCTGACAGTTTTCCCCGTGGGCCTTCAAGGGGCTTTGTGGGATACGTCTGAGCTTATCGCTGCACGTCGGGGCGGGCACGAGCATTGTCAGCTCCACTTTGCCGGTGCATTCCAGGGCGCACGGGCGGCCCAGCGGCACTTCGCGCCCGGATCAACGGATAAGAACAATGCAGAACACGGCACAAGCCCTGAGAGACCTTGCGCTGGGGCCGCAGCACAACCGGCAAGTGCAAATTAGCTTTCCGGACGATAACGCACCTCACAATATCCTGCTGCCGAACGCATTCGAGGCAGTTGAAGCGCTATCGAAGGATTTCGCGTACAAGATTGAAATCCTGTCGGATAACGACCACCTTGCGCCGAAGGATTTCATCGGCAAGCGCGTGACGGCCAGCTTGGTGCGCGGCGACGGCAGCCGACGATATTTCAATGGCCATATCTTCGCGTTCCGGCACATTCGCACGGACGGCGGCTGGGTATTCTACGAGGCGCACGTGGGCCCGTGGCTGAGCTACCTGAAGTACAGCCAGCACAATCGCCTGTTCCTCGATCAGAACCTGCACGACCAGACAGCGACGGTTTTTCAGGACTATGGCGTGTTGCCCGAATGGGCGTGGCAGGTCGGGGAAGACGATCCGCGCATGACGATGGCCTGCCAGTTCGACGAAGACGATCACAATTACGTTCATCGGCGTTGGGAACACGCGGGCTATCTGTACTGGTACGAGCACACGGCCACGTCGCACAGGCTCACTATCTCTGATCCGACGCGTCCCGCGCCCGCGATCGATGGCAAGGTACACGAAATCCGCTTCCACAATGGCATGGGCGCAGAGGAATCGGACAGCATTCTGAGCTGGTCCCCGTTCCAGCAAACCACGTCGACCCATGCGGAATTGTCCCGTTTCGACTTCAAGACCCCGACGCCGACTCACGTTCAAACGAGTCTGTCGAGCCCGGAAGCCGCGCTGCCGCAGCTTGAATGGAACGAATACGCTGGCGCGTACGGCTATCGGAACATGGAGCATGGCTATCAGGTTGTCAATCGCCGGATGGAGGAAATCGAAGCGACGATCAAGCGTTTCGACGCAAAGGGCAACAATCGCTTCGTGCAGCCGGGGCGCTGGTTCCGACTGACGGACCGTTACGGCTCGGCGCTGAGCCGCGATCCGAGCGACGACGAATACCTGATTGTCTCGGTCCGGCACGTGGCGACCAACAACTATCTGCAAGACACGGGCGTGCTGGCGGAGTACCGCAACGAATTCACCTGTGTCCCCAAGGCCACACCATGGCGTCCCGGACGCGGCTTCAACAGCGTCGGCGCGAAGATTCTCGCGCCGCAGACAGCGACCGTTGTCGGCCCATCCGGCGCGAGCATTCACACCGACGAACATGGCCGGGTGCTGGTTCAATTCCACTGGGATCGCGACGGCAAGTATTCGACATGGGTGCGGGTCGCAAGCGGCTGGGCCGGCGGCGGCCAGGGGATCGCGGCGCTGCCCCGCATCGGTTCAGAAGTGATCGTGCAATGGCTCGACGGCAATCCGGACCATCCGATCATCACGGGCCGCGTGATGAATGCGCGCAACGTGCCGTCGTGGAAACTGCCGGACGAGAACGCGCTGATGGGCATCCGCAGCCGTGAGCTGACCGGCGCGGACGGCAACGCCTCGTCCGGCCGCAGCAATCACCTGATTTTCGACGATACGGCGAACGCCATTCAGGCGCAACTTCGGTCGGACCATGCGGCAAGCCAGTTGTCGCTCGGCAAGATCACGCGGATCGAGGACTGGCAGGGCCGAAAAGATGCCCGAGGCGAAGGCTTCGAGTTGCGTACCGATGAGGTTGGCGCGATCCGTACCGGCAGGGGCATGGTGATCAGCACAGAGGTGCGTCCCGCCGCGCAGGGGCACCTCTCGGACGTTAGCGAACCGACATCGCGGTTGACCAAAGCGCAAACGTTACACGGACAACTTGGCAAGCTCGCGCAGCACTATCAGGCGCAGGACAACGGAGTGGATCAGACGCCAATCGCCGATGCGCTGAAATTGCAGGTGGATGGCATCCAGGGCGCGGGGGCGACGGGCAGTCGTGACAAGGGCGATTTCCCGGAACTCAACGAAGCGCACCTGTTGTTGGCCGGCGCGGCCGGCATTGCCGTCACGACGCCCGCGACAGCGCACGTCACGGGCGGCCAGCACGTGGCCGTCACGGCCGGCGACAGCGTGTCGGTCGCGACAGGGAAATCGTTCTTCGCCAGCATATCGGACAAGTTCTCGCTGTTCGTGCACAAGATGGGTATGAAGCTGATCGCGGCGAGCGGCAAAGTGCAGGTGCATGCGGAAAACGACGAGCTGGAGCTGCTGGCGAAGAAGGTCTTGTCGATCATCAGCACGACGGACTGGATCAACATCACCGCCAAGCAGGGCATTCGCTTGACGGCCGGCAACAGCCAGTTCGAAGTGAGCGCGAAAGGTATCGTGGGCTACACGCCCGGCGAGAACAAGATTCACGCGGGCAGCCACGATACTGTTGGGCCGCAGAGCGTTCCGGCGCAGTTCCCTGGACCGGACTTGTGCTCGCAATTGGCCGACGGTGCCGCACAAACCGGCCAAGCGTCGATCACGCTCGCCTGATGGACGGTCGAATGAAAACGTCCCCGCCCCCGATGCTGCCCGTGCCCGATCACCAGGCGCTACCGACGACCGGATTTCTGCTGGTGGAACCTGCGACACTCGCGCACGTGCCCGATCTGGCCGCGCTCGACATGCGCGCCTGCACGCCGCGCGTGCTGGCCCATCGCGAAGAACTGATGCCGCGGTTGATCGACCTCGCTGCGCTCGATCCGGAGGGGCAACGGATTGCGATCGAACGATGGCAGGAGGAAACAGAGGTTGAACGACCGCCCGCAATTTGCGCGTGGATCGACAGTGCCGTGGATGCCGATGCGCTTGCTGAACACATCGCACGGTATCTGGTCGGCCCTGGCGAGGGCGGGCATCCGGTGTTCTGGCGATACTATGATCCGCGTGTCTTGAGCCTCACGCTGGCGGTGTTCGATCCGATCCAGCGGATGGCCCTCCTGGGGCCCGTTCACGAATGGCGCTTCGTCTGGCATAGCCATCGCTGGCGCAGCGCCGGCCTAGGTGCCGAAATTGTGCCGCTGGACGCTCAACCGTCCGGCTGGCCGCGCCCGGACCAGTGGCCCCGCATCAACCGCAGTGAGATCGCCGACCAGATTCGCCGGCGGCTGCCGGCACTGTCGGCCGATCAGGCAATGCAGTTGCCGGCTGCGCTCGATCGGGCCTTGTGCTCGGCGGGCGAGTTGGACGCGATGACCACCGATGCGCTCGTCGACGATGCGGTTCAACGTATGCGGCACGCTTTCCTGACCGAATAAAGGCTATCACTTCATACCATGAAATTCCGAGGGGCAACCCATGCCGACCACTAAAGGCTGTCCGCTGTGCGATCGTCAGTCGCTGCTGATTTATCCCGCTCGATACGCGATCGCGTGCCCGCGTGGTGCGTCGAAAGCGCCGGCTCTGTCTGGCAATTTTCGGATTGACGGGCGCGCCCCTCAGGCCGTCGCCGCCGCCAAGTACACGCTGCGCGCGTTGCGTCCTGGCTATCTGTACACGTACGACGAGAAACGGAAGAAGCTGAGCGCCTACATGGTGCTTGACGATGGAATCATGTGGAGTTTCCCCCCGGACGTGACGCCACCGCCCGGCGATGCGGAGAGCGCGCTAACCCAAGGCTGTGCGAGAAACGGAGACATGGCTTTTGAGTCGCTCGGCCGTTGCGTGAGCGTCGAACACACGCCCGGAGGCGACGAAGCGACCAACCTCTGGATTGGCTGGTCGAACGTGCGATGGACCAAAGACCTCGTACACAACAAAATCAATGACGCAGCTTGGCGCAAGCAGCATATGCAATGCGTCAACATCCCCGCGATGCTAGGCGGAGGCGCGACCGATACGGGCGAATTTCAAGCCACGCAGGGCAAGATCGCCCATTTCGCGATGGATGCCCAGGCAATGAAGGCCGCGTTCGACTTCAGCAACCGCGCGCCCAAGGATGAGATTCGTCTACGTCAGCGCAACGTCGCCAAACGAATCGGCGACGCGATGGCCGAGTCGCCCAACAAGAAAGGTTTTGTGGTGGCGGTCAACGATCCCGTTGGCCTTACCAATGACCTCGCCGAACTGACCGTCCCCAACCTGAACAATGGTTTCGACGAACAGGTGTACTGGAAGTGGACATCGGCGCAACTGCTCGAACGAGCCGAAGCGGGAATCCGGGCCAATGCGAAGGCTGTGACCGGTCTGACCTATGGAACCTCGAAAACCATCGCGGACGCCAACGCGGTCAATATGAAGGTCGGCGCACCAATCGCGCCGGATGCAATTGGGTTTTTCCACGTGATGCGTTCCTGGATCAGGACGGGGAGTTTTGAACAGGCGGTAAAGGAGGAAGAGCGCAAGACCGAAAACGTCCCCGCAACACAGGAAGAGGCCGCGAACGAGGCGTGGGAGGACGCAGCGTTCAAGGTCGGTCCCGACGGGAAGCGAACCAGCGTGCTCGATGAAGAGGCTTTGAAACGCTTCCCGCAGGAGTATCAGCAAGCACTCGAGGCCTTCAAGCCGAAATGGCAGCCCCTGGTACAGGCACATGCGGATTGGCTCAAGTCTCAACTGCTCGCCGAATGGATGGCTGGGGTTCATGATCAGCAGGATCTTCGAAGTGGTTACGCATATAGTGAGTCGTGCGCACAGGCCATTGGTGCTGCTGTCGGCACGGAGGCTTGCAAGAAAGTGCTCGATGGCTGGTTGAACGGTCAGGCGTCGAACATCCGCAATCTGTACGCGCGCGCCTTGATGTTCAATCAGGATACGCTGATGAAAGCGGCGGATGCACAGGTACACGGTTCTGATATCCAGTACGAGAACTTCCTGAACCTCTACAAGGAAGCGTTCAAAAAGATCGAAAATCTCGGCAACGCGGCCAACCTGCGCGATCGGCTCATCGTGACGACTGCCAATCAGATCGTCGACGTACTTACGAAGGCCACGCGGGGTGCCGCGCTCGGCTTCGTGACCATTCGTTTGGCGATACAGTCCGGCGTTCGACTCAAACCGTCGCAAGTCAGCAAGCTTGCAATCCGCGACTGGGCTTTACAGCAAGCCCGGGAGTTGGGCGTCAAACTGGATGGCAACCGGACCGAACAGCGCGCGTCGGCGACTCAAGTCGGGAAACAGGTCTTGAGGACGGCACCACCAAGTGACCCGAATGTCGTCGCCTATGAGATGGATGTCGAGGCCCTGGTCCGAGACGGGAAACTGGAGGCCGGCGCGATCAAGGCCGTTAAGGTTCCGGGCGTGGATGCCGCCAAGAAGTGGCTCGGCTCAGCCCGAGAGTTCAATCTCGGCGTCGTGACGGTGATTTTCCAGATGGCGACGCTTACCTTCGCGGCAAAGGATTGGGCGGGCAGCGATCAGTTCAGCCAACGCGAAACGGGTCTGAAAGCAGTTGGAGCCGTCGTTTCGATCGTCGGGACCGTTATTGAAACCGCGTCGGAAACCGTGGCGAAAGCTCCGGCTCATCCGCTGTCGGCGTTCATCATGAAGCAGTGGGCCGGCGCCAGCGAATGGGCCGAGGTCGGGGCGAAGGTCGGTCGCGGGTTGGGCGCGATTGCCGGTATCGTGTTGGCCGGGTATGACATCGTCAAGAACATGCCGGAGGCATATGGCAATAAAGAATACGGTCTAACTGCTCTCTATGCTCTAAGTGGAGTTCTAGGCGTATACGTTGCGGCTGCCGCATTCTTCAGCCTGCCGCTGTTCTGGCCTGCCTTGATCCTATCTATTTTGGTGGGTATCGCAATCGCGATTTTCAAGGCGTCGGCCCTCAAAGACTGGGTGTCTCGCTGCAAGTTCAGTAAGGGGGAACACTACGACTCGCTCGAGGCAGAGCTCAAGGCTTTCACCTCGGCGGCAGGAGGTTGATACATGGACGAACGCGTCATGAAGAAGTGTATCGGCAAGCCAGTGCCGGAATGGGATCTGGCGCATCGCTTGCCGATCAATCGATCCGTTGGTCCAGACGTCCAGGATTTTGGGTCGACGTTCAGCATTAATTCAACCTACATGGACGTGATCGAACCGTCCTTTCTAGAGAAGCAGTGGTTTGTCACTGGTGTTGTAGTGGCCTTCTTAGGTATTGGAATTGGCCCGTATGTGTATTTCCTGACGCACGCTGACCCAGCTCCTCCGTTTTGGATGTTCGTATTTAATTGCATAGCCATCTTCCCAATAGTCCTTTTCGGCACGCTAGTCTGGAAGCTTGGGCGCGGCCTATTCTTTGGTCTGCGCTATCGGCCAATCCGCTTTCATCGTGAAGCCCGCAAGCTTTTTGCGATTCGTGTGCGCCGCTTCTTCGCGAAGCCAGGCGAGGGCGATGTCATTTGGGAAGCGCCGTGGACGGAAGATTCGATTTTCTGTCTGCACCGCGAAGACACGTCTTTCGGTACGATCTTCCACATCCGTCATTACACGGTCGATGACCACGGCAATGTCACTCGTGTGTTCTCGATCGGCCGGGAATGGACCGGCAAGCGGCAGGTCGAAATGGCGCTCGC